>NZ_JAOWHD010000063.1:0-543250 GCF_030332785.1 Citrobacter sp. Cpo069
GGCTTTGTTGAATAAATCGAACTTTTGCTGAGTTGAAGGATCAGATCACGCATCTTCCCGACAACGCAGACCGTTCCGTGGCAAAGCAAAAGTTCAAAATCACCAACTGGCCCACCTACAATAAAGCCCTCATCAACCGTGGCTCCATAACTTTCTGGCTGGATGATGAAGCTATTCAGGCCTGGTATGAGTCAGCAACACCTTCTTCACGAGGCAGACCTCAGCGCTATTCTGACCTTGCCATCACGACTGTGCTGGTCATTAAACGCGTATTCAGGCTGACCCTGCGCGCTGCGCAGGGCTTTATTGATTCCATTTTTTCTCTGATGAACGTTCCGCTACGCTGCCCGGATTACAGCTGTGTCAGCAGGCGGGCAAAGTCGGTTAATGTCAGTTTCAAAACGTCCACCCGGGGTGAAATCGCACACCTGGTAATTGATTCCACCGGGCTGAAGGTCTTCGGTGAAGGCGAGTGGAAAGTCAAAAAGCATGGCCAGGAACGCCGCCGTATCTGGCGTAAGCTGCATCTCGCCGTTGACAGTAAAACACATGAAATCATCTGCGCTGACCTGTCGCTGAACAATGTTACGGACTCAGAGGCCTTCCCCGGGTTAATCCGGCAAACCCACCGGAAAATCAGGTCAGCCGCCGCCGATGGCGCTTACGATACCCGGCTATGTCACGATGAACTGCGGCGTAAGAAAATCAGCGCGCTTATCCCTCCCCGAAAAGGTGCGGGTTACTGGCCCGGTGAATATGCAGACCGTAACCGTGCAGTGGCTAATCAGCGAATGACCGGGAGTAATGCGCGGTGGAAATGGACAACAGATTACAACCGTCGCTCGATAGCGGAAACGGCGATGTACCGGGTAAAACAGCTGTTCGGGGGTTCACTGACGCTGCGTGACTACGATGGTCAGGTTGCGGAGGCTATGGCCCTGGTACGAGCGCTGAACAAAATGACGAAAGCAGGTATGCCTGAAAGCGTGCGTATTGCCTGAAAACACAACCCGCTACGGGGGAGACTTACCCGAAATCTGATTTATTCAACAAAGCCAGCCAGCCCTGACCGTACTGCACGCCATGCTGGCGTAGCCAGGTTTCCTGATTCTTGGTTTCGATACCTTCCGCCACCATCTCAAGTTTCAGCGTTTTTGCTATCTCGATGATATGCGGCGTCACGTTGTTGTATTCCAGTGCATCAACGAACGATTTGTCTATCTTCAGGATGTCGACATCCAGATCCTGTAAATAGCTCAGGCTGGAATAGCCGGTGCCAAAGTCATCAATATAGATTGAATGACCCGCCTGACGGTATTTGGCAATAAACGGCGCGCTGTTTTTTGGGTCGGCAAACTCGCGTTCGGTTAGTTCCAGCGCGATTTGCGCAGGCTTAAGTTGCCAGTGGTTCACCTTCTGACCTAACAGGGCAGGAAGCGTTTCGGAAGACAGATCGGCTGACTCAAGGTTGATGGATATATGCTGCTCCGGATGCTGACGTAGCCATTTACCTAAATCTTCAAATACGCTTTCAATGATCAATCGGGTGAGGGACTCTGTCAGCCCGGTTTCATGCGCCAGCGCGACGAAAACTTCCGGCGACAGATAGCTTCCGTCGGCCTGCTGCCAGCGAGCCAGCGCCTCTGCTCCAACCACTTTCCCCGTTTTGAGCGAGATAATTGGTTGGTAGTGGACTTTGATGTCCCGATGCTGGATAGCGTCCTGTAATTGGTGATGGGGCGACTGTAAGCGGCGCAAAATACGCAAAACAAAGGCGGCGGTGAGCAAGCCTATAAGAATGCCTGCCGGGAGCCAGATCAGTGCCTGCCGGTGCCAGGTTTTTTGCAATGGCAGGGTAGATGCCCAGGTTACGATCGTAATACCCAACTCAGGAAAGGGGCGGGCGTTATAAATGCTGCCATCTTTTTTAAAATGAGTAATCGATTTTTCTTGCTGTACATGCTGCAAAACGTCCGATGGCAGATCGGCGCTACTGGCAACAACAACGTTGCGCACGGTGCCAATGATAGTCACTTCAATCGGCCATGAGCCAAAAGGGATGACGTCAATGAAAGAACCCGGATCGACCATCACAACATAATGTTCGCTCCCTAATGCTGCCATAAAGCGCTTGATGCCCAAATCATTTTGCGTGGTAAGCCATGCGCGATATCCATCAGGCGTGACTTTCATTGCGGGTGGAAATGCGTCTGCCTGGCTTCTTTTTTCCAGAGATGAGCATTGCGGAACATTATCTTTGAGGTACAGCACTTCCTGAATATAGCGGTAGCTATAGGACAAACGACGCATTTCCAGCAAATGCTCGTCACTGCAAGGCACCCCCTGAAATGCTTCAATATGGCGTAATGCTTTTTTCGCCTGCTCGCCTACGCGTTCCGTACGTAATGCGACTCGAGTTGAGAACATGTCGAGTTCATCGATAAATTTCGTTTCGACCTGACGATGTGCCAGCCACAGGCTTAAACCTACAGGCGCGAGGATGGAAAGGAACAGTACCCCAGTCACCAGGCTTATCAGATGTCGTGTTGTCACAGTGATATCCTTATTTACACAGCGTAGGGAAAGTATATCCGAAACCCCAAAAAGCTATTCGATTGGCATCATATATTTACGGCCATTTATCATCCCGTTTGACTCCCTGTAGCGTAAATCAGGTTGTGGTTTGTACAAGAGTGGTGTATTTTTATGGTTATGTTATAACGTATCAAATTGAGGTTGCTATGAAACCGGATATTCATCCTTTTTACCGTACCGTAGTGTTTCACGATACCAGTGCCAATGAATTCTTTAAGGTCGGTTCGACCATCAAGACTGAGCGTGAAATTGAGTTTGAGGGGAAAATGTACCCGTACGTGACCCTCGATATCTCTTCTAAATCACATCCGTACTATACCGGGAAACAAAAAACCTTTGATAATGAAGGTAGTGCAGCACGTTTCCAAAAACGTTTTGGTCATTTTATTGGCGTTAAGCGGGGTTAAAATGCAGGTACTCAATTCACTTCGCAGCGCAAAACAGCGCCATCCTGACTGCCAGATAGTAAAACGCAAAGGGCGTTTGTACGTTATCTGCAAAACGAATCCGCGCTTTAAAGCAGTACAGGGGCGTAAAAAAAGACGTTAGTTTCTTTGCCAGCATTTCAGGGATTAAAGTGCGTTACCTTCGCAGGAACGCACTTTTTTTATCTGTGCTGAGATGCCGTTACTGGCTGGTCTGGGCGCGGGTAAGCGTAAAGACATCGTAAAACGAGAGTTCGCCTTTGCGCGATATCATCTTTTGCAGCTGTGCTTTATGTTCGCTATCCACGGACGGTGAGTGCAGGATAGTATCGATGAGAGAGGAGGGGACAAAGCGAGTGTTGTACCATTCTCCGTTATAGCAAACTCTAAAATCCAGAACGTCGATATCTTCAAAGCGGTATCGTGGCGCAACGTCGAAAAAGAAAAAGCCGTTGAGTACAACGAACAGCACCACCAGCAGCCATACTGAATCGACTAACGTTTCTGACTGTAGCATCACCGCCAACGTGGCAAACCACGCAACATACATGCCGATAAACAGCCCTGGGTGTTTGCGAATAAAGCTGATGCTAAAGCGCGGTTTGTTGTCGCGCTTCTCTCGAATATTTAAATCGTCGATTGTTTCAGTAAGCAGGCGCTGTATTTCTGTCATCTCTTGCCTTCGTGATATCTGCAAAATTCAGGAGGGATCGCCCTATTTTAAAAGGGGATACCCTTTGAAGAAAGTAACAGATTAACCGCAATTTAGCATAACAGTTACATTTAAGATCACAGCGTTTTGATGATCCTCGCGGGATTGCCCCCAACCACGGTGTTTGCCGGAACGCTTTTAGTGACCACTGCGCCTGATGCCACAACCACGTTATCGCCCAGCGTGACGCCGGGATTGATCACTGCACGGCCACCTATCCAGACATTATTGCCGATAGTCACGGGCTTTCCGAACTCCAGGCCACTGTTGCGCTCGGTAGCATCCAGCGGATGGGTCGCGGTATAGATATGAACGCCTGGTGCCAGCATGCAGTTGTCGCCAATATGAATTGGACAGACGTCGAGCATAACGCAATCGAAATTAGCGTAAAAGTCTTTACCAAGATAGATGTTATAACCGTAATCACAACGGAAAGAGGGTTCAATATAGGCTCCCTCACTCTGACCTAACAGATCGTGCAGGATTTCCTGACGCTCATTTTTTTCATCGGGTGCGGTGAGATTGTAGCGATGGATCAACTGACGAGCGCGTAGTCGGTCACTGCGCAGCATTTCATCTGCCGGGCGATAGTATTCGCCGGCGATCATTTTTTGCTTTTCATTACGCATTACGAATTCCCTGTGTACTGAAGGTTATTTCAGCACAGTAAAACGTAATGCAAACAAGGGGAACGTTCCCGCTTCTTTGCTGTGATCATAGTCACGCGATTTGAATTAAATAACCATTGTAAATACGAAAATGGTCAGCCAGACAACGGTACCGCTATACCTGACTTAACCTTGAGTGCAATTAGCGAATGAATTTCCAAACAGAAGTTGGAATCTTGTCGTAAAGCTTATTCATGGTCAATTCAGCAAGGCGATGATCTGCTGCTGAGTAAAATACAGCCAGTTCGTTGTCGGACAATTCATATTTATTTTTTTCAATAACGCGCTCTAGCGTATCAATTGTCTGGCAACGTCGCAGGCGCATCAAATAATCTGTTTTAGTTAATGGTTTATCGGACATAACTCTTACCTATGATTGTAATAATTTTTAACAAGACAAACTAACAGGATTAGCCCTGGTGGCATTGACAAAACAGCGAAACAGTCGATTACCTGACTTCCGCCATTTCTGCAGATCCTGCGTATTAATACCATAACTGCTGAACAACATAAAAGTGTCATCCAGGTATTCATCTATCTGTGCGATCAGCTTATTGTCCTCATTGTACTTAATTTTATAATTAAGTGCGAAGGTTGCAATATGCTCTATCAGTTCATTGAGCTGCAAGCTGGTTGCAGAGGTAGGGTCATTAACCCAGCCATGGTTACTTTGTTCAAGGTTTGCAAGACAGTCATGATACAGAGTTTCGCAGAGAAATTTAAGCTGCGCGATATCATGTCTTTTGGGTGAGTATTCATCCATAACGCATCCCCTTCTTAGTGGCTTAAACTAACCGAACACCTTTCGGGATGGATACAACAACTACCTGGAACTTGCCCGCGACTCCTGATGATTTAACTATAATCTACTCTAAAAAAGATTTCATCGTCATATCACGAAAAATTACAATTATGTAAAATTATGATGCTAAGTCATTTTTACATTTTAACAGATAAATGCCGCTATTCGAAATGGGACAATTTCTTTATTCTTCGGGCAATCATCGGGTTATCTTGTTTAGGTTTAGCAACGAAAGGCAACAACCGACAATGTGAACCAGTGGATAGGATTAATCTTAATATTTATTAAAGTAAATAAGAACTCTCGCTGTTTTTTTAAGAATAGCCTTTAAGGCTGCAAGGATTATATCGCTTATTTATCCGATAGAAAATAAACGGAATGGCAATAAGTGATTTTTATGATTTTTCCAGAAAAAAGGCCGCTTGCGCGGCCTTATCTTTAGAGATGTATCAATGATGCTCTACTGAGTGGCTATGCTCAATATCTTCATTTTTGCGGCTAAAGCGGCGGCGTACCACCACAAAGAACACCGGAACAAAGAAGATAGCCAACACGGTAGCCGTCACCATCCCGCCCATTACGCCAGTACCAACGGCGTTCTGTGCACCGGAACCTGCGCCGGAGCTGATGACCAGCGGCATTACGCCCAGAATAAAGGCCAGTGACGTCATCAGGATTGGACGTAAACGCATGCGTACTGCGTCCAGCGTCGCCTCTATCAGACCTTTACCCTCTTTATCCATCAAGTCTTTGGCGAATTCGACGATAAGTATCGCGTTCTTCGCCGACAACCCAATGGTTGTGAGCAGGCCTACCTGGAAGTAAACGTCGTTGGTCAGGCCGCGGAACGTTGCTGCCAGCAATGCACCGATAACACCCAGCGGTACAACCAGCATTACGGAGAACGGAATTGACCAGCTCTCGTACAGCGCTGCCAGACACAAGAACACGACGATCAGTGAAATGGCATACAGGGCAGGGGCCTGGTTGCCGGACAGTCGTTCCTGGTAGGACATACCGGTCCAGTCATAACCGATACCGGATGGCAGTTTGCTGGCCAGTTGCTCCATCATGGCCATGGCTTCACCGGTACTTTTACCCGGAGCGGCCTGACCTAAGATTTCCATGGAAGGCAAACCGTTATAGCGTTCCAGACGCGGTGAACCGTATTCCCAACGTGAGGTAGAGAAGGCGGAGAACGGTACCATCTGTCCATCGCTGCCGCGGACATACCAGTTTCCAATATCTTCCGGCAACATACGGTATTTCGCTTCAGACATGACGTAAACTTTCTTCACACGACCACGGTCGATGAAGTCATTCACGTAGCTTCCGCCCCATGCTGCACCCAGCGTTGTATTAATATCACTAATGGAAACGCCCAGAGCCTGCGCTTTTTCCTGATCGATATCGATCTTGAACTGCGGCGTATCTTCCAGACCGTTAGGACGAACACCGACCAACAGATCAGGATGCTTCGCGACTTCACCAAACAGTTGGTTACGCGCCTGAGTCAGCTTCTCATGGCCCAGACCTGCCTGGTCAATCAACTGGAAGTCAAAACCGGTTGCGGTCCCTAACTCCACAATCGCTGGCAGGTTAAAGGCAAAGACCATCGCGTCTTTGATCTGCGAGAATGCGCCCATTGCACGTTGAGTAATCGCTTCAACTTTGTTCTCTTTACCTGGACGTTCACTCCAGTCTTTCAAAGAGACGAATGCAATACCGGTGTTCTGACCACGACCTGCAAAACCGAAGCCGTTAACGGCAAACACCGATTCAACGTTCGCTTTTTCTTTGGTCAGATAGTAATCCGTCATTTCGTCCAGCACCTTCTGGGTACGCTCTTGCGTTGCACCCGCTGGCAGCTGAGCCATAGACAGGAATACCCCCTGATCTTCATCTGGCAGGAACGAACTTGGCAGACGAACGAACAGATAGGCCATGCCCACAACGATGATCAGATACAGCGCCAGATAACGACCGGTGCTGCGCAGAATACCGCCTACGCTATCGGTGTAATGGTGCGTACTCTTATCGAACATGCGGTTAAACCAGCCGAAGAAGCCTTTTTTGCCTTCTCCGTGATCGCCTTTAGCAATCGGTTTGAGCATGGTCGCACACAGGGCAGGGGTCAGAATCAATGCCACCAGTACAGACAACGCCATCGCGGAAACAATGGTGATGGAGAACTGACGGTAAATTGCACCGGTAGAACCCCCGAAGAACGCCATTGGGATAAATACCGCTGACAGTACCATCGCGATACCCACCAGTGCGCCCTGAATCTGGCCCATTGATTTACGCGTTGCTTCCTTCGGCGGTAGTCCTTCCTCAGCCATTACACGTTCAACGTTCTCGACCACAACGATGGCGTCATCCACCAGCAGGCCGATGGCGAGCACCATCCCGAACATCGTCAGGGTGTTTATCGAGAAGCCGAAAATCGCAAGGACGGCAAACGTACCCAAGAGCACCACCGGCACGGCGATAGTCGGAATCAGCGTCGCGCGGAAGTTCTGCAGGAACAGATACATTACCAGGAACACGAGGATGATTGCTTCCGCCAGCGTTTTCACTACTTCGTGAATAGATATTTTCACGAACGGCGTGGTGTCATACGGGTAAACGATCTTCAGACCTGACGGGAAGAACGGTTCCATCTTCTTCAGTTCATCGCGGATAGCGTTTGCTGTATCCAGGGCGTTAGCACCTGTCGCCAGCTTGATACCCAGACCGGATGCCGGTTTACCGTTGAACTTCGCAATGATATCGTAGTTCTCACCGCCCAGTTCCACTTTCGCCACGTCACGCAGACGAACCTGGGAACCATCCTGATTCACTTTCAGCAGAATTTTGCTGAACTCATCAGCGGAGGTCAGACGGGTTTGCGCGATGATTGACGCGTTAAGCTGCTGGCCTTTCACCGGTGGTGTACCACCTAACTGACCGGCTGCAACCTGGGCGTTCTGCGCTTTGATGGCGCTGATTACATCAACCGGCGTCAGCTGGAAGTTGTTCAGTTTGTTCGGATCCATCCAGATACGCATCGCGTACTGAGAACCGAACAGCTGAACATCACCCACACCTGAAGTACGGCTGATGGCATCCTTCATGTTGGCGCCAACGTAGTCGGAAATATCCTCCTGCGTCATGGTGCCGTTGGTGTTGATAACACCGACAACCATCAGGAAGCTGCTGGATGACTTCTCAACGCTAACCCCTTGTTGCTGTACTTCCTGAGGCAGCAACGGCATGGCCAGCTGCAGTTTGTTCTGCACCTGTACCTGCGCGATATCCGCATCAGTACCAGACTGGAAGGTTAGGGTGATCTGCACGGTCCCCGTGGAGTCACTGTTAGAGGACATGTACATCAGGTTATCGATACCGTTCATGTTCTGTTCGATAACCTGCGTAACAGTATCCTGTACTGTTTTGGCATCAGCGCCAGGGTAGGTCGCGGAGATCGTCACTGCTGGCGGTGCAATAGTCGGATATTGCGCTACCGGCAATTTGAGGATCGCGAGCCCCCCTGCCAACATGATGATAATGGCGATCACCCACGCAAATATTGGGCGATCGATAAAGAAATTAGGCATGTCTTAACGGCTCCTGTTTAAGTTAAGACTTGGACTGTTCAGGCTGGCTACCGCTTTGGCCTTGCTGGTTGTTATCAGCGGTGATTTCCTGCGCTTTTACCTGCGCGCCAGGACGTACTTTCTGCAGCCCAGTGACAATCACGCGGTCGCCCGGCTTAAGTCCATCAGTGACTAACCATTTGTCGCCAATCGCTTGTGCCGCGACAATTTGACGAGTTTCAACTTTGTTGTCTGCACCGATAACCAATGCACTGGCATCGCCACGCGGTGTACGGGTAACGCCTTGCTGTGGAACCAGTAATGCCGTTGGGTTAATCCCTTCTTCCAGACGTGCGCGAACGAACATACCCGGCAGTAAGGTGTGATCCGGGTTAGGGAAGATGGCGCGTAACGTAATCGACCCGGTAGTTTGATCAACCGTCACATCAGAAAATTCCAGCGTGCCGGACTGCGGGAATTTAATGCCGTCATTGGTTACCAGTTCGACTTTCGCTTTGCCGTTCTCTTGCTTCAGCGTGCCGTTGGCCAGCTCTTGTTTCAGGCGCAGGAAGTCGTTGCTTGACTGCGTCACGTCCACGTAGATCGGGTCCAACTGTTGAACGGTCGCCAGCGCGGTCGCTTGACCGTTTTGCACCAGAGCACCTTCCGTAACGGATGATTTACCAATGCGGCCGCTGATCGGCGACGTCACTTTGGTATAGGCCAGATTGATGCGTGCAGTTTCTACCGCGGCTTTCGCGGCGACAACGGCGGCGTTTGCCTGCTGTGCGTCTGCCAGCGCGCTATCATAGTCCTGTTGACTGATGTACTTGGTACCCAACAGTTTCTGATAACGTTTAACCGTCAGTTGAGCGATATTTGCTGCGGCTTGTGCTTTGGCCAGATCGCCTTTTGCGCTTTCATAAGCGGCCTGGTAAGTCGCAGGATCAATCTGATAGAGAGACACACCCGCTTCGATGTCACCACCTTCGGTGAAATTACGCTTCAGGATAATACCGCTAACCTGAGGACGAACTTCTGCAATGCGAAACGCACTGGTGCGACCCGGAAGCTCAGTTGTTATCTGTAGAGGTTCAGTTTTGAGCGTAACAACTCCAACCTCTGGCATCTGCTGGCCCCCTTGTTGGGCCTGTTTGTCGTCACATCCTGTTAGCGCTAAGCTGCCTGAGAGCATCAGAACGACTGCCAGAGGCGTTAACCCTCTGTTTTTGTTCATATGTAAACCTCGAGTGTCCGATTTCAAATTGATCAATGGCTTAAAGCCCATAAACCCATTGCTGCGTTTATATTATCGTCGTGCTATGGTACATACATTCACAAATGTATGTAAATCTAACGCCTGTAAATTCACTGACATATGGCACGAAAAACCAAACAACAAGCACAGGAAACACGACAGCATATTCTCGATGTTGCTCTGCATTTGTTTTCGCAACAAGGGGTATCATCCACCTCGCTTGCGGAGATCGCAAAAGCCGCTGGTGTCACGCGCGGCGCAATCTATTGGCATTTCAAAAACAAGTCGGATTTATTCAGTGAAATCTGGGAGCTAGCAAAACCTAACATTGATGAGTTAGAGACTGAGTATCAGGCAAAATTCCCCGACGATCCACTATCAGTATTAAGAGAAATTTTAATTTACGTTCTTGAAGCTACCGTGACAGAAGAACGCCGACGTTTGTTGCTGGAAATTATATTCCACAAATGCGAATTTGTCGGGGAAATGGCCTCTGTTCAGTTAGCTCAACGCCATCTTTGTATTGAAAATTACGATCGTATCGAACAAACATTGCGGCACTGTATGGATGCCAATATGCTGCCGGAAAACCTGAACACCCGTCGCGTGGCGGTCCTGTTGCGTAGCTATATTACCGGAATCATAGAAAACTGGTTATTTGCCCCCGAATCGTTTGATCTGAAAAAAGAAGCTCGGGAATACGTCGCAGTGCTGCTGGAGATGTGCCTTATGTGCCCAACTCTGCGGCTTGGCGTGGCGGAAATCCACTAAATGTTTTGGGCCTGTACCAGGAATTCTCCTGGTCGTTTTGCCTGCTGCTATTCTGCCGGTCACAGCCGTGATATTCTTGCCGCTTGACTATTTTCGGTCACTTTTCCGGTTCAGAAACGTTCACTCTCATGACTATGTTGCAGCTCTATAAACGTTCACAGCATCTTATTGCTATTACCATCCTTTTCTTCATTCTCTTGCTTTCTTGCCAGTCGTCTGCTTTTGCGCGGGCGCAACAGAGTGGTGAACTGCCGACGAAAGCGGATATTCAGAGCCAACTGGATGCACTGAGTAAACAAAAAGATCTCTCCGCGCAGGATAAGCTGGTTCAACAGGATCTCCTCGATACCATCGCCACGCTGGATAAAATCGATCGCGTGAAAGATGAGACCGTACAGCTTCGTCAGAAAGTTGCCCAGGCGCCGGAGAAAATGCGTCAGGCGACGGATGCGTTAAATTCGCTCAGCGATGTCGATAACGACGATGAAACGCGAAAAACGCTGAGTACACTCTCCTTACGACAGCTTGAGTCGCGCGTGGCACAGGTTTTGGATGATCTGCAAAGCTCGCAAAACGATCTTGCTGCCTACAACAGCCAATTGGTGTCGCTGCAAACGCAGCCAGAGCGTGTGCAGAATGCGATGTACACCGCGTCGCAGCAAATGCAGCAAATCCGCAATCGACTCGATGGCACCAATGTGGGAGAGGCGGCGTTACGCCCCAGCCAGCAGGTGTTGCTGCAGTCACAGCAGGCGCTGCTGAGTGCGCAGATCGACCAACAGCGTAAGAGCCTCGAAGGTAATACTGTTTTGCAGGATACCTTGCAAAAACAACGTGATTACGTAACAGCTAACAGTAACCGGCTTGAACATCAGCTCCAGCTTCTGCAAGAAGCGGTGAACAGCAAACGACTGACGTTAACCGAAAAGACGGCTCAGGAAGCGGTAACGCCGGATGAAGCCGAGCGTATTCAGTCAAATCCGTTAGTGAAGCAGGAACTGGACGTTAACCATCAGCTAAGTCAGCGTCTGATTGCCGCGACCGAAAACGGCAACAACCTGATGCAGCAGAATATCAAAGTCAAAAACTGGCTTGACCGCGCGTTGCAATCCGAACGCAACATTAAAGAGCAGATTGCTGTCCTGAAAGGCAGTCTGCTGCTGTCGCGTATTCTGTATCAGCAACAACAAACGCTGCCGTCGGCGGATGAACTTGCCGATATGACTAACCGGATCGCTGATTTGCGTCTGGAACAGTTTGAGATAAACCAGCAGCGTGATGCGCTATTCCAGAACGATGCGTTTGTCGCCAAACTGGAAGAAGGGCACAGCAACGAAGTGAATGGTGAAGTCCATGATGCCCTGCTGCAGGTTGTGGATATGCGCCGTGAACTGTTGGATCAGCTGAACAAGCAGCTGGGCAACCAGTTGATGATGGCGATTAACCTGCAAATCAATCAACAGCAGCTAATGAGCGTGTCGAAGAACCTGAAAGGGATCCTCACGCAGCAAATCTTCTGGGTTAATAGTAATCGTCCGATGGACTGGGACTGGATTAAAGCCTTCCCGCAAACGCTAAAAGACCAGTTTAAGTCGATGAAAATCACGGTGAACTGGGAAAAAGCCTGGCCCGCCGTCTTTATTGCGTTCCTGGCGGGGCTACCGCTGCTGCTTATTGCCGGGTTAATCCGCTGGCGTTTGAAATGGTTGAAAGAGTATCAGGCGAAATTAGCCGCCGCAGTAGGGAATCTGCGTAATGACAGTCAGCTCAATACGCCAAAAGCGATTCTGATCGATCTGATCCGAGCGTTGCCGGCGTGCCTGATTATCCTCGCCGTGGGCCTGATTCTGCTTACCATGCAGTTGAATATCAGCGACCTGCTGTGGGCGTTCAGTAAGAAGATGACAGTCTTCTGGCTGGTGTTTGGTCTGTGCTGGAAGGTGCTGGAAAAAGATGGCGTGGCAATTCGTCATTTTGGTATGCCAGCGAAGCAGACCAGCCACTGGCGCCGCCAGATCGTGCGTATTAGCCTGGCGCTGTTACCGCTCAACTTCTGGTCAGTCATTGCTGAGCTGTCGCCGCTTAATTTGATGGACGATGTGCTGGGTCAGGTAGTTATTTTCCTCAACCTGCTGCTGATCGCCTTCCTGGTATGGCCAATGTGTCGTGAAAGCTGGCGCGACAAAGAGTCGCATGGCTTGCGTCTGGTTACCATTACTGTCCTCTCAATTATCCCGATTGCATTAATGGTGCTGACGGCGACAGGGTATTTCTACACCACGTTGCGCCTGGCCGGTCGTTGGATTGAAACGGTCTATCTGGTTATCCTCTGGAACCTGCTGTATCAGACGGTACTGCGTGGATTGAGCGTGGCGGCACGGCGTATCGCCTGGCGCCGTGCCTTAGCGCGTCGTCAGAACCTGGTGAAAGAAGGGGCAGAAGGAGCCGAGCCGCAGGAAGAACCGACCATTGCGCTTGAGCAGGTGAACCAGCAAACGCTGCGCATCACCATGCTGGTAATGGTTGCCCTGTTTGGTGTTCTGTTCTGGGCTATTTGGTCTGATTTGATAACTGTATTCAGCTACCTCGATAGCATTACGCTCTGGCATTACAACGGCACCGAAGCGGGAGCTGCGGTGGTGAAAGACGTCACCATGGGCAGCCTGCTGTTTGCGATTATTGCGTCAATGGTCGCGTGGGCGCTGATCCGTAACTTACCCGGCCTGCTGGAAGTGCTGGTGCTGTCGCGACTGAAGATGCGTCAGGGCGCTTCGTATGCGATCACCACGATCCTTAACTACGCGATCATCGCCATCGGCGCGATGACGGTCTTCGGATCGCTCGGTGTTTCATGGGATAAGCTACAGTGGCTGGCAGCAGCCCTGTCGGTTGGTCTTGGTTTTGGCTTGCAGGAAATCTTCGGTAACTTTGTTTCGGGTCTGATTATTCTGTTTGAACGCCCGGTCCGCATCGGCGATACCGTGACTATCGGTACGTTCTCAGGAACGGTCAGCAAGATCCGTATCCGTGCCACCACCATTACCGACTTCGATCGCAAAGAGGTGATCATCCCGAACAAAGCATTTGTGACGGAGCGTTTGATCAACTGGTCGCTTTCCGATACCACCACGCGTCTGGTGATCCGCATCGGCGTGGCCTACGGTTCGGATCTGGATAAAGTGAAGAAAGTGCTGCTGCAGGCGGCGATGGAACACCCGAAAGTGATGCACGATCCAGAGCCTGCGGTGTTCTTTACCGCCTTCGGCGCCAGCACGCTGGATCATGAACTGCGATTATACGTACGTGAACTGCGCGATCGTAGCCACACGGTTGATGAACTGAACCGTGCGGTCGATCGTTTGTGCCGTGAAAACGACATTGATATCGCCTTTAACCAGCTCGAAGTGCATCTGCATAACGCGAAAGGTGATACCGTGACCGAGGTTAAGCGTGACATCATTAAAGGTGATGATCCGACGCCTTCGGTAGGTTAAGTTGCAATCAGGGCGGCATATTTGTCGCCCTGATTGCATTTAGTGCGCCAGCGCGACCAGTTCTTCCTGCGTCAGGCCTGTAAGGTGCGTAATCAGCTCCAGTTCCAGGCCGCGGGCGAGCATTTTTTGTGCGATATTACGCGCTTCAACCTGCCGACCTTCTTCTAACCCTTTTTCCAGCCCTTGTTGTATGCCTTCCACTCTGCCTTTTTCTTCCAACCATTCGGCAATCGTCATCAGCTGTTCCTTGTACTGTGGCGCACTCTGCGCCAGATGGCGGACAAGTACGCCGGGTTCCGTGGTATTTCCTGCTTTAAGCATGTAATTAATCAAAACGTCGATTTGATATTCTGTCAGATGCTCTTGTGTTAAGAGTGTGACCAGTTGATCCAATAGCTCACTCAGATCCCGTCGACGAATATGTTTTTGCAGGAGTTCCAGCATCGCTACCCGTTGATGCTGCAAGATCTGATTATCTGGCATTACGGTCAGGTCTACCAGTGTAAATTCATTGCCGTAAAGCGCTTTCGCAAGCTTTGGTTCGCTAAACAGGTGATGCCAGTTAAGGGTATAAGGCCACGGGCTTTCCATACCATGGTAAAACAGGATAGGAACGACCAGAGGTAATGTCTTATGCCCGGCGTTAAGATGGTGTTGCATGGCGGCAATTGCGTAGCGCATCAGGCGAAAGGCCATGAATTTATCGGGCTTACTCTGATGTTCAATCAGTGCGTAAACGTAGCTGGGTCCATGTGTTGTTTGCAGGGAATAGAGGATATCTGAATAGCTGGTATGTAAATCGTCCTCAATAAAGCTGCCTGATTCCAGCGTTAATGTATCCATATCGCATATATTGAGAAATGCTTCAGGCAAATGGATCTGCAAAAAATCTCGGGCAACCTCCTTTTGCGTCAGCATTTGCCGAAAGACCGCGTCGTGGGGTGTGGTGGGGAGTCGTTCCATGATCTGTCCGTTATCGTCGTGATGTTGCGACGACTCTGACACCGAAGCCAATGGCAGACCAGAGGGCAATTAATCAGTTTGCGAGGTGCCTTCCGCAGTTTTAAGTTTGTTTTCATAATCACGCATGACGATCTCCAGCGCGCGTAGCACCGTTCGTGCTGGTAGCTGATTTTCCTCAAGTAAAACAATCAAATCGACGGCCAGTTTGACCTCGTCCGGGGCGTTCTCTAATGACATAAATTCTCCGGGGATTAACGGGTTAAACGCGCCAGCACGTTTTCTATTCTTGCCAGAGCATGGCGACAGCGCGCCAGCCGCGCCTCGAATGCTTCTACTTCACGATGCAGTTTTTGCTGTTCTTCAAAGCCGGTAGCCTGAGCCAGACGCTCTTTGCGTTCACGCGTCATTTCAACCAGACGGCGTTCAAATTCCTGATGTTGGACCCGCTTGCGCTGCCAGCGCGCCAGACCTGGAGAAGCGCTGTCCCACTCTCGAAGGGACCAACTGGCGGTTTCACGTGAAATCGCCTCTAACTGTGAGGCAAGGTGTTCCGCAAGCCAGGTGATTTGTGGGAGTTGCTGCTGCTCAACGGCGCGGCGCAGGGCAGTAAGATTATCGTCAGCTTCTTCCAGGCAGGCCTGCAGCAACGTGCTGCGCGTGTGAAACAGATGCCTGTCAAAGCGGGCGCTAAGCGTTGTGTGGTGCGCCAGCGGGGCGCAATGTTGTCGCAAGCGGTTAAGCTGGTTTTCGAGCGTCTGTAACAGCATGGCGGTTTTCACAACAACACTCCGATGAAAATGAGAACCGTTATGCTAAAGTAGCGATTCTCTGTGTTAAGTACTCATATTATGCAACGCATTATTCTAATCATCATTGGCTGGATAGCGGTAGTGCTAGGTACGCTGGGCGTTGTATTGCCTCTGTTGCCGACGACGCCGTTTATACTGCTGGCCGCCTGGTGTTTTGCCCGCTCATCGCCGCGTTTTCACGACTGGTTGCTTTACCGTTCGTGGTTCGGCGGGTATTTGCGCCACTGGCAAAAACACCGTGCGATGCCGCCGGGAGCAAAACCGCGCGCTATTTTGTTGATCCTGGTGACGTTTGGCATTTCACTGTGGCTGGTCAATATGATGTGGGTGCGCGGCCTGCTGCTGGTTATTCTCGCCTGTTTACTGATTTTTATGTGGCGGATCCCGGTGATTGATGAAAAACAACAAAAGCAGTAAAGCGCAATAATCGCTGTTGCAATTGTCTCTCACAGCCAGTAAATTCGACCGTTTTCGAGCACAGGCGCAGGTGGTCAAAGGTTAAGCAAGTGTAACCTTGGCTCTTATATAGACACAAAATCATTCAAGATACGTCGAGGATGAAGTGTTTAGTGCGCCGTGAAGTAATACTGTATTAATCAGGCACAAACTTATGACCGCGACAGCACAGCAGCTTGAGTTTCTCAAAAATAGCATCAAAAGCATCCACGACTACCCAAAACCGGGCATTCTCTTTCGTGATGTCACCAGTTTACTGGAAGACCCGAAAGCCTACGCCCTCAGCATTGAATTGCTGGTTGAACGCTACAAAAATGCGGGTATCACTAAAGTGGTTGGCACCGAAGCGCGTGGCTTCCTGTTTGGCGCGCCGGTAGCGTTGGGTTTGGGCGTCGGCTTTGTTCCGGTACGCAAACCCCGTAAGCTTCCGCGTGAAGTTATTGCTGAGACCTATGAGCTGGAGTACGGCACCGATCAGCTGGAAATCCACGTTGATGCCATCAAACCTGGCGATAAAGTGCTGGTTGTGGACGACCTGCTGGCAACTGGCGGCACGATTGAAGCGACCGTGAAGCTGATCCGTCGTCTGGGTGGTGAAGTTACCGATGCTGCTTTTATCATTAACCTGTTTGATCTGGGCGGCGAACAGCGTCTGGAAAAACAGGGGCTGACCTGTTATAGCCTGGTTCCATTCCCGGGCCACTAATTTAGGGCTATCTTTTTTGCCATTTTGGCCCCGGTCAGTGCTCGAAATCCTCACGTACTGCGTGTACGCTCCGGTTTCTGTGCGCTGCCCGAAACCAAACTGACTGCAACGATAACGCCCGAATATAACGTGTCAACCTCGCCGTCGCTGCGAGGTTGTGTTAGCATTATCCCCCTGTGAATCCACCCTCCAGCCTTTCAGAGCCTGCCAATGAGTTATCAGGTCTTAGCCCGAAAATGGCGCCCACAAACCTTTGCTGACGTCGTCGGCCAGGAACATGTGCTGACGGCACTGGCGAACGGCTTGTCGTTAGGGCGTATTCATCATGCTTATTTGTTTTCCGGCACCCGTGGCGTCGGGAAAACCTCTATCGCCCGCTTGCTGGCGAAGGGATTAAACTGTGAAACCGGTATCACCGCTACGCCGTGCGGCGTGTGCGATAATTGCCGGGAAATCGAGCAGGGGCGTTTTGTCGATCTGATTGAAATCGACGCCGCCTCACGCACCAAAGTCGAAGACACCCGTGACCTGCTGGATAACGTCCAGTATGCGCCTGCGCGCGGTCGCTTTAAGGTCTACTTGATCGACGAAGTGCACATGCTGTCGCGCCACAGTTTTAATGCCTTACTGAAAACGCTCGAAGAGCCGCCCGCGCACGTTAAGTTCCTGCTGGCGACTACCGATCCGCAGAAGCTGCCGGTGACTATCCTGTCGCGCTGTCTGCAATTCCATCTTAAAGCGTTGGATGTCGAACAGATTCGCCATCAGCTTGAGCATATCCTCAAAGAAGAGCATATCGCCCATGAACCACGTGCACTGCAACTGCTGGCTCGCGCCGCGGACGGCAGCCTGCGTGATGCGCTGAGCCTTACCGATCAGGCGATCGCCAGCGGCGATGGTCAGGTCTCGACCGAGGCGGTAAGCACCATGCTCGGCACGCTGGACGACGACCAGGCGCTCTCGCTCGTTGAAGCGGTTGTGGCTGCGGACGGCGAACGCGTTATGGCGCTGGTAAACGACGCCGCCGCGCGCGGTATCGAATGGGAAGCGCTGCTGGTTGAGATGTCGGCTTTGCTGCATCGTATTGCCATGGTTCAGCTTTCGCCTGCCGCGCTCGGCAGCGATATGGCCGCCATTGAACAGCGTATGCGTGAACTGGCGCGAATTGTTCCGCCAACTGATGTGCAGCTTTACTACCAAACTTTGTTAATCGGGCGCAAAGAACTGCCGTATGCGCCGGACAGGCGAATGGGCGTCGAAATGACGCTGCTGCGTGCGCTGGCTTTTCATCCGCGCATGCCGCTCCCGGAACCTGAAGTTCCACGACAGTCGTTTGCCCCGGTCGCACCCACGGCGGTGATGACCCCGACGCAGGTGCAGCAGCAGCCTGCGCCTGCCCAACAGCAACAGAATGTGCCGCTCTCCGATGCCACCAGTCAGGTGTTGGCGGCGCGTAGCCAGTTGCAACGTGCTCAGGGAGCAACCAAAGCAAAAAAGAGTGAACCGGCAGCCGCTTCCCGCGCGCGGCCGGTGAATAATGCTGCGCTGGAAAGACTGGCTTCGGTGTCGGAACGTGTTCAGGCGCGTCCGGCGGTCTCTGCGCTGGAAAAAGCACCGGCGAAGAAAGAAGCGTATCGCTGGAAAGCGACCAATCCTGTTGCAGAAGTTAAAGAAGTCGTTGCCACGCCGAAAGCGCTGAAAAAAGCGCTTGAGCATGAAAAAACGCCGGAACTGGCGGCAAAGCTTGCGGCTGAAGCCATTGAACGCGACCCGTGGGCCGCCCAGGTGAGTCAGCTCTCGCTGCCTAAACTGGTGGAGCAGGTGGCGCTTAATGCCTGGAAAGAAGAGAATGGCAACGTAGTTTGCCTGCACCTGCGTTCCACGCAGCGACACCTAAATTCCAGCGGCGCGCAGCAAAAACTGGCTGAAGCACTGAGTTCCTTAACGGGGTCAACGGTTGAATTGACCATCGTTGAAGATGATAATCCAGCGGTGCGTACGCCGCTGGAGTGGCGTCAGGCCATTTATGAAGAGAAACTCGCGCAGGCGCGTGAGTCGATTATTGCGGATAATAACATCCAGACGCTGCGTCGTTTTTTCGATGCGGAGCTGGACGAAGAGAGTATTCGCCCCATTTGATCGTGAGCCTAATGGTTTGACGGTCGTCATCCCTTAACGTGATTGAGAGAGAAGCCTATGTTTGGTAAAGGCGGTCTGGGTAACCTGATGAAACAGGCCCAGCAGATGCAAGAAAAAATGCAGCAGATGCAGGAAGAAGTCGCCAAGCTGGAAGTGACCGGCGAATCTGGCGCGGGTCTGGTAAAAGTGACCATTAACGGCGCGCACAACTGCCGTCGCGTGGAGATCGATCCAAGCCTGCTGGAAGACGACAAAGAGATGCTGGAAGACCTGGTTGCTGCGGCATTCAACGACGCGGCGCGTCGCATTGAAGAGACGCAGAAAGAGAAGATGGCCTCTGTTTCCTCCGGAATGCAGCTGCCGCCTGGCTTTAAGATGCCGTTCTGATGCAAACCAGCCCGCTGTTAACTCAGCTTATGGAAGCACTGCGCTGTCTGCCGGGCGTTGGCCCGAAGTCGGCGCAGCGCATGGCGTTCACGCTACTTCAGCGCGATCGCAGCGGCGGGATGCGTCTGGCACAGGCGTTAACGAAGGCAATGTCGGAAATCGGCCATTGTGCCGATTGCCGCACCTTCACAGAGCAAGACGTCTGCAACATTTGCTCGAACCCGCGTCGCCAGGAAAACGGTC
The DNA here is from genome assembly GCF_030332785.1 of Citrobacter sp. Cpo069. NCBI lineage: Bacteria > Pseudomonadati > Pseudomonadota > Gammaproteobacteria > Enterobacterales > Enterobacteriaceae > Citrobacter > Citrobacter sp. Cpo069. The sequence goes on from NZ_JAOWHD010000063.1 coordinate 20,007, forward strand.
AGATTTGTGTGGTGGAGAGTCCGGCGGACATCTACGCCATTGAGCAAACCGGGCAGTTTTCCGGACGTTACTTCGTGCTGATGGGACACCTGTCGCCGCTGGACGGTATTGGCCCTGATGATATCGGGCTGGATCGTCTCGAACAGCGACTGGAGTCTGAGCAAATCAACGAACTGATCCTGGCGACCAATCCTACGGTCGAAGGAGAGGCGACCGCCAACTATATTGCTGAGCTTTGCATGCAATATGGCGTTGAAGCCAGCCGTATCGCCCATGGCGTACCGGTCGGCGGCGAGCTGGAAATGGTCGATGGCACTACGCTGTCGCACTCTCTGGCAGGGCGACACAAGATTAAATTCTGAACAAACGGAGGCCGCGACGGCGGCTTCCGCTTGAAATCCTTCCCGCTTGTCCCCATTTCACCCTCAACGTGTTTTTACCATTGAAAATGGCATTGTTGAGGTAGATCTACATGAAAGGACAAGAAACTCGTGGTTTTCAGTCAGAAGTAAAACAGCTTCTGCACCTGATGATCCACTCTCTGTATTCCAATAAAGAAATCTTCCTGCGTGAGCTTATCTCTAACGCCTCGGATGCGGCAGACAAGCTGCGTTTCCGCGCCCTGTCTAACCCGGACCTGTATGAAGGGGACGGTGAGCTGCGTGTACGTGTTTCCTTCGATAAAGATAAACGTACGTTGACCATTGCCGATAACGGCGTGGGGATGAACCGTGATGACGTTATCGATCATCTGGGGACCATTGCGAAATCCGGTACTAAATCTTTCCTCGAATCCATGGGATCCGATCAGGCGAAAGACAGCCAGTTGATCGGCCAGTTCGGGGTGGGTTTCTACTCTGCGTTCATCGTGGCGGACAAAGTCACCGTGCGTACCCGCGCTGCGGGCGATAAGCCGGAAAACGGCGTGTTCTGGGAATCTGCGGGCGAAGGTGAGTACACCGTTGCCGACATCACCAAAGACGATCGCGGCACCGAAATCACCCTGCATCTGCGTGAAGGCGAAGATGAGTTCCTTGATGACTGGCGCGTACGTTCCATCATCAGCAAATATTCCGACCATATCGCGCTGCCGGTAGAGATCGAAAAATCCGAAGAAAAAGACGGCGAGACCGTGGTTTCCTGGGAAAAGATCAACAAAGCGCAGGCGCTGTGGACCCGTAACAAGTCGGAAATCAAAGACGACGAATACAACGAGTTCTACAAGCACATCGCCCACGACTTCACTGACCCGCTGACCTGGAGCCACAACCGTGTGGAAGGTAAGCAGGAGTACACCAGCCTGCTGTACATCCCGTCCCAGGCTCCGTGGGATATGTGGAACCGCGATCACAAGCATGGTCTGAAACTGTACGTCCAGCGTGTGTTTATTATGGACGACGCCGAGCAGTTCATGCCGAACTACCTGCGCTTTGTGCGCGGTCTGATAGATTCCAACGATCTGCCGCTGAACGTTTCCCGTGAGATCCTGCAGGACAGCACCGTCACCCGTAACCTGCGCAGCGCGCTGACCAAACGCGTACTGCAGATGCTGGAAAAACTGGCGAAAGACGACGCGGAAAAATACCAGACCTTCTGGAAACAGTTCGGCCTGGTACTGAAAGAAGGCCCGGCGGAAGATCACGCCAACCAGGAAACGATCGCTAAGCTGATGCGCTTCGCGTCTACGCACACTGACTCCTCCGCACAGACCGTGTCGCTGGAAGACTACGTGTCGCGTATGAAAGAAGGGCAGGAGAAAATCTACTACATCACCGCAGACAGCTATGCGGCAGCGAAGAGCAGCCCGCACCTGGAACTGCTGCGTAAGAAAGGCATCGAAGTGCTGCTGCTTTCTGACCGCATCGATGAGTGGATGATGAACTACCTGACCGAGTTCGACGGTAAGGCATTCCAGTCTGTTGCCAAAGCTGACGAGTCCATCGACAAGCTGGCGGATGAAGTTGATGAATCGGCAAAAGAAGCGGAAAAAGCGCTGACGCCGTTCGTTGAGCGCGTGAAAACCCTGCTGGGCGACCGCGTGAAAGAAGTGCGTCTGACTCACCGTCTGACCGACACGCCAGCCATCGTCACCACCGATGCGGATGAAATGAGCACCCAGATGGCGAAACTGTTTGCCGCTGCGGGCCAGGCCGTACCGGAAGTGAAATATATCTTTGAACTGAACCCGGACCACGTGCTGGTAAAACGCACGGCAGATACCCAGGACGAAGTGCAGTTCAAAGAATGGGTCGAACTGCTGCTGGATCAGGCGCTGTTTGCTGAGCGCGGCACGCTGGAAGACCCTAACCAGTTCATCCGTCGTATGAACCAGTTGCTGGTGTCCTGATACCCGTAATGTAATGCCGGATGGCGTTAACGCTTATCCGGCCTACAGCATCTCGTAATAGTATGCCGGATACGGTGTTTCCACCGCCATCCGGCATTTTCTCGCCTTATTTTTAATTTTCCCACCGTTAACCGTTTCAGCGTCGGGCGTCTTTCTTGAGCCAATTGCGTGATGGTGGTATCGTTTAGCGCTTTTTAAAAAATATCGACAACCTTTAAGGGGATTTTCGTAATGCGTATCATTCTGCTTGGCGCTCCGGGCGCGGGTAAAGGAACTCAGGCTCAGTTCATCATGGAGAAGTATGGTATTCCGCAAATCTCCACCGGTGATATGCTGCGTGCTGCCGTGAAATCTGGCTCCGAGCTGGGCAAACAAGCGAAAGACATCATGGACGCCGGTAAGCTGGTGACTGATGAGCTGGTGATCGCGCTGGTAAAAGAGCGTATTGCTCAGGAAGACTGCCGTAATGGTTTCCTGCTGGATGGCTTCCCGCGTACTATTCCGCAGGCAGACGCCATGAAAGAAGCGGGCATCAACGTGGACTACGTTCTGGAGTTCGATGTTCCTGACGAACTGATCGTTGACCGTATCGTGGGTCGTCGCGTACACGCTGCTTCTGGCCGCGTTTACCACATCAAATTCAACCCGCCTAAGGTTGAAGGTAAAGACGACGTGACCGGCGAAGAGCTGACCACCCGTAAAGACGATCAGGAAGAAACTGTACGTAAGCGCCTGGTGGAATACCATCAGATGACCGCTCCGCTGATCGGCTACTACTCTAAAGAAGCGCAGGCGGGTAACACCAAATACGCGAAAGTTGACGGCACCCAGGCCGTTGCTGACGTGCGCGCAGCGCTGGAAAAAATCCTCGGCTAATTTTTTCGCGTAATAAACCTCTTATCAGGCCTGCCATTATCGCGTAGGCCTGATAAGCGTAGCGCCATCAGGCAAATTCTCGTCTTACCTCTCACAGCAATTAGTTCTTCTTTATCGCTTTTCCGCTACAATTATCAACAATTTGAATCGATAAGAGGCGGTAATGCGTCAGACGAAAACCGGTATCCTGCTGGCAAACCTCGGCACTCCCGATGCCCCAACCCCCGAAGCCGTTAAGCGCTACCTGCGCCAGTTTTTAAGCGATCCACGCGTAGTTGATACGTCACCTGCACTGTGGTGGCCGCTTCTGCGCGGGGTGATTTTACCGTTGCGTGCGCCACGCGTAGCCAAGCTGTACCAGTCAATCTGGATGGAAGACGGTTCCCCGCTGATGGTTTATAGCAAGGCACAACAGCGGGCGCTGGCAGAACGCCTACCAAATACCCCTGTTGCGCTGGGAATGAGCTACGGTTCGCCGTCGCTTGAAAGCGCGGTCGATGAACTGTTGGCAAGCGGGGTTGAACACATGGTGGTGTTACCGCTGTACCCGCAATATTCCTGTTCGACGGTGGCGGCAGTCTGGGACGAGCTGGCGCGTATCTTAGCGCGTAAACGCGGTATCCCTGGCGTTTCATTTATTCGTGATTACGCCGATGACAGCAGCTACATCGATGCGCTGGCGAAGAGTGCCCGGGATTCATTTGCTCAACACGGTGAACCTGATTTGCTGCTGCTCTCCTATCACGGCATTCCGCAGCGTTACGCCGATGAAGGCGATGACTACCCGCAGCGTTGTCGCGATACCACCCGAGAGCTGGTTTCAGCGCTTGGCCTGCCGCCAGAAAAAGTAATGATGACCTTCCAGTCTCGCTTTGGTCGCGAACCGTGGCTGACGCCGTATACCGACGAAACGTTAAAAATGCTGGCGGAGAAAGGGACACAACATATCCAGGTTATGTGTCCGGGCTTCTCGGCAGATTGCCTCGAAACGCTGGAAGAGATAGCGGTACAAAACCGGGAGATTTTCCTCGAAGCTGGCGGTAAGCAATATGAGTATATTCCGGCGCTTAATGCCGCACCGGAACATATCGAAATGATGGTTAAACTGACCGACGCTTACCGTTAAAGCTGGGCTCTGAAGTAACGAGCGCCTTCCCGTAATGCATCGTCGGCGGTTTTCATCATTCGCGAATAGTGCAGGAAGGCGTGCAGCGTACCGGGGTACATTTTGTACTGGCAGGGCTGCTGATGCGCCTGCAACGTCTGGAATAGTAAGCAGCTATCGTCAATCAGCGGATCAAACTCAGCGCCAGCGATAAAACACGGTGGCACGTCACGCGTCAGATCGTTATTAAACAGGCAATAATACGGTGACTCGCGATCGTCAGCGCTACGCAGGTACGCGTTTTCGTACATCTGCAAGTCCTCGCGGGTTAACCCATCCCACGCTCCGCCCATCAGCCGTCGGCTCAGTGAATCCTGCAGGCCGTAAAGCCCATACCACAACAGCACCCCAGCCACCTTGCCGCAGACAATGCGTTTATCCCGCAGCCACAGCGCACTGGCAAGCGCCAGCATGGCTCCGGCGGAATCGCCCGCAAAACCGATATGATTCACATTAAGAGAATAGTCGCCAGCGTGCTGATGAAAATACTGGCAGACGGCGGCAATCTCTTCAATGGCTTGCGGGAAACGGGCTTCTGGCGCAAGCGAATAGTCGATACCAATTACCGTGCACTGCGTATAGCGCGCCAGCAAGCGCATAATACGGTCGTGGGTATCCAGATTACCGAGAATAAAACCGCCGCCGTGCAGATAATACAACGTTGCCAGACTATGGGGCTGCGGTGAGTAAATACGTGTGGCCACGGGGCCGCATGCGGTAGAAATAACGCATTCGCGAGTATTCATCTCTGGGGCATCGGCATTCCACAGCTGCCGTTCATGAATGTAGTGTTGGCGCTGGGCCACGAAGTCATCTGCAGCGGGCCACGGCGGCAGATCGTAGCGATGAAAATTCACCACGCTTTTCATTTCATCCGAAATTCTGTCGAGTACGGGGATCTTGTTTTCCGGCTTCATAAAACGCTCCTTGTGAAGGTGAGTTATTGTAGAAATTAATCCCGTATAAACTGCGATCTCACCGTCTGATATTGAAACTTAGCGCCGCATCGCATGCGTGGCAGGGAATGTGCTACCATGCATCGCTCAGTTAACCACCCGTAAAATCGACCATGAAATTTCCCGGTAAACGCAAATCCAAACACTATTTTCCCGTCAGCGCGCGCGATCCGTTGCTGCAACAAATTCAGCCAGAAAATGAAACCAGCGCAGCCTGGGTGGTAGGTATCGACCAGACGCTGGTGGATATTGAAGCCAAAGTGGATGATGACTTTGTAAAACGTTATGGATTAAGCGCCGGGCATTCTCTGGTGATTGCCGATGATGTCGCAGAAGCGCTCTACCAGGAACTGGTGCGTGAAAACTTGATCACCCATCAGTTTGCGGGCGGTACTATCGGTAACACGATGCACAACTACTCTGTACTGGCGGATGACCGCTCGGTGCTGCTGGGCGTGATGTGCAGCAATATCGAGATTGGCAGCTATGCGTACCGCTATTTATGCAATACCTCCAGCCGTACCGACCTGAACTACCTGCAAGGCGTTAACGGACCGATTGGCCGCTGCTTTACGCTGATTGGCGAGTCAGGTGAGCGTACCTTCGCAATCAGCCCTGGGCATATGAATAAGCTACGGGCGGATAGCATCCCTGAATCGGTGATTGCCGGAGCGTCCGCGCTGGTGCTGACGTCTTATCTGGTGCGCTGCGAACCGGGTGAGCCGATGCCGGAAGCGACCATGAAGGCGATTGAATACGCCAAAAAGCACAATGTGCCGGTGGTTCTGACCCTGGGCACCAAATTCGTCATTGCCGATAACCCGCAGTGGTGGCAGGCATTCCTGAAAGAGCATGTCTCTATTCTGGCGATGAATGAAGAAGAGGCTGAAGCGCTGACCGGCGAGAACGATCCGCTGCTGGCATCTGACAAGGCGCTGGATTGGGTGGATCTGGTGCTGTGCACGGCGGGTCCGGCGGGTCTGTATATGGCGGGCTTTACGGAAGAAGAAGTTAAACGTAAAACCCAGCATCCGCTGCTCCCTGGTGCTATTGCCGAATTTAACCAGTACGAATTCAGCCGCGCCATGCGCCATAAAGACTGTACCAATCCGCTGCGCGTGTATTCGCACATCGCACCGTATATGGGCGGGCCTGAAAAGATCATGAACACCAACGGCGCAGGTGACGGCGCGCTGGCGGCATTGCTGCATGATATTACCGCCAACAGCTATCACCGCAGCAACGTGCCTAACTCCAGCAAGCACAAGTTCACCTGGCTGACCTATTCGTCGTTAGCCCAGGTGTGTAAGTATGCTAATCGCGTGAGTTATCAGGTGCTGAACCAGCATTCACCGCGCCTGACGCGCGGTTTACCGGAACGTGAAGACAGTCTCGAAGAGTCGTACTGGGACCGTTAAATCTTGCATAGGCCGGATAAGCGATAACGCTATCCGGCACGGACATTAACTGGCCGTAGCAACTTCACCTGCAGGCGGCGTTTCAATCAGCTCCAGCATGGTGCGGGCGATTTCACGCTCACCCATGACGACCTGGTTGGCGCCGCGTTCGGTAATATATTCCACCTCATCGTCATAATGCGCGCGGGCGATAATCTCAATCGACGGGCATTTCTCACGTGCAGAAGCGACAATTTCACCCGCTTCATAACCATTGGGAATGGTCAGCAGCAGCCAGCGCGCGCAATCCAGATGCGCCAGATTCATAATCTCTTCGTTGGCGGCATTTCCCAGTACCGCGCGGATCCCACGCTCGCGCAGTTCATCCACCCGGGTACGTGAGGTTTCGATCACCACCAGCGGGATCCCCGCAGCCATCAATTTCTCACCCAGCAGGCTGCCGACGCGACCAAAGCCAACCAGCAAGGCATGATTGCAGATATCCACCGGAATTTGCTTCTCTTCTTCGATAGCCTCTTCCAGCGTCTGCTCCTCCAGCGTTTCTGTTTTGGCGAGGTATTTTTCTAACACCGCAAACAGCACCGGGTTGAGCATAATGGACAGGATTGCCCCGGCCAGCACCAGATTCTGTCCGGCCTGCGGCAGCAGGTTCAACGCCATTCCCAGACCCGCCAGGATAAAGGCAAATTCACCAATCTGCGCCAGGCTGGTGGCAATGGTGAGCGCTGTGCGTTGGGAGTGACCAAACAGGCGCACCAGGAAATAGGCGGCAAGGGATTTACCAAAGATGATAATCGCCAGCGTGCCCAGTACCGCCAACGGCTGCTGGATCAGAACTAACGGATCGAACAGCATCCCGACTGAAACGAAGAACAGCACGGCGAACGCATCGCGCAGCGGCAGAGTATCATGCGCCGCACGGTGGCTTAGTTCAGATTCATTCAGCACCATACCGGCGAAGAACGCGCCCAGCGCAAAGGAGACATCGAACAGCTCTACTGCGCCAAAGGCGATACCTAAGGCGAGGGCGAGGACAGAGAGGGTAAACAGTTCGCGTGAACCGGTTGCGGCGCTGCGGGCCATAATCCACGGTACCAGGCGACGACCCACCAGCATCATGATCGCGATAAACGCCACCACCTTACCGATGGTAATACCCATATCGACGGCCAGCGAGGCAAAGCCGACGTCTTCTTTTTCCAGCATCCCGGCGACGGCTGGCAGGAGAACCAGCGTCAGCACCATCATCAGATCTTCGACAATCAACCAGCCAATGGCAATTTGCCCGCGCTGGCTGTCAATGAGCTGTCGTTCTTCAAGCGCACGCAGTAGCACCACGGTACTGGCGGTTGAAAGACACAGACCAAAGACGATACCCACCATCAGTGACCAGCCCAATATGGCGGAAAGCGCCATACCCAGCAGCGTTGCCACCGCTATCTGGGCAATCGCGCCGGGAATGGCGATAGACTTTACCGCCATCAAATCCTTCAACGAAAAGTGCAGCCCCACGCCAAACATCAGCAGAATAACGCCAAGCTCGGCCAGCTCAGGCGCGAGCTTAGTATCAGCAACAAAACCAGGTGTAAATGGACCGGCCAGAACGCCCGCTAACAGATATCCCACCAGAGGAGAAATACGCAGTTTATTGGCAATCATGCCTAATATAAAAGCGAGCACAAGGCCGCCGACAATGGTGGTGATAAGCGGGGTGGCGTGATGCATTCCGTCTCCTTTGGTTGCTGTGATGATCCTGAAAACCCAAACTACGAGTAATAGTTTATGACAATTTTAATGTTTATGTTTATGAATAATTATTGAATTTTGAAGAAAACGGGATTTTAAGAGTAAAAAAGCACGGATCGGAAAAGTACGGTGATATGTGAGAGGTAAAGGCTGATGGCTACTGCAAGTAATGACGGCCAAAATTTACTTTTGGCCGTCAGAAAATCAGGCTTTGTGTCGGTTATCAGGTAAGAATATGGTCAGTATCCCCAGAAGTGGCAGGAAAGCACATATTTTGTAGACCAAATCGATGCTGGTATGGTCGGCTATTAGTCCTAGCACCGCGGCTCCCAAGCCGCCCATGCCGAAGGCAAACCCGAAAAATAGTCCAGAAACCATGCCGATACGCCCAGGAAGCAGCTCCTGCGCGTAGACCAAAATAGCAGAAAACGCCGATGCGAGGATAAAACCAATGATCACGGTTAAAATCCCGGTCCATTCCAGCGTTGCGTAGGGTAAAACGAGGGTAAATGGCGCAACTCCGAGGATAGAGCCCCAAATAACATATTTTCTGCCAATTTTATCGCCTAATGGTCCGCCAATCACCGTCCCGGCCGCGACGGCAAACAGGAAGGCAAACAGATGAAACTGGGCGTTTTGTACCGATAATCCGAATTTTTGCATCAGATAAAAGGTGTAATAGCTGCTGATGCTCGCCATATAGAAGTATTTGGAGAAAATCAGCACCAGCAGGATGCTTACCGCCAGCACCACTTTATTGCGCGGTAACGGATTTACGATGGCGACTTTCGGTTTTCCTTTACTCATCCGATGCTGCGCGGCATACCAACGGCTGATTTGTGTCAGGACGACAATCGCTAATAACGCAGCCAGAACAAACCAGGCCACATTACCCTTACCATATGGCGCGATGATGACAGCTGCCAGCAAGGGCCCCAGAGAGCTGCCGAAGTTGCCGCCAACCTGGAAAATTGACTGCGCCAGGCCGTGACGACCGCCGGAGGCCATGCGTGCCACGCGGGACGATTCCGGATGAAATACCGAAGAGCCGGTGCCAACCAGCGCCGCGGCGAGCAGCACCATATGGAAGCTGCCAGCCATGGCCAGCAAGACAAGTCCGCTCAGCGTGAAGCACATCCCAATGGGCAGCGACCACGGCATCGGGTATTTGTCCGTCCAGTAACCCACCACCGGTTGCAGCAGCGAGGAAGCAAGCTGGAAGGTTAGGGTGATCATCCCGATCTGCATAAACGTTAGCGAGAACTCTGACTGCAATAGCGGATAAATCGCCAGGATCAGCGACTGAATCATATCGTTTAGCAGATGGGAGAGGCTGATCGCTCCTAAAATGCCAAATGAGGTGCGTGCTTTAGCAACCGACGCTGACGCGCCAGCCACAGGCTGGGTTGGTTCACTTATTGCCATAGAAAGTCACTTCTGTTTGGGTTGCGATTATGAGGGTAATCTATTTTGTTATTATTACCTGACTAACATACCTGCGGAAGGTGTTTGAAGGAAGTCTCATTTCTGAAAACATTTTCGACTATTATTTCATATCATTGTAATTTCAGTCGTTGATTTTGGCTCAGGGAGAGAAATATGAAGTTTTTAAAACGGGGCGTGGCGCTGGCGTTATTAGCCGCATTTACGCTGGCAGGTCAGCCAGCGCAAGCGTACGAAAAAGATAAAACCTACAAAATTACCATTCTGCATACCAACGATCATCACGGTCACTTCTGGCGCAGCGAATACGGAGAATACGGACTGGCGGCGCAAAAAACGCTGGTGGACAGTATTCGTAAAGAGGTGGCAGAGGAAGGGGGAAGCGTACTGCTGCTTTCCGGTGGCGACATTAATACCGGCGTACCGGAGTCCGATCTGCAGGATGCGGAACCTGATTTTCGTGGGATGAACCTGATTGGCTATGACGCAATGGCGGTCGGAAACCACGAGTTTGATAATCCCATGACCGTACTGCGCCAGCAGGAAAAATGGTCCAAATTCCCGTTTCTCTCGGCCAATATCTATCAGAAAAGCACTGGCGAGCGTTTGTTTAAGCCGTGGGCCATCTTTAAGCGCCAGGATTTAAAAATTGCCGTACTCGGTTTAACCACCGACGATACGGCAAAAATAGGCAACCCCGAGTTCTTTACCGATATTGAGTTCCGTAAACCTGCTGATGAAGCCAAACTGGTTATCCAGGAACTGAATATGGGTGAAAAGCCAGACATCATTATCGCGACCACCCATATGGGACATTATGACAACGGCAACCACGGCTCGAACGCCCCTGGCGATGTCGAAATGGCGCGTAGCCTGCCGGCGGGATCGCTGGCGATGATTGTCGGTGGTCACTCGCAGGATCCGGTGTGTATGGCTTCAGAGAACAAGAAGCAGGTTGATTACGTACCGGGTACGCCGTGTGCGCCAGACAAGCAAAATGGGATCTGGATTGTGCAGGCGCACGAGTGGGGGAAATATGTGGGCCGGGCGGACTTTGAGTTCCGTAACGGCGAAATGAAAATGGTCAACTACCAGCTCATTCCCGTCAACCTGAAGAAAAAAGTGACCTGGGACAACGGTAAAAGTGAGCGCGTACTCTATACCCCGGAAATAGCTGAAAATCAGCAAATGCTTTCGCTGCTGACGCCGTTCCAGAATAAAGGTAAAGCGCAGCTCGACGTGAAAATTGGTAGCGTCAATGCGCGCCTCGAAGGCGACCGAAGCAAAGTCCGTTTCGTGCAGACCAACATGGGACATTTGCTGCTGGCTGCGCAAATGGCGCGAACCAGCGCTGATTTTGGCGTGATGAGCGGCGGTGGCATCCGTGATTCCATCGAAGGCGGTGATATCACCTATAAGAGCGTGCTGAAAGTACAGCCGTTCGGAAACATCGTGGTGTATGCCGACATGAGCGGGAAAGAGGTGATTGACTATCTGACCGCCGTGGCGCAAATGAAGCCGGACTCCGGGGCCTATCCGCAGTTTGCTAACGTCAGCTTTGTGGCGAAAGACGGCAAGCTTAACGATTTGAAAATCAAAGGTGAACCCGTTGACCCAGCCAAAACCTATCGCATGGCAACGCTAAGCTTCAACGCAACCGGTGGTGATGGCTATCCGCGCATTGATAACAAACCAGGCTATGTGAATACCGGGTTTATTGATGCAGAAGTGCTGAAAGAGTTCGTGCAGAAGAACTCACCGCTGGATGCCAGTGTGTATGAGCCGAGGGGTGAAGTTACCTGGCAGTAACAGGGCGGAGTGCCGGATGGCGGTGCGGGCACCTTATCCGGCCTACAGGTCAGTGCGATTTGTAGGCCTTAAAGCTGCGCGCCATCAGGCAATCAGTCTATAACCGCTTAATCGCGACGAGCGATGTCGGCGAATTTCGCATCCAGAATTTTCGCCAGATCGCCCGCTGCCAGTTCGATATCCAGCCCGCGTTTGCCGCCGGAAACATAAATGGTGTCAAACGTCTGGGCAGGGGCATCAATGAGCGTTGGCAATCTCTTTTTCTGTCCTAATGGGCTGATCCCCCCCACCAGATAACCGGTGGTTCGTTGCGCAACCATTGGATCGGCCATATCAACCTTTTTAGCCCCCAGCGCCTTAGCGACCTTTTTGAGATCCAGTTGACCGGCTACAGGCGTGACCGCAACTGCCAGATGCTTCATATCGCCATTCACGGCAACCAGCAGCGTTTTGTAGACCTGGTCCGCATTCAGACCTAACTTGCGTACCACTTCATCACCAAAGTTCGTCTCGGACGGATCGTGATCGTAGGTGTGAATCTGGAAAGAAATTTTGTTTTTTTCGAGTAATTTAACGGCGGGTGTCATAGCAATTTTCCTGGACCAGACAAAATACGACTCAAGCATACGCCTGATGTCTGTCTAAAAAATAGTACCATCTTGCGCAATAGTATTGGCAGGATGATGACTTTGAGCGACAATCGAACTACACCGATGCTTTAAGCATTGGGATCATAATAATGATGAAATTCCTCTTTGACGGGCCAATAGAAATATTGGCCATTTTTTTTACCGTAACATCTCCGGCAAATTTCCCTCTCCGTACAGATGTAGCGCGCCAACGGCCACGACGTAATGACCAGCAGGCATCGCCCTGAGCCGATCGCGCCAGGCAGTGTTGCGTTGATGCATCAATACGTCATACAACGACTGGCTAAAGGTATTGGGAAGCGTCAGTTCGCTATTGCGTGGCGGTGTTTTAAGCCACCAACCCATCATCTGTTGCAACAATCTGGCATTGGTATGCCAGTGCGTCAGAGTATCGTCCAGCAGGGCCAGTCCGTTATCAGGCAACTGACATAACAGCTCGATTTGGCTGGATGCGCCTTCCAGTTCGATGACGGGTTTATGCGCTTGCTTTGCCGCTTTCAGCAATTGGTAATCAATTCCGTATTCCGCCCGTAGCCCCAACTGCTGTGCCTGTGTCGCCTGTAATACCATGGCGATTTGCCACAACGGCTGAGTAGATAACAGGGAGGGGGAAATGCCCAGTTCATTGGTGACTTTACGCAGGTTTTCTAACTGCTCCGGGCTGATACGTTCTTCGAGTGCGGCAAATGTAGGAAGGTTAGCAAACGGCGCGTCGTCACCGGAAACATCTGCTTCGACAATCAGCGCATCGGCATGGTTGAGTTTTTTGAGTAATTTGGCAGGCAGAGGTGCCATATCGCGACTGCCCATATGAATACTGCCAATCAGATGAAAATGGCGGTTGCCGGGCAATGAAATGTCGATGGCAGGCCAGGTATAGTGGTTGCCGCGTAGCGCGGTGAAAAATGTTTTTACCCGGTATAACAGATCCATACGACCTCCCTAAGTAGACTTTCATGCTAGCGCGTGGTCCTGGAAGGTGCAATGCGAGAATCGCCGGATGGCGACGCGAAATCGTCTTATCCAGCCTACAATGCTACCTGCAATTTGTAGGCTGGATAAGCATGAGCGCCATGTGGCAGAAGGTTACTCTTTCGGTTTGAAGCGTAGCAGTCGGTTAGCGTTGCTCACCACAGTAATGGAGGAGAGCGCCATCGCCGCCCCTGCAACGACCGGATTCAGCAGAGTTCCGGTGAACGGCCACAGGATCCCAGCGGCAACGGGGATACCGATGCTGTTATAAATAAACGCGCCGACCAGGTTCTGCTTCATATTACGCAACGTTGCCCGGGAGATAGACAGTGCATCCGCAACGCCCATCAGGCTATGACGCATCAGCGTAATCGCGGCGGTTTCAATCGCCACATCGCTGCCGCCACCCATGGCAATTCCGACATCGGCCTGAGCCAGCGCAGGCGCATCGTTAATACCGTCACCCACCATGGCAACCTGACGCCCCTGGCTTTGCAGACGTTTAATCGCCTCGGCTTTACCGTCCGGCAGAACACCGGCAATCACCTCATCAATACCGGCTTCTTTGGCAATAGCGTTAGCCGTGGTCGGGTTGTCACCGGTAAGCATCACCAGACGATACCCGTTGCGGTGCAGACGCTGAAGTGCTGCCACGCTGTCGCTACGCAGCGGATCACGCACCGCTAACAGAGCCGCCGCTTTACCATCAATCGCCAACAGGACCGGGGTTGAACCCTGGGATGCCTGAGCGGTGATTTCAGCTTCCATTTCAGTGGTATCTACCTGTTGCTCATTGAGCAGCGCCTGGTTGCCCAGCAGCAGCGTATGACCTTCCGTTTCACCGCTTACGCCTAAACCGCGCAGCGTACGGAAACCATTGACCTGTGGCAGCGTAACATCACCGGCTTTGTCCAGTATCGCTCTGGCCAGCGGGTGGCTGGACCCCTGTTCAAGGGCTGCTGCCAGACGAATTGCCAGTGCTTCATCGGTGTTGCCAAACGTTTTGATGGCGACAACCTGCGGTTTACCTTCAGTCAATGTCCCGGTTTTATCAAATACGACGGTATCAAGCGTACTGGCGCGCTGAAGCGCATCGGCATCACGTACCAGAACCCCAAACTCAGCAGCACGACCCACACCGGAAATAATCGACATTGGTGTAGCCAGGCCCAGCGCACAAGGGCAGGCAATAATCAGTACGGTAGTGGCAATCACCAGCGTATAAACAATTTGTGGTGCCGGCCCGAAGAAATACCAGATTGCCGCACTCACCAGCGCAATGACGACGACGACCGGAACGAACACTGAGGAGATACGGTCGGCTAGTTTACCAATCTCCGGTTTACTGCTTTGCGCCTGGCGCACCATACGAATAATGCGTGACAGCGTGGTATGGCTGCCAACGGCACTGGCGCGGAACAGCACGCTGCCATCCTGTACGACCGTACCGGCGTGGACGCTATCGCCTTCGCCTTTTTGTTGCGGAATAGGCTCTCCGGTCAGCATGGCTTCATCCAGCCAGGCTTCGCCCTGAGTGATTTCGCCATCTACCGGAACGCGGTCACCGGTGGTCAGGCGCAGCAACATTCCCGCCTGAACGTCTGCCAGCGGCACGTTCTTTTCGCCTTCGTCGGTAACAACACGCGCGGTCGGCGGCGTCAGATCGAGTAATTTTTCCAGTGCTTTGGACGAACGCTGGCGAGCCCGCGCTTCCAGCATGTGCCCGAGGTTAATCAGACCGATAATCATCGCACTGGCTTCATAATAGAGGTGTCGCGCTTCCATCGGGAACCATTGCGGCCAGAGGTTGACGCTCATGGAATAAAGCCATGCCACCCCCGTACCCAGCGCCACCAGCGTATCCATGGTCGCGGTGCCGTTCATCAGGCTTTTCCACGCGTTGCGGTAAAAATGACCGCCCGCGAAAACCATCACGGCAAGCGTTGCCAGACCAATCGTCAGCCACAGGCTGCGGTTGTCGGCAGTGACCATCATGTTTTCGCCAATCATTCCCCATACCATGACAGGGATACCCAACAGCAGCGCGACGGCCGCCTGCCAGCGAAAACGTTTCATGGTTGCTACGGCGGTTTCTTGCTGACGCTCGCGGCGCTTAACATCATCTTCAATGGCTTCTGCGCCGTAGCCCGCTTTTTCCACCGCTTTCACTAACTGGTCGGCGGACGCACTGCCCATTACCAGCGCAGTACGTTCCGCCAGGTTTACCCGTGCCTGCGTGACACCCGGTACGCTTTGCAGAGCATCTTGTACGCGGATAACACAGCTGGCGCAGCTCATGCCGTTTAACAGCAACTGTTGGCTGTCATCATCAGCCGTAGCTGCCGGAAGCTCGGAAGGGACCGCTGCCAGTGCTTCCGACGGGATTGATGACTCCGTCAGCGGTTTAGCCTTTGGGTGGCTTAACTCCGCGCCGTAACCGGCTTGTTTGATGGTTTCAATCAGCGCTTCAGCACTAGCGCTCCCGGTGATGTGCGCTTCAGTCACAGTGACATCCGCTTGCTCAACGTCCGGGCGTTGCTCCAGACTTTCTTTAACGCGTTTTACGCAGTGACCACAGGACAAGCCGTCCAGGGTTAGATCGATTGTTTGAGACATAACCAACTCCTTTATTGCAGGATTAACTGACTGTGATAAAGGTTAAACCTTCCATCTAGGGGAAGGTCAAGGGAGTTTTTAGAAAAGGTGCAAAAAGGGCGTAAAGGAAGAAAAACGGGAACGTCAGGTCAGCACGTTCCCGGTCTGTTATTGATTGAGAACGATAAGCGGCGTTCGATGCTGCGGTTCATTCATCACCGTGAGATCGGCGCCGTACAGTGCATTTAGTGACGATTGCTGCAGAACATCCTGCGGACGACCGTTATCAACTATCCTGCCGCGTTCCATCAATACAACGCGGTCAGCATAGCGCGCCGCAAGGTTGAGATCGTGCAGGACGCAGCAGACGCTGAACTGTCGTTCACCTACCAGACGACGCAGCAGACGAAAAAGATGCTGTTGGTGGTGAATATCCAGGGCGGAGGTGGGTTCATCGAGAAACAACCATTTTGGCCTGGGTTCGGGCTCCCAAAGTTGAACCAGCAGACGCGCCAGCTGTACCCGCTGTTGTTCTCCTCCCGACAGGTGCCGGTAATCGCGCGCGGCCAGCGCCTGGCAGTCACACAACGTCATGATGTGCTCCGTTTCATCGCCCGTGTTGCGCGTACGATACGGATGCCTGCCCATGCGGATGACCTCCTGCACGCTAAACGGGAAGGCCATATGACTGTTCTGGCGCATCACAGCACGGGTTTTGGCCAGCTCGGTGATTGGCCACTCGTTCAGCGGCTTGCCAAACAAGCTACAACGCCCGCTGTGGGGCTGCAGATAGCCCGTAAGCTGGCGGAGTAGCGTTGATTTTCCTGCCCCATTCGGGCCAAGAATCGCGATGATTTCTCCATCAGGTAGCGTCAGGGAAACGTCATCGGTCAGTCGTCTGCCCTGAATGTGGTAGACCAGATTTTCAGCGACGATCATGACATCCTCCGGCTACGCAGTATTAACCACAGGAAATACGGTCCACCGATCAGGCTGGTTAACAGACCAACGGGCATTTCGGCAGGCTGAACAAGTGTGCGGGCCAGCGTGTCGGCAATCAGAAGTAAACAGGCACCGGCCAACGTAGAGCAAGGAATCAACCAGCGATGATCGGCGCCGGTAGTCATTCTGATCAGATGCGGGATCACCAGGCCAATAAAGCCAATCACGCCGCTGACGGAAACGGCAGCGCCAACCAGGAGCGAGCTGAGCAACAGTAACTGCTGGCGCTTACGTTTGACGTTTACGCCGAGGTAATGCGCCTCTTCATCACCCAATTGCAGCAAATTAAGCGTTCCTGCCATACAGACGGTGACAGCAATGGCTGGAAGAACAAACGTGCTGGCAACCAGCAGCGTTGGCCACTGGGCCTGGCCGAGATTCCCCATCATCCACAGCGTAAGTTGACGTAGCTGCTGTTCGTCACCCACATAGCTCAGCACGCCAATAGCCGAACCGCACAGAGCATTGATAGCGATACCGGCTAACAGCAGTTGCATCATTCCGCCGTGGTTATGACGCTGGCCTATTAGAAAAATAATCGTGCAGACCACCATGCTGCCCGCGACGGCAAAAATCATCTGCTCATACAACACCAGCACTACGGGGAATGAAAATGGGATAACTATCGCGATGCCGACCATCAGCGCGGAGCCGCTGCTGACGCCAAGCAGGCCGGGATCGGCCATTGGATTGCGAAAAAGTCCCTGCATAATGACCCCTGCCGTAGCCAGCGCAGCACCGACCAAAACGGCCAGCAGTACGCGGGGCAGGCGGATGTTCAACCAGATATCTCGGTATTCGTCGTTGAACAGGGCGCTGAAGCTAATGTTCAACGCCCCCTGGCTGGCACCGAACAGCATCAGAGCGACCAGCAAGAGAGAAAGGCCCGTCAGAATGCTGACGGAAGAAAGCGAGTCCTTAAGCACGCAACGCTCCATAACGTCTTTGCGGCGCGAAGTTTCCGCGCCGCGAGGGGTTTACGCGGGTTTCAGTCCCGGCTCAACCAAACTGTAAATCTGGTTATTGAGTGCCGGCGCCGTGGCCAGTTCGTGAATGTGCCTGGCAACATCTGCGCGCATCACAAAGCCATGACACTCCTCGGTCTGTATGCGTTGCGCCAGGCCTGTGGCTTCACCGTTCAGCAAACCGCCGGGGCGGAGAATGGCGTAGTCCAGTTGACTGGTTTGTAGCCAGCTTTCAGCCAATGATTTTTCCCGTACGGCCTGGCCAAATGCGGCCCTGGCGCGTGGGGACAAAAAGGGCCAACTGTTACCACAGCCCAGGGAGGTGACCAGAATCATGCGTTTGATCTCAGCTTTTTCTGCTTCATCAATGACGGTTCTGTGCGCCAGATAATCCTGGGCACCACCCATGGAGGAGATCACCGTGGCATGCTGACCCGCTGCGCGACAGGCGCAGGCGGTGACCTGGCTGTCGCAGGCGTCGCCAATAAAGACCTGCACACCTTTTTCCTGCAGCCCGGCAGCAACCTGGGGATTACGAACGACGGCAATCACCGGACGATGCTCCGCCAGCGCGAGTTCCAGCGTTTTCGCGCCGACGCCGCTTCCACCTGCACCAAAAATAAGCCATGGAGCCATCAGGCATGTTCCTTTAAAGATGAAGACAACGTGTGAAAGGCGCTGACCTGTTCGGCCAGCAGCTGTCGATGCTCATCGCGACCGAGGAAAATTTTGAACATAGCGCTACCCGCCTGGTTGAAGAAGAGAATGGACGCAGTGTCCATTCCCATAAATTTGCGTTCAATCAGGGCAATATGCGTGCAGTTTTCTGCCTTGATATGACCGGTCATGCCTTTTTTGCCGCGCAGGTTGAAGTAACCGTGGCGGTGGAATCCGGAAGGTAATTCACCAGTGAATTCCAGAATGACATCAGCAGTATGGACCAGGGTGGTGACTTTGCCCCATTCGCAGACGGTTTCCCAGACGGTATCAAATTGACTGCCGGAAACCAGCGTTGGGGAAGGGAGGTTTTTCACCACCTCCAGCAATGTAGTGTTGTACTGGGCTGCGATAGCTTCCAGCGTACCGTCCGGCTCAGTTTTCAAAAAATCCTGTAAAGAGACATGGCTCATTATTCACTCCTTTTATGGTTGCTCTACCGCAATGCGCGGCGCGTTAAGTTCCTGAATCAGTTCATCAAGAGACTGCAAAATATTGCTCGCCCAAAAACGCCCTTCATTGGTCAGGCGTACACAGGTGCTGGCATCTCGCGTCAGTCCTGCGTGATGCCATTGGGTCAGTAGCGGGGCCAGTTTTTGTGCATGAGGCGTCAGCTCATCCAGCGGAACGCGGGCCGTCTCAATACCAGCCTGGAGAGTGTGTCGCCACTGGAAACCACGCTCGGCGGTGCGCATCATCATCATTAGCGGTTTTTTTCCGGCGGCGATAGATTCATGCCATGTATTCAGGTTGCGCTCGACCATCCAGGAATAGCCATTGACTGACCCTCCTGCGCCAGAGCCGAATGCCAGACAGTCTGCACCCTGTTTAATCAGCAGGTTGTACAGATTGCGTTCCCGTGTGGTACGCGCCCAGTGGCTGTTGCTGATGCAGCGCCAGCCCGCGCTGTCCATGAAATCGCAGCCCTGAAGATAGAGATCGCGGCGTTCGGCGGGAGAGGGAACGGTTGTGCGCCCGGTTTCAACCGCTTTGCCAAGCGGTGTATTAGGGATCAGATTCAGCGCATAAAGATCTACGCCGTCGAGGCCGATGTCGCGGGCAATCGCCAGATCCTCGCCCCACAGTTTTGCGTCTTGTCCTGGCAGACCAAACAGCAGATCGCACACCACGGCGGCACGATCTCGTTTTACCAGTCCCTGCATAAAGGCCGTCGCGGTCGGGCCGTCCGAAGTACGCGCCATTTTCTTGCGGATTCGGCTGTTAAAAGACTGAATACCGATTGAAAATCTATTGGCGCCAGCGTCAAGGCAGGCATCAATTCGCGCATCGTCAAAATTGAGCACCCGTCCCTCAATGGTGATTTCGCAGTCCGGCGCCAACGGTAGCTTGTCACGCAGCGCGGTAATGATTCTGGCCAAGTCCTGTGCAGACAGCGCAGAAGGCGTACCGCCGCCAAAATAGACGGCGTGAATGGGGGCCGACTGATGTAATGCGCTATCAGCTTCCATCTCTATTTCGCGCAACAGCGCGTTGGTGTAGAGGGCGCAGTTGTCTTCTTCAAATCGGTTTTGATAAAAACCGCAGAAAGTACAATGTGTTGCACAAAAAGGAATATGCAAGTACACCAGCCGTTTACGCGGTGGGGTTGGCTGGTTGATGACCTCCTGCCAGGTCTGTGACAATAGCTCTTTGGCAACCGGGATCGCCCCACGCCAGGGCATCGTGGCGCGGCGATCCTTAAATGGCTGACTTCCCTCGAGCGCAAAATGCGCGGTGAGATCCAGCGAATGTTCAGTTTTCATTCTTCTTAATAAATCCAGTTAGTGAGGCCAGAATTGCTGGTGCAGGGCTTCAACCGCATCGGCGACGCGTGGTCCCATTCCCAGAATCAGCGCCTGGTCTACCGCCACAATGCGCTGGTTTTTCCAGGCCGCAGTGTGGGTAATACCGGCAATCGCGCTCAGGCGAGCCAGACCGCCATCGACCATTTGCGACGTCACCACGATCACCTCCGGGTTGGCGGCGATCAGTGACTCCGCGCTGTAGCTTTTATACTGCGCATGGGTGGCGACATTTTGTGCGCCTGCGAGGGTCATAATGGCATCGGCAACGCTGCCTTTTCCGGCGATCTGAGGTGCGCTGCCGCCAGCAGAGAGAATGAACATGGCTTTGACCGGCGCGTTTTTCGCCGCCACGCTGTGCTTAATACGCTCCAGACGTTGCTGCAGGCGATTGACTAGCGCCTCACCTTGGTCAGGAATGTGCAGTGTTGTAGCCAGTTCTCGAATGTTGGCGTACATCTGTTCGACGGTGGCCGGTACGCGCGGCAACGTCACGACGTTAACCTTTTGCGCCCGCAACTGATCCAACACGATTTGGGGACCTGCATCCTGCCAGGTGATAAAGCTGTCCGGATGGAGCGACAAAATGCCCTCGCTGCTTAACTGCTTCCAGTAGCCGATATGCGGGAGTGCGGCAGTTTCGGGCGGATACAAGGTGGTTTCATCAACGCCAACCACCCGGTTGCCGACGCCCATGGCGTATACCAGTTCACTAAGCGAGCCGCCCGCCACCACCAGGCGGTCGGCGGACTGGGCACTGAAAACGCAGGCGAGGCTCAGTAAGCCAATCATGAGTTTTTTCATCGTCAGAAATTCCACGCAAAGCCAACGGCGGCATTGAAACCAGCATCTGGAATAGATTCATGTGCGGTTCTGTAACGCTTATCGGTCAGGTTGTTGAGCGCGAGGTTGACCTGATACTGGTCCTGCGGACCGAACTCGGTGTTGAATGCGAGGTTAAGTGTGGCCCAGCCTGGGTAGTTGATTTCCGTGGTGCCGGTATTATCTTTAGCGCTGGACGCCGCGCGGATAAAGGCATCGGACGTCACGTTAGCGACATTCATCAACCAGGTATGTTTCAGGCCGACACGCCCGGTCAGCGTGGGTTCGCCGGTATCCCAGGTTTTTAGGGTATTGCCTTCGTACTGACGGCGAATGAGATTACCGCTCAGGTAAGGTGAAACCGCCCAGCCGTTGTATTCTGCGGTGAGTTCCATGCCCCAGGTTTTGGCCCGATCGATGTTTTCGTAGTAGTAATAGCCGCCCCGTGAAGAGGTGGTATTACCGCTGCAAACGGGTTGGCCTGAACAGGCCAGGCTGGCGATATAGTCTTTGGCTTCGGAGTAATAAATGGCGCCGTCAATCAGCCACATATTCCCTTTATACCGTGCGCCCAGCTCATAGTTATTCGAGTGTTCCGCCTTCAGGTTTGGGTTGCCGTAGGTCACGCTTCCGCCTGCGGACGTCTGCATAAACAGCTGAGTCAGCGTGGGGAAAACATAGCCCTGGGCATATGCTGCCCGGAGTTCAAGATCTTTAAAACCGGAATAGCGTAGGCTGGTTGAGGTCACCAGTTCATCATCGTGTACTGAATTTCCCCCGGTGGAATGCCAGGTGCTGCCGCTGCTTTGCAGGGTTTGAGTATCGTTGCGATTGAGCTTCGAAGACAGCCAGTACTGGCGTGCGCCTACGGTCCAGGTCCAGTCATCGGCAAAGCGCCAGTCGTTTTGCGCGAACAATGAGGTGTTGCTTTGCTCCGCTTCGTTGTATGACAGGGTGCGGGTTTGCGTATCGAAGAAGCCGGTAGCTGCGGTCTGGCGCGTACTGCCGTCCGTGTCCTGTTTGATTTTGTCATGCTGATATTGAGTGCCAATCACCAGCTCGTTGTTCGCGGGAAGGGAGAAATTGCCCTGCAGCGTTACCCCCTGGGTATACTGTTTGTCGTTGGTATTGGTTTGATTGTTTATCGTCAGCGCTTTAATCGCCGGGCTGGGGATTACCTGAGTCGTTTTGACCCGGTTTTCAAATTTGCGCTCTATTGTCTGGGTGTATGCGTCAACATGGATTTTCTTCAGGTAATCCCCGCCAGCCGCGTAGTCGTAGAAAAGACCGATTTTCTCGCGTTCCAGCTTAGGTATTTTGACGCTAAAGTCGTCGAACTGGCCCTCTGGATCGTCAAACCAGGTTTGAGTAGACAGTTTGTAACGATCGAGGGAGAGTCCGATTTTATGGCGATCGAAATTGTAGCCAAGCCACACGCCCTGGCCGTTATTACGGAAATTGGTGTCGGGCAATCTCCCGTCAGGTGTATCGCGGTCCCCCTGGTCGGAATAGCTGCCATTGATGCGGTAGTCAAAGTTTCCGATGCTGCCCCAGGCTGCTGCTGATTCTTCCCATCCTGCCGTTGCGGAGTTATAAACGGCCTTAACGCTGCCGCCGAGAGGCTTATCGCCGCCTTTTTTGGTAATAAAGTTTACGACACCGCCAATCGCCTGCGAACCGTAAAGGACAGAGTAGGGGCCTTTTACTACTTCAATCCGTTCCAGCGCGGATTCGTCAATCAGCAAACCGGCCCCGTAGTTTTGCCCGGCGCGCTGGTAGCTGACGACCTGGCCGTCGATCAAAATCAGCACCCGCGAAGAGGCTTCGCCACGGATACGAATTTGTTTCCGGCCAGCGAGGGCGTTATCGGTGACTTCGACGCCGGGAATATCTTGTAAATCATCAGCAATAGAAACGCTGGTGGAGTTTTGCAGCGTCTGGCGATCGATAACCTGAATAGTTGCCGGGCTATCCCAGAGACTACTTTCAGAGCGGTTAGCCGTGACGATCACCGTATCATCGTCGGGCGTTGAAGCGTGTGTTGTAGAGGTAGCTGCAGAAGCAGCGCCGGACATGCATAATGTCAGGGCTGAAAGAATAAATGGCCTTTGGTTAATCCGTGGCAACATAAGAGAACCTTTATTAAATGTAAATGATCATAATTATCATTCGCATTTGTATATAAAAATGTTTCCCTTTGTTCAATATGAAAGATGCATAATCAATATATCTTTTGATTTGAGTCAATTTTGTACGGTCAATAAATACTGAAATGTGATCTGTATCGGGTATAACAATGTGAATAGAAAGGATTTATTCATCTCTTTGTTGGCTTATAATGTGCAGATTTCTCGGGTAAATGATTACGGCAATCTGGGCTATAATGTGGCTCAGCACCAACAAGCTCCGCGGGGGAAATGTGAATATTAGCGATGTTGCGAAAAAAACCGGTTTAACCAGCAAAGCCATTCGCTTTTATGAAGAGAAAGGACTGGTGACGCCGCCGCTGCGTAGTGACAATGGCTATCGCACTTACAACCAACAGCATCTGAATGAACTGACGTTGCTGCGTCAGGCGCGGCAGGTTGGGTTTAACCTGGAAGAGTGCGGCGAGCTGGTAAACCTGTTTAACGATCCGGCGCGTCATAGCGCGGATGTGAAAAAGCGCACCCTGGAAAAGGTGGCTGACATTGAGCGGCATATCAGAGAATTGCAGGCCATGCGCTTGCATTTACTGGCGCTGGCAGACAGTTGCCCTGGCGATGACAGCGCTGAATGTCCGATTATGGATAATCTCTCCGGTTGCAGTCATCACAAAGCGAAGGCTTAACGGCGAGAGGGATTAAGCATAAACACCACCGTGCCGCGGTACCACGGGGATTTCTCAAGCTGCGCTTCAGCCAGTGGATCCTGGTTACCGTTTTGCACCAGTCCCAGCTTAAATGGAATGCGCAGGCGGCTCAGCGCGGGTAGATACGCCTGATAATTCGTCACCGTGTGACGCCCCTGATAGCTTTGCACCACCAGTTCATCGACCGCCAACGCGTTCAGCGTAGCGACGTCGCCCGTTTTTGCCCAATCCAGTAGTCCGGTTACGCCTAGCGCAAACTCGGCCGGGAGCTGTTGGCGCAGTTGCTGCAGAAAGCGGGCGTAGTCGGTCAGTTGATGGGTCGCAGCGTCAAAATCAACCTGCAGGCCGACGACGTGATTCCCTGCAATCTGCCAGCGCTGCATCAACCGTATGATACGCGCCGGGATCTCTTCCGGTACGTCGAGGGTGGTAAAGCGTACGGTCAGCCAGATTGAGGGAAAAGACAGACGACTGACCGGCAGTCCGAGGCGCTGGAACACCACGTTACCGGAACGAACCAGTACCTCGCCCTGGTGCAGATAAACCGTTTGCGCGTCTTTCAGCTCGTAACTGGCTTTCACCCCAGACCACAGCCAGAAGGCTGAATGTTCACGGGCGGCGACGATATCCGCCGCCTGTGCCTGGCCGAGAAGCAGTGCGGTTACCAGTAATATTTGAGTTTTTGCGCCCATGGGCTTCCCGGATACTGCGTTTTCAGTTGGGTGAACCAGCCCTTACGCTGCAATTTGTCCACGTCTTCTCCGCCACATTCGTTAGCGCCTGATGGCGCATAGCACATGATGGCGCGATACAGCGCGAAGCTCTTATCTTCGACTTCCGCGGTGGGTGAGGTGATTACCTGCTGGTAGTAGCTCTGTCTGTCGAACTGGCCGAACGGTTTCTTGCGCGAGATAGCTGATTCAAGCACATCGTTGCCAGCGCTGTTTTTCCACAGATCAACATGTGTTTGCGTGGTGCGGAAGAATTCGCCAAGGCAGTTCAGCGCGTGAGCATCATCCGCTTTTTTGCTCAATACCGTTACCGTTTCATTGAGGCTGCGGCACGTATAACCCGCCTGCGCCGTGTTGCCATTCCAGTCGAATATGCTCAGGTTAACGTCATCAAACGCTTCGCCAATGACCGGTGATGTAATCGCGCTGGCCCGTTTTCTGTCAGTAAGCCAGTCGCCAAAACGATTATCTGTAAGATCCCGCACCAGCAGCGTATGCAACGCAATGGTACGCTCTTCGTTATTCGGGCCATGAACGGCCTGCTGGCGCAGCAGTTCTGGTGTGGCCTGCGTTTTCAGTACCTGCGAACGAAAGCGCAGGTTGGTCACCGCGCTATTCGGTGCGAAAACCGCTGCCACGTCGCCGCTATACACCAGCGTGGCGGCAAGCTTAGCCTGTACATATTGCTGCTGTTCGTTATCCTGGCTGAGTTTTAACAACTGCTGCCAGAAATTGCGCGCCTCGGCCCATTTCTTCTGACCCATTAGTGCTTCGCCGTAAAGTACCTGTTCGCTGAAGGCGAGAGTATCGTGAGCGGCAAGTTTCTGCGCTGGCGTAACTGCCTGAATAATTGCCGCGTAGTTGCCCGTTGCCAGCCACAGATTCAGTTGCAGATCGCGCCATAGCGGCAGTTTTTGGCTCTGTTCAAACACCGGTTTGCTGGCGTCGAGCTGTGCCTGCGTCAGCGTGGGTTTGCTGTTGTTATCCAGGCGCAGCGCGCGTAGCAGTTCGATATAGCTGACTCGCGGCGCGTCGGGGAAGGCCTCAACGACGGACTGGTCGTAGAACGCCATGCCATAGACATTATCGTATTCGATGACATTTTCGCGCAGTTGCTGTGCGTCAGCCGACTGCTTCAGCGTCTGTTCATACAACCCGGCCAGCTGCGGCCATGACTGTAAATACCAGTTGATGCGACGCAACATGCCTCGTGAAGAGTCAGCGTAGAGTCCTTGGGGAAAACGCTGCAGATAGGCCTGCGCCAACTCTTGAGCCTGAGTGGCATCCTCGCGGTTAATTTTCGCAATATCAAAATCGCCGTACTCGCCCACACTGTTCTGACTGCTCTTGTTCAACGCCGTGCGCATCAGCATGTATTGCGCGGTCTCTGCCAGCCACGGACGATCGCTTTTGGCAAGCTCAGTGAAATCCCGTTCGGCACTGGCATAATCACCGGCATAGAAACTGGCGGCTGCTGCCAGATAGCTTTTATAGGGCAGCGCAGGAGAATCTGCCGCCAAGGTGGCAAGAGAAGACTCAATTTGCTCGCGGGTTGCCCCAGAAAGCAGTCCCGTACGCGCCTGGGCTAAAGCCTGACGCTGTTCCGCTGTTAATGTGGAATCGGCCAACAGCGCGGCAAAAAAGGCGCTAACGCTCTCGGCGTTATTCGAAACATGACGGTTCTCTAGCTCAGCGTCATTGATGTTTATTTCGTCGGCGCTAATGTTCAGCTCGGCCATCTGTCGGGAGAGAGGACTGTCCGCGGCGGATGCCTGAGCTGCCGCTGTTTGCGGGGCAGCCTCATCCCATTGCGGGTGATAGGCAAAATAGAAATCACGGGAGCGGGTGATGTCTGCGGGCATTGATTGCACCGGCAGAGCAAATGATTTTTCCTGGCTCAGCAGCCGCAGCAGATTGTCGCGGCTGTCGTTTTCAGGGTTAAAGGTCGGCGTTCCCTTTAGTAGACAGCTGTCGTCGCTCCATTTGCAGTCTTCCATATCGAACGAAGCGAATGCCTGCGGGGCGGCGGTCAGCAATGTGCAAAGGGCAAAGGCAAGGGATGTCTTCCTGACCATAGTCTTATTTCCTGTCTCTTTAGTGTGATACCGCTTTTATAATCAGGGTGATTCCCTCAACGGCAATGACTTCAACCTGCGTTCCGGCGCTCAAATCATCGCGGGCGCTAACGGGCCAGGAGCTGTCGCCGACGCGCATATGTCCCCGGCCATTGACCAGGTTAGTTTCCAGAGTAAATCGACGGCCAACTAACTGTTGTCCACGTTGGTTAAGATGGCTGTCGGCTGGCTGCTGCTCCTGAACGCGTCTTGCCAGCCACTTCCACCACAGCCAGGCCGCCAGCAGGGTGAGGGCGGCGAACATCGCCCCCTGCCACGCCCAGTCTAGTGGAACGAGCCAGATGACCAGACCGGTAATCACCGCTGCCACGCCACTCCACAGCAGATAGCCGTTGCCGCCCAGCATCTCGGCGGCCAGTAACAGACCACCGAGGCTGAGCCAGAAGATATGCGGGTGCACCAGAATCATCGCTATCATGATTTTTTCCGCTCGCTGGCGCTGTCCTTAACCAGTTCGGCGATCCCGGCAATGGAGCCCATCAGGCTGCTGGCATCCAGCGGCATCATCACCACTTTGCTGTTATTCGACGAGCCGATATGCTGCAGCGCTTCGGTGTATTTCTGTGCCACGAAGTAGTTCACGGCCTGAATATCCCCGGCGGCAATGGCTTCAGACACCATCTGTGTTGCGCGGGCTTCTGCTTCTGCGGAACGTTCACGCGCTTCAGCCTGTAAAAATGCGGACTGACGTTCACCTTCCGCGATGAGGATTTTCGACTGCTTCTCACCTTCGGCCTTGACGATTTCCGCCTGGCGGATCCCTTCGGCTTCCAGAATGTAGGCGCGCTTGGTACGTTCGGCTTTCATCTGCGCGTTCATGGCGTCAATCAGTTCCGCCGGTGGACGCACGTCACGAATCTCAATACGGGTGATTTTGATGCCCCAGGGATTGGTGGCCTCATCAACAATATGCAGCAGGCGCGTGTTGATGTTGTCACGCTGGGAGAGCATTTCATCGAGCTCCATCGAGCCGAGAACAGTACGAATGTTGGTCATGGTCAGGTTGATGATCGCCAGTTCCAGGTTGCTGACTTCATACGCGGCTTTCGGCGCGTCGATTACCTGAATAAAGCATACAGCATCAATCGAGACGTTGGCGTTATCTTTGGAGATGACTTCCTGAGAGGGGATATCAAGCACCTGTTCCATCATATTGATCTTACGACCAATGCGGTCCATGAACGGTACAACAAGGCTTAAACCCGGTTGCAGGGTTTTGGTGTAACGGCCAAAACGCTCTACCGTCCACTGATATCCCTGCGGGACGATTTTGACGCCTGCGCCGACGATCACCAGCGCGACAAAAATAAGAATAGGAATAAAAATGAGCATTGATGAAACCTCCTGTTGTGCTGTCCTTTACTGCCTCATTAGTCAAATTATACCCGATTTATCAAGGTGGGCTCCCCTATAATAAATTACAGGGATAGACTATCTGCACGAAAGATGTAAAAAGGGATTGGTAATGGAAGAAAGCAGCATTCTGCTTCAGTTAAAAAATGTCGCATGGCAGGCAGGGGCGACGCAGGTTCTTAATAACATCTGTTTTGATCTCCACGCCGGAGAATTTAAGCTGATTACCGGCCAGTCCGGCTGCGGTAAAAGTACGTTACTCAAGATAGTCGCGTCGTTAATTAGCCCGAGTTCTGGTGAAATCCTTTTTGAGGGTAAGGAGATATCAACGCTTAAGCCTGAAGCTTATCGCCAGCAGGTCTCTTATTGCGCGCAAACGCCCGCTTTGTTTGGTGACACCGTTTACGACAATCTCATTTTCCCCTGGCAAATTCGCGACAAACGTCCGGATCCGGATGTGTTTCTGGCCGATCTGGCCCGCTTTGAGTTACCCGAGACGATCCTCAAAAAAAATATCAATGAGCTATCCGGCGGCGAAAAGCAGCGCGTCTCGTTAATTCGTAATTTGCAGTTTCTGCCGAAAATTCTGCTGCTTGATGAAATCACCAGCGCGCTGGATGAATCCAACAAGCGTAATGTGAACGAATTAATTCACCACTATGTTCGCGATAAGAATATTGCTGTGCTGTGGGTGACGCATGACAAAGATGAAATTGATCATGCGGATAACGTCATAACCCTTCAACCGCACGCCGGTGAAATGCAGGAAGTAAGTAATGAACGAGCATAATATTACCAATGAATCCCTGGCGTTAGCGATGATGCTGGTGGTGGTCGCGATACTGATCAGCAACAAAGAAAAGCTGGCGCTGGAAAAAGATATTCTCTGGAGCGTTTGCCGGGCAGTGGTTCAGCTTATTATCGTGGGCTACGTGCTGAAATATATTTTCGGCGTCAACCATAGCATTCTGACCTTATTGATGGTGCTGTTTATCTGCTTTAACGCGGCCTATAACGCGCAAAAACGCAGTAAATATATTGATAAAGCTTTTCTCTCGTCGTTTATTGCTATTACGGTGGGAGCGGGGCTAACGCTTTCGGTGCTGGTTCTTTCAGGCTCTATCGAGTTCACGCCGATGCAGGTCATCCCGATCTCCGGCATGATTGCAGGCAATGCGATGGTGGCGGTGGGGCTGTGTTACAACAATTTGGGGCAGCGGTTTAACAGCGAGCAGCAGCAAATTCAGGAAAAACTCAGCCTCGGCGCAACGCCGAAGGTGGCTTCTGCACCGCTTATTCGCGACAGCATTCGCGCCTCGCTGATCCCGACGATTGATTCAGCGAAGACCGTAGGACTGGTGAGTTTACCGGGAATGATGTCAGGACTGATCTTTGCAGGTATTGACCCGGTAAAAGCAATTAAGTATCAGATTATGGTGACGTTTATGCTGCTTTCGACCGCCAGCCTGTCGACCATTATCGCCTGCTACTTAACCTATCGAAAATTCTATAACTCACGTCACCAATTAGTGGTAACGCCATTAAAGAAACCGTGATGTGATGCCGTATGGCGGCTACCGCCATATCCGGCCGACGGGAATGAGGTGTTGGTTGTGTTTGTAAGCCCGATAAGCGTAGCGCCATCGGGCATGATGAACCAATTAGTACAACAGCGCGTACAGCTGGCGGCGATACTTCGAGGCCAGCGCATCACCGGTACCCAGTGCGGCAAGGATCTCCTGGAAAGTCTTACGTGCCTGACCATCGGCAGCCGTAAGATCTTTCTTCAGGTGGCTGAACAGTAATTCCAGCGATTCCTCGTTGCGCCCGACCTGGTGCAATTGAATAGCCAACTGCGTTGCCAGCGCCGCATCCTGTGGATTGCTGGCGACCTGCTGCTGCAACTGTTGGATTTCCGGTGTATCAGCGGCCTGCTTCAGCAGTTCGATCTGTGCGATAAGCCCTTGATAGCGGGTGTCCTGATCCTGCAACGGAATGGTTTTCAGCACCGCTTCGGCTTCGTCAGAACGGTTCAGGGCGATTTGCGTTTCCGCCAGCAGCAGACCGATTTCGCTGCTCTGGTTGGAGATCTGCCAGGCTTCTTTCAGCAGCGGCAGCGCATCCGCGTGATTACCGGCTTCGATGAATTCGATAGCCTGGCGTGCTTTCAGCTCTTCTTCGCTCGGCAGCACTTTCTCCAGCAGCGCGCGAATAACCTCTTCCGGTTGCGGACCCTGGAATCCATCTACCGGCTGGCCGTTCTGGAACAGATAAACCGTAGGGATCGCGCGCAGACCAAATTGGGAGGCGATCATCTGCTCGGCGTCGCAGTCCAGCTTAGCGAGAATAAACTGACCGTTATACTGGGCGGCAAGGCTCTCCAGTACCGGCGTTAATTGCAGACAATGCTGGCTGCGCTCAGACCAAAAATAGAACAGGACCGGCGTGGTCATCGACTGTTCGAGGGTCTGCTGTAGGTTCGATTCGTTAATGTTAACAATATTCTGTGTGGACATGGAGTTACTCTCTTTTGTCGATTTCTTGTTACATGGGGGCTGACGCGCGAGCTTCAACTCAACCCTGTAAAATTTTGTCCATTATGCGGCCTGGCAACAGGCGTTTAAGCAGCATCACTGCCCAGGTCACCAGCGTAACCGGATAACGTAGCTTTGGTTTATCGCTCTCAAACGCATGACGCACTTTGGCGACAACCGCTTCTGGTCCCAGCGTAAAACGCGCGGCAATGCCGGGATTTTCAACGGGAGCATCGCTCTGGGTCTGGTTGACGTTTTCGGTAAAGCGGGTACGGATGGGGCCGGGTTCAATCAGGCTGATCTTAATCCCGCTGTGGCGCAGTTCCATACGCAGTGCGTCGGACCAGGCTTCCAGTGCATATTTGCTGGCGGCATAGGCGCCGCGTCCCGGCGTTGAGATCAATCCCATTACCGAGGAGGTCATCACGATGCGCCCTTCGCCGTGGGGTAACATGGCAGGTAACAGGCGCATGGTAAGCTGATGTGCGCCAAAGAAGTTGGCGGAAAACTGCTGTTCCATCTGTTCGCGGCTGATGGTGGACAGGGGACCATAGACACCGTATCCGGCGTTGTTAAAGATCCCATATAAACGATTATCGGTCAGGGCGATCACTTCATCGGCGGCACGATCCACGCTTTCGGGTGAATCCAGATCCAGCAATACGCCGGTGAATCCCATACTGTTCATACGCGCGACATCGTCAGGTTTGCGGCAGCCTGCCAGAATTTGAAAACCCTGGCGCTTTAGCTCAAGCGCGCTTTCCAGACCGATTCCGCTGGAACATCCTGTTATTAAGACCGATTTTTGCATAACTTTACCTGTCAGGATCTCCGTTGTTTTACGAGTCGTGATTTACTAGAGGTGTGAGATGTTGCGCCATCCAGTCGGCGATAAACGGCTGGGCGTCACGGTTAGGATGAATACCATCATCCTGCATCCACTGGGGTTTCAGATAAACCTCTTCCATAAAAAAAGGCAGCAGAGGAATATCAAACTCTTTGGCGAGCTTTGGATAAATCGCGCTAAAGGTTTCATTATAACGGCGACCGTAGTTTGCCGGCAGACGAATTTGCATCAGCAGTGGTTCGGCATTTGCCGCTTTTACGTCCTGCAGAATCGTGCGCAGGGTTTGTTCGGTTTGCGCAGGTGCGAAGCCGCGCAGGCCGTCGTTGCCGCCAAGTTCGACCAGTACCCAACGCGGCTGGTGCTGCTTGAGTAATGCTGGCAGACGGGCCAGACCTTGCTGCGAGGTGTCGCCGCTAATGCTGGCATTCACCACCGGCGTTTTGGTTTGCCATTTATCATTAAGTAGCGCAGGCCACGCGGCGCTGGCGGACATTCGGTATCCGGCGCTCAGGCTGTCACCCAGAATTAATAACGTGTCCGCTGCGGCGGCGCGGAAAGTTAACAGGACCAGGAACAGGAAAGGCCAATGCCAGCGGAAAACATTGTTGAAGTTCATCATCTTAAGAAATCCGTCGGTCAGGGTGATCATGAGCTATCCATCCTTACCGGAGTTGAACTGGTTGTCAAACGCGCCGAGACCATTGCGTTGATTGGCGAGTCGGGATCGGGGAAATCCACGCTGCTGGCGATTCTCGCCGGGCTTGACGATGGCACCAGCGGTGAAGTCAGCCTGGTGGGGCAGGCGCTGCACACCATGGACGAAGAAGCCCGGGCGCAGCTGCGGGCGCGGCACGTGGGTTTTGTCTTCCAGTCATTCATGTTAATTCCGACCCTCAACGCGCTGGAAAACGTCGAACTGCCCGCGCTGTTGCGCGGCGAAAATAGCGGAAAAAGCCGCGACGGGGCAAAAACGCTGCTCGAGCAACTTGGGCTGGGAAAACGTCTCGATCATCTTCCGGCCCAGCTTTCCGGCGGGGAGCAGCAGCGCGTGGCGCTGGCGCGGGCCTTTAACGGTCGCCCTGACGTGCTGTTTGCCGATGAACCAACGGGCAATCTCGATCGCCAGACCGGAGACAAAATAGCCGACCTGCTGTTTTCTCTGAACCGGGAACACGGCACCACCCTGATTCTGGTGACGCATGACCCGCAGTTGGCGGCGCGTTGCGACAGGCGCTTACGTCTGGTGAATGGACAGTTGCAGGAGGAGGCATGATTGCACGCTGGTTCTGGCGCGAATGGCGCTCGCCTTCACTACTGATTGTCTGGCTGGCGCTGAGCCTGGCGGTAGCTTGTGTGCTGGCGCTGGGCAATATCAGCGATCGTATGGAAAAAGGGCTGAGCCAGCAAAGCCGTGAGTTTATGGCGGGCGATCGGTCGCTACAAAGTTCGCGTACCGTGCCGAAAGCGTGGATTGACGAGGCGCGACAGCGTGGCCTGAAGGTGGGCGAACAGCTCACCTTTGCCACCATGACTTTTGCCCGGGATACGCCGCAGCTGGCGAACGTCAAAGCGGTAGATGATGTGTATCCGATGTACGGCACGCTGCAAACCAACCCGCCGGGACTGAAACCGCAGCCGGGCTCGGTGCTGCTGGCCCCACGTCTGATGGCGCTACTCAACTTAAAAGTCGGTGATTCCATCGACGTTGGCGATGCCACGCTGAGCATTGCCGGGGAGGTGGTGCAGGAGCCGGACTCTGGTTTTAATCCGTTCCAGATAGCACCGCGTCTGATGATGAACATGGCGGATGTCGAAAAAACGGCGGCGGTCCAGCCGGGAAGCCGCGTGACCTGGCGCTATAAATTTGGCGGGACGCCATCGCAACTGGAAGCCTATGAAAAGTGGCTGCTGCCACAGTTAAAGCCTGAACAGCGCTGGTATGGGCTGGAGCAGGATGAAGGGGCGCTGGGGAAATCACTTGAGCGTTCGCAACAGTTCTTGCTGCTGTCGGCGCTGTTAACGCTGTTGCTGGCGGTCGCCGCGGTTGCCGTGGCTATGAGCCATTATTGCCGCAGCCGTTACGATCTGGTGGCTATTCTGAAAACGCTCGGTGCGGGCAGAGCGCAACTGCGCAGGCTGATTGTTGGTCAATGGCTGATGGTGCTGGCGCTGTCTGGCGTGACCGGCGGACTATTCGGACTGTTATTCGAGCGCGTGCTGGTGCTGCTGCTCAAGCCGGTTCTGCCTGGAGAACTACCGCCTGCCAGCTCCTGGCCGTGGTTATGGGCACTAGGCACCATGACGGTGATTTCGCTATTGGTGGGGTTACGCCCTTACCGCCTGCTGCTGGCAACGCAGCCGCTGCGGGTGCTGCGCCGTGACGTGGTGGCAAACGTCTGGCCCCTGAAGTTTTATTTGCCGGTGGTCGTGATAGTCGTGATTGCACTGCTTGCTGGACTGATGGGCGGAAGTCCACTGCTGTGGGCGGTACTGGCTGGTGCGGTGGTACTGGCGCTGTTGTGCGGGGTGCTCGGCTGGATGCTGCTCAACGTGCTGCGTGGTCTGACGCTCTCCTCACTGCCGCTGCGTTTGGCGGTCAGTCGACTGTTACGCCAGCCGTGGTCAACGCTCAGCCAGCTATCGGCATTTTCGCTTTCCTTTATGCTGCTGGCGTTGTTACTGGTGCTGCGCGGCGATCTGCTCGACCGCTGGCAGCAGCAAATGCCGCCGGAAAGTCCGAACTATTTCCTGATCAACATTGCCACCGAGCAGGTGGTTTCGCTGAAGGCTTTCCTGTCCGAGCATCAGGTGATCCCGGAATCGTTCTATCCGATTGTGCGGGCGCGTCTGACGGCTATCAATGAGAAGCCGACCGAAGGCAATCAGGATGAGGCGCTGAACCGCGAGCTTAACCTGACCTGGCAGGATACCCGACCGGATCATAACCCGATAACCGCCGGAAGCTGGCCGCCAAAAGCGGGCGAAGTGTCGATGGAAGAGGGGTTAGCGAAACGGCTGAACGTCAAACTCGGCGATCGGGTGACTTTTATGGGCGATACCCAGGATTTCAGCGCCACGGTCAGCAGTCTGCGCAAAGTGGACTGGGAAAGCCTGCGGCCCAACTTCTTCTTTATCTTCCCCTCCGGCGCGCTGGATGCTCAGCCGCAAAGCTGGTTAACCAGCTTTCGCTGGGAGAACGGCAACGGCATGCTAACGCAGCTTAACCGCGAATTCCCGACCATCAGCCTGCTGGATATTGGCGCCATCCTCAAACAGGTGAGCCAGGTGCTGGATCAGGTGAGCCGCGCACTGGAGGTGATGGTGGTACTGGTCACCGCCTGTGGCATGCTGCTGCTATTGGCGCAGGTCCAGGTCGGGATGCGTCAGCGTCATCAGGAGTTGGTGGTCTGGCGCACGCTGGGAGCAGGTAAGAAGCTGCTGCGTACCACGCTGTGGTGCGAGTTCGCCATGCTCGGGATGGTTGCCGGACTGGTGGCGGCCATCGGTGCGGAAACAGCGTTGGCGGTACTGCAAACCAAAGTGTTTGATTTCCCGTGGGAGCCAGACTGGCGACTGTGGGTAGTATTACCATTTAGTGGAGCATTGCTGCTCTCTTTATGCGGCGGATGGCTCGGTTCACGTCTGCTAAAAGGTAAAGCGCTGTTCCGTCAGTTCAGTAGTTAATTCATATTCGTGATGATTACGCACCGGTTTTAAAATCGGTGCGTCTTTTTTTCTATGTAGCACAAATTGATAACTCCTTGATATTTAACAGCACAGAACAATAAAAACCCAACAACACGAGAGTATTAATAAACGTTAATATTTGTGTGCTGAATAATTGGCAGGCTATCTATCAAGGTATAAATAATGACTATAAAAAAAACAGCGCTGGCGGTATCGATCGGCGCAGCAGTGGCATTAACGACTTTCGCTTCACAGGCGGAAATCACGGTCCTGAAACAAGATCCGCAGGCGGGCAACCCGCTGAGCCGTCTTAACTTCACCGTCGGCGGCAGTATTCGTCCGCAGTTCCAGAATATGGCCGGTGACGATGGTAAGAATGGCTACAAACGTAATGGCTTCGATGGCGGTACACGTTTCCGCTTCGCCGCTGACTACTATCTGTTTGATGATATCAGTTGGGTGAGCTACTACGAGCTGGGCGTTAACTTCCCGGCGATGTTCAACTGGGATAACCACTACGCTGACGGTGCCAACGATACCACGCGTCGTATGCTGTACACCGGTCTGAAGAGTGCAACCTGGGGTACGCTGACCTTCGGTCAACAGAACAGCATTTACTATGACGTGGTCGGGGCGAAAACGGATATCTGGGACTACGATATGATCGGTCAGGCGCCAGGTAACGGTATCAATGGCGACTATGACGGTTCCTATCGTACACGTAAATCTCTGAAGTATAAGAAAACGGTGGGGGATGTTGATCTCTATGCATCTTATTTGTTCAGCGATGATTACAACCCGAACAACGGTCTGCGCTACAAGCGTAAAGGCGGCGGCTCACTGGGTGTGGATTATCACATTACCGATGACCTGACCTGGGGTACGGCGTGGAACTACACTCGCGCGGAAATGCGTGGCAACACCAGCAAAACCTACGATCAAAACATCGTCGGTACCGCGCTGAGCTGGAAACCGGACAACTGGACCTTCTCGATGGGCGGCGGTTGGTATCAAAACTTCATGACCACCAAAAAAGTCTCTGTTAACGACTACTTTGCCGGTGACGCCTGGGGTCTGGAATACTTCGCCGGTTACACCTTCCCGGTGGGTCAGTATGCGCTGAAATCCGTTCAGCCTTACTTTATGGGCGACCGTATTGAGTACGTGAATGGCCGTAACTATCTGCGTACCGACAACGGCGTGGGGATCAGCTTCCAGCTGGATTACGGTTTCCGTGTTGATTACGAACACGTCTTTACCTCCAGCACCGACAATCTGGGTGACATGAACCTGGTTCGTCTGCGTTACGACTTCTAATCGAACGCCTGCCGCCCGATACGCTTGCGCTTATCGGGCCTAAGAAAGCTGTTGTAGGCCGGATAAGGCACTTGTGCCGACATCCGGCTTTTTCATACCTTCTTTCATTTAAAAACATACTCTGCAACATCATGAAATAATTTCAAGGACAGCAGGTTGTGATCTGTGTCATGTTAACAATCAGCCTGTTAACGGGCCAACAAGAACAACGTCGCAAGAACGGCGTGAGACATGACACCACAACGTTAAAATGGAGAGAATATGGGATTGCGTCAGAGTTTACGCGTCGCGACCGGGGCGCTGTTACTGGCCTGTGGATTACAGTTTGCTCATGCGAACAGTGACCCGCACACAATCGTGTTTGGCGTCGCGCCTGGGCCATACGGTGATATGGTGAAACAGGCCATTGCCCCCACGCTGAAAGAGAAAGGCTATAAGGTAGTGGTGCGCGAATTCAGCGATTACGTGCAGCCAAACATGGCGCTCTCCAACGGTAGCATTGATGCTAACCTGTTCCAGCATTCGCTCTATTTTGACAAATTCACCGCCGATAAAGGCCTGAAGCTGAGCAAGCTGATTGTGGTCCCGACGGCCGGGATGGGGTTTTACTCGCACAAAATCAAAAGCCTGGATGAGTTGAAAAAAGGGGATGTGATCACGTTGTCCAACGATCCGACCAACCTGGCCCGCGGTCTGCGTTTCCTGCAATCCATTGGCCTTATCACCATCAAAGATAATATCGATCCTACGAAAGCC
Source organism: Citrobacter sp. Cpo069 (assembly GCF_030332785.1). Lineage (NCBI taxonomy): Bacteria > Pseudomonadati > Pseudomonadota > Gammaproteobacteria > Enterobacterales > Enterobacteriaceae > Citrobacter > Citrobacter sp. Cpo069. The sequence goes on from NZ_JAOWHD010000063.1 coordinate 57,503, forward strand.
TCCGAGCGCGATATCGCCAGCAACCCGAAAGGACTGGTATTTAAACCACTGGAAGCGGCACAACTGCCGCGCACTTTGGACGGTGTGACCGGCGCGCTGGTCAACGGTAACTTTGCCGTGGCGGCAAAACTGGATCTTTCCAGCGCCATCAAGCAAGAGCACCTGGACGAAAATCTGAAAAATATCATCGCGGTACGCAGTGAAGATGCGGATAAACCGTTCGCGAAAGATATTGTTGAGGCGGTGAAATCTCCGGCGTATCGCGCGGTGATCGACGATCCGCAAAATATCTACAGCGCCTTCCAGAAACCGGAATGGATGTCGACAGCCCAATAATCGCTGCGCACAAGGGTTAACAGGGGCAGCGACGACTGCCCTTTTCGCATTTCTGAGGTGGCTATGATTGAGATTGAGAAAGTTTGCGTGGATTTTAGCGCAGGCCGTGGACCATCAACCCGGGCGGTTGATGACGTTAGCATGCGCATTGGCGCAGGTGAGATATTTGGCATTGTCGGAACCAGCGGCGCGGGGAAAAGTACGCTGCTGCGCACCCTGAACGCCTTAACGCGTCCGAGCCAGGGAAGCGTGAAGGTGAACGGCGTAGAAATTTCTGCGCTGGAAGGGGGGCATCTACGTAAAGCCCGTCAGCGTATCGGGATGATTTTTCAACATTTTAACCTGATGCATACCCGTACCGTGGCGCAAAACGTCGCCTTTAGCCTGAAGGCTGCCGGATGGGAGCGCAGTAAAATTGGCCCGCGCGTGAGCGAAATCCTGGCGCTGGTGGGGCTGTCAGACAAGGCGAACCGCTTTCCGGTTCAGCTCAGCGGTGGGCAAAAGCAGCGTGTGGGTATTGCCCGCGCGATTGCCAATCATCCGGATGTGTTGCTGTGTGATGAACCTACTTCCGCCTTAGATCTCGAAACCTCAGCCACGATTCTGGCATTGCTTAAGCAGATCAACCAACAGTTGGGGATCACGATCGTGCTGATCACTCACGAGATGAACGTGATCAAATCGATTTGCGATCGCGTGGCGGTAATGTCTGGCGGCAAGGTGGTGGAGTCTGGTGAGGTGTTTGACGTTTTTGCTCACCCGCAGCACGCGTTCACGCAGCAGCTGGTGTCGCATACCCTCAATTTGACGCTGCCCGAGCGTCTGCGCCAGCATCTGCCTGGTCAGTTGCTAAAAATTCTGTTCATCGGCGATTCGGCGGAACAGCCGGTGTTGTCAGAAGTCGCGGTTAAATTTGGCGTGGCGGTGAACATTCTGCACGGCAAAATTGAATATATTGGCGAACGTGCGCTGGGGATTCTGGTGGTGCAACTGACCGCGCCGCATAACCCTTCTGCGGTGGAAGTCGCCGTGGAACATATTCGTCAACGTACTGCACAGGTGGAGGTGATTCGTGGATGATTTATTGCCTGATTTGACGCTGGCGTTTAATGAAACCTTCCAGATGCTGAGCATCTCTACGGTGCTGGCAATTATTGGTGGTCTGCCGCTCGGTTTTCTGATTTTCGTCACCGACCGGCATTTATTCTGGCAAAACCGTTTTGTGTATCTGCTCAGCTCCGTGCTGGTGAATATCATTCGTTCGGTACCGTTTGTGATCCTGCTGGTTCTGCTGCTGCCGCTAACCCAGTTTTTGCTCGGGAATACCATTGGCCCTATTGCGGCGTCGGTCCCGCTCTCGGTGGCGGCAATCGCTTTCTATGCCCGTCTGGTTGATAGCGCGTTACGTGAAGTCGATAAAGGCATTATTGAAGCGGCGGAAGCGTTTGGTGCCAGCCCGATGCGCATCATCTGCACCGTTCTGTTACCTGAAGCGAGCGCGGGTCTGCTGCGTGGGTTGACGATAACGCTGGTGAGTCTGATCGGTTACTCCGCGATGGCCGGGATCGTTGGCGGCGGCGGAGTCGGCGACCTGGCGATTCGCTTTGGTTATTACCGCTACGAAACCCAGGTCATGATCGTCACCGTGGTGGCGCTGATTATTTTGGTGCAGGTTGTTCAGGTGCTGGGTGACTGGCTGGCAAAACGCGCAGATAAGCGCGACAGACACTGATCACTGTGCGTTAAGCCACTCGGCAACGTCCTGCCATGTGCCGCGAAAGACGATTTTCGCGGCTTTCTTTTCCAGCTGATAACGATACATCGGGTCGTAATACTCATTGAGCAACGGCACCAGCCAGCCCATATGGGCATCGGTGCTGCCCGTTGCCTGCTGTTCGCGTAGAGCCACGTCGAGCAGGGTGGTCAGCTCGGCAAAACGTTGTAAACCCAGGCGACGGCGGATAGCAAACAGGCCGTGGTGCAGATACTCGCTGTACTCCTGCCAGCCCTGGCTCTCGCCATAAGCGTGGGTAAAATCGTGGTGCATCTTCACGAAATACTCTTCGCGTAGTCGCTCCAGACGACGCTCAAAAGGATCGTCCACCACCGCAATTGATGCCTGGGTCATGCGCTCGCGCAGGCATTCTGGCAGATGATTAGCCCCGATCATGCGGCCTTCATCTTCCAGTACCCACAGACGTAAATCCTGACGGCTATCGGTTTTGAGCATTTCAACCGCCAGCAGGTTTTCAAAACTCGCCTGACTCAATTGAGGTTCAACGGTGCGCCCAAACGAGGAGCCGCGATGGTGCGCCAGACCTTCGAGATCCACACCGTTTGGCTGCTGTTGCACCAGCTGCGTTTTACCGTTCCCGGTACAGCCGCCAATTAAGACGATCGGCTTTTGCACTAATTCTTCAGTCAGCTGTATCACTGCCTGGCGCAGGGCTTTGTAACCGCCTTTAATCAGCGGATAGTCAATACCGGACTCATGCAGCCACTGCTGCACAATATGCGAACGCTGACCGCCGCGCGCGCAGCATAAATAGCCTGCAGGATTTTGACGGCAGGCGTCCTGCCAGGCCCGCATTCTCTGTTGGCGGGTCTCACCCGAGACCAGTTGATGGCCGAGCGCGAGGGCGGCTTCGGGTCCCTGACGTTTATAACAGGTCCCAACGGCGGCACGTTCGTCATCGTTCATTAAGGGAAGGTTGATTGCGCCCGGCATTGCGCCCTGCTGAAATTCCACGGGGGCGCGTACATCGATTAAAGGCGTACCGGCAAGCAAAATTGCGCGGTAGTCCGTTCCATCGTTCATGTTTGATCCTGAAAATACAAAACAGCAATGGAGGGGATTTTACGCGCCAGAGGAGGGGCCGGGGAAGGATAAAATCAACTCCCCGGCATTATTGGCTTATTTCAGTTTTGACTGCGCCCAGATAATACCGCTGGCATATTCCGGCGGCAGCAGGGGGATAAGCGCTTCCAGCGTTGCGCTAAGGCGCGCGGTATCGCTGTCGCTCAGGTTCAGATGACCCACCTTACGCCCTTCACGCACCTCTTTGTCATACCAGTGCAGATGCACCAGCGGCAGCTTCAGCCAGTCGTAGTTCAGGTCGCTACCAATCAGGTTTACCATCACCGAAGGGTGGTTCACCACCGGCGTCGGTAATGGCAGGTTGGTAATGGCACGTAGATGCAACTCAAACTGGCTGATGCTGGCGCCGTTTTGCGTCCAGTGGCCACTGTTGTGCACGCGCGGAGCCAGTTCGTTAATCAGCAGACCTTCCGGGGTGATGAAACACTCCATCGCCATCACGCCGACATAGCCCAGCTCCTGCATGATGGCAGAGAGCATTGCTTCAGCCTGTTCCTGCTGTCTGGCGTTAGCCTGTGGGAATACCACGCTGGTGCGCAGAATACCGTCCTGATGGAGGTTATGGGTCAGCGGATAGAAAACGGTGCTGCCGTCGTGCGCACGAGCGCCAACCAGGGAGACTTCACCGGAGAAGTTGATTCCCCGCTCGACGATGCACTCGCCGTAGCAGTCGTCCGGCAGTTGCTCAGTTTCATTTGCGCGCAAGCGCCACTGTCCACGTCCATCGTAGCCGCCGACGCGACGTTTCACGATCGCCAGCTCGCCAAGTTTGTCGAATACCGCAGACCATTCGCTTTTATCTGCCAGCAGCTGCCACGGCGCGGTCGCCAGACCGAGCTTGTCAAAAAGCTGCTTTTGCGTCAGACGGTCGGCAATAATCGGGAAGACGTCGCGGTTGACAAACGCCGGGTGGCGTGCCAGTTCGCGGGTGAGTGCCGTTTCCGGCCAGCGCTCAATCTCAGCGGTGATCACGCTTTGCTGAAAAGGGACCGCAGCCGGTTCAGCGTCCAGCCCGACGGGCCAGACCGCTATGCCCAGTGGCTCACCGGCCTGGCGCAGCATGCGCCCTAGCTGTCCGTTGCCAAGTACGCAGACCTGCTTCATGCGACACCTCGCGGGTCCGGGTTCTCCAGCACCTCATCGGTTTGCGCTTTGCGCCAGTCGTTCAGACGCTGGTGTAATGCTTTGTCGTGTGTTGCCAGAATTTGTGCTGCCAGCAGGGCCGCATTTGCCGCGCCCGCTTTGCCGATAGCCAGCGTGCCGACCGGAATACCGCGCGGCATTTGAACGATAGAGTAGAGGCTATCTACGCCACTCAGCGCTGCGCTTTGCACCGGGACGCCTAAAACAGGCACCAGCGTTTTCGCCGCAATCATGCCAGGCAAATGCGCTGCGCCACCGGCCCCGGCAATAATCACCTGATAACCGTTCTCCTCAGCGCTTTCGGCGAAGCTAAACAGTTTGTCTGGGGTGCGGTGGGCGGAGACGACTTCAACATGATGCGGAACGTCCAGGATTTCGAAGATTTCGGCGGCGAACTGCATGGTAGCCCAGTCGCTTTTGGACCCCATCACGATGGCGACACGCGCCGGATTATTGCGGGAAGACATGCGTCTGAAAACTCCTGTGGTGCACTACACTCGACTTTTGAGGCCACAGAGAATAGCATAATTCACCGCCAAGGAAAACGATTGCGCGCTTTGCACTTCACTCTTCAAGTAGCCTCTTTGTTGGCTGCATCTGCTCACCCCAGTCTCTTACTTTTGTAAGCTCCAGGGGACTCACAGATTTGCCGCCTCGATGCAACTCGAATAGTTTTGTGTAAAGAGGAACTGGGTATCTGCAGAATTAAAACGGAAAGGCGATCAGTTCAACGTCGTCAGGGGTGACTTTGATCATCGAACCTTCGGTGTGCCATGCGCCTAATACCACGCGGAAAGCGGGTTGCTCATTGGCCGTAAGTTTGTGGACGGCAGGGCGGTGGGTATGGCCGTGAATTAACCACTGAACCTGATGTTTTTCCATCTCGCTAATCACGGCCTGCTGATTCACATCCATGATTTCCAGAGATTTGGTGTTGTTGGCTGCTTTGCTGTTGGCACGCATTTTCGCAGCGATTCGCTGGCGAACGAACAGCGGCAGAGCGAGGAACAGCTTCTGTAACCAGGGTTGATGCACTTTGGCGCGAAATGCCTGATAGCCTGCGTCGTCGGTGCATAAGGTGTCGCCATGCATGATCAGCACCTTGCGGCCATACAGGTCGAGCTCTTTTTCTTCGGGAAGCAAGGTCATGCCGCTCGCACGGGCAAAACGTTTACCGAGCAGAAAATCACGGTTGCCGTGAATAAAAAAGCAGGGAACGCCGGAATCAGTCAGTGATTTTATCGCCGCGGCCATTTCACGATGCAGCGGATTAGGATCGTCGTCACCAATCCAGGCTTCAAACAGGTCGCCAAGAATGTATAGCGCATCGGCCTTTCGCGCATCACCGGCTAAAAAACGCAGAAAACCGGCGGTGATCGCCGGTTCTTCTGTGCAGAGGTGAAGATCTGCAATAAACAGTGTCGCCACGATTACTCGCTGACGGTCACGTTTTCGATGATAACGTCTTCTTTTGGCACATCCTGATGCATACCGCTGCGACCAGTGGAAACGCCTTTGATTTTATCAACCACGTCCATGCCTTCAACAACTTCAGCGAACACGCAGTAACCCCAACCCTGCATGCTTTCGCCGGAGAAGTTCAGGAAGTCGTTGTCTGCAACGTTGATGAAGAACTGTGCGGTTGCGGAGTGCGGAGCCTGAGTACGCGCCATCGCCAGCGTACCACGGGTATTTTTCAGACCGTTGTTCGCTTCGTTTTTGATCGCTTCTTTCGTGGCTTTTTGCTTCATGCCTGGCTCGAAACCGCCGCCCTGGATCATGAAACCGTTAATAACACGGTGGAAAATGGTGTTGTTGTAAAAACCTTCGCGGCAGTAGTCCAGGAAGTTTTTAACTGTTTCAGGCGCTTTATCATCAAACGTTTTGATTACGATATCGCCGTGATTAGTGTGGAAAGTAACCATTTTTGCATCCTGTTCCGATAGATTGGTGCTTCGACCCCGTCAAGGGTCAGAGTTAGGGGTGTGTTATAGCATAACCGCAAGCTGCGATCACCTCGCAAAGTGTGCTGCTTCCGGTCTAAATTATGGGTATTATACAGACTTTACTATCCACACACGTCTACACGGAATCTTCGATGTTAAAAATCTTTAATACACTGACGCGCCAAAAAGAGGAATTCAAACCTATTCATGCCGGGGAAGTCGGCATGTACGTGTGTGGTATTACCGTTTACGATCTCTGTCATATTGGCCACGGACGTACCTTCGTTTCTTTCGACGTCGTTGCGCGTTATCTGCGCTTCCTCGGCTATAAGCTGAAGTATGTGCGCAACATTACCGATATCGATGACAAAATCATCAAACGCGCGAATGAAAACGGCGAAAGCTTTGTGGCGTTGGTCGACAGAATGATCGCGGAAATGCACAGCGATTTCGATGCGCTGAATATTCTGCGCCCGGATCTGGAACCGCGTGCTACGCACCATATCGCTGAAATTATCGAAATCACTGAACAACTGATTGCCAAAGGTCACGCTTACGTTGCCGATAACGGCGACGTGATGTTCGACGTGCCGACTGACCCGAACTACGGCCAGCTGTCGCGCCAGGATCTGGATCAGCTGCAGGCAGGCGCACGCGTTGACGTGGTTGATGTGAAACGCAACCCGATGGACTTCGTGCTGTGGAAAATGTCCAAAGAAGGCGAGCCGAGCTGGCCGTCTCCATGGGGCGCGGGCCGTCCGGGCTGGCACATCGAATGTTCGGCGATGAACTGCAAACAACTGGGCAACCATTTCGATATTCACGGCGGCGGTTCGGACCTGATGTTCCCGCACCATGAAAACGAAATCGCTCAGTCCACCTGTGCACATGACGGTGAGTACGTTAATTACTGGATGCACTCAGGGATGGTGATGGTTGACCGCGAGAAAATGTCCAAATCGCTGGGCAACTTCTTTACCGTTCGCGACGTGCTGAAATACTACGACGCCGAAACCATCCGCTACTTCCTGATGTCTGGTCATTACCGTAGCCAGTTAAACTACAGCGAAGAGAACCTCAAGCAGGCGCGTTCTGCGCTGGAGCGTCTGTATACCGCGCTGCGTGGCACCGACAAATCCGTTGCGCCAGCCGGTGGCGAAGCCTTTGAAGCGCGCTTTATTGAAGCGATGGACGACGACTTCAACACCCCGGAAGCCTACTCCGTGCTGTTTGATATGGCACGTGAGGTTAACCGTCTGAAGGGGGAAGATATGGCGGCGGCTAACGGCATGGCTGCGGATCTGCGTAAGCTTTCCAGCGTACTGGGCCTGCTGGAACAGGATCCAGAAGCGTTCCTGCAAAGCGGTGCGCAGGCGGATGACGGTGAAATCGCTGAAATTGAAGCGTTAATCCAAAAGCGTCTGGATGCACGTAAGGCGAAAGACTGGGCGGCAGCTGACGCCGCGCGTGACCGTCTCAACGAGATGGGCATCGTGCTGGAAGACGGTCCGCAGGGTACCACCTGGCGTCGTAAGTAACTCTGTAATGCCCGGTGGCGCTTACGCTTACCGGGCCGTGTAGGCCGGATAAGACGCATCGCGTCGCATCCGGCAGATTAATGTTTCCGATACCACCACAGCACACCCATCATTACGATTCCCGGCAGCCATACCCACATCAACTCCGACATGATCACCTGGTGCCCGTACGGCGTGGCGTAGCGTGATAACGCAAACGGGGCGACTTTAATCACCTGCCATGGCGCGAAGAAGCGCTCATCCGACCACGGCCACAGCCAGCCGACGCCTTTACCGCCGGTGGTGACAGAATCCAGCAGACTGTGCGACAGCAGTGAAACCGTCAGGAATAGCCAGCAGCGAATCAATCCCGCCTTAAACCATCGTCGGCCAATCAAGACGCAGAGCAGCGGTACCACGAAGGCGAACAGCAGTGAGTGGGTAAATCCCCGGTGGCCAAACACATTGCCGTAGGCGACGCCGAACTTAAATGACAACACGTCGGCATCTGGCAGCATGGCCAGAACGATGCCAGCAAACAGTAATCGTGGGGGGATGACTTTAAGTCCGAGACCTAACCCTAAACAGAGCGGAACGGCCGCGTGGGTAACGATAGTGGGCATGATGATCGCTTCGTATGGAAAAACAACATGCTATCAGTTCACTGTGAAGTGGGGATGAAGTCATTATCTGAAAACGAGAGGGGGAAGTGGCCGGATACGGTGTTAACCTCATCCGGCACTTAGGGTCACGCCACGACGTTAATGCTGTGGCCTTCAAAGCTGACGGTCTGTCCGGCAACGATTTTGCAGCGTTTACGCGTTTCAACAACGCCATCGACCTTCACTAACCCTTCGCCAATAGCAATTTTTGCCTGGGCGCCACTTTCGCTCCAGCCTTCCAGCTTCAGCAAATCGCAGAGTTCAACGTGTGGGTGTTTACCCAGTGAAAATGTGGCCATCTTAAACGTCCTTTACATCATGATATTCAACACACGCCTGCAGCGTGTTTTCGATAAGTGTGGCGACCGTCATTGGTCCTACGCCGCCGGGGACCGGCGTGATATATGACGCTCGTGCGGCCGCATCGTCAAAGACCACATCGCCAACAACCTTACCATTCTCCAGACGGTTGATGCCGACATCAATCACAATCGCGCCTTCTTTGATCCACTCACCAGGAATAAAGCCCGGTTTACCGACGGCAACAATCAGCAGGTCAGCATTTTCTACGTGGCGGCGCAGATCTTTGGTGAATCGGTGGGTGACGGTGGTGGTGCACCCAGCCAGCAGTAGCTCCATACTCATTGGGCGACCGACAATATTCGAGGCACCAATGACCACGGCATTCAGACCGTAGGTATCGATGTTGTAACGCTCAAGCAGGGTAACAATACCGCGCGGAGTACATGGGCGCAGGCGCGGCGCGCGCTGGCACAGACGACCGACGTTATACGGGTGGAAACCGTCAACGTCTTTATCTGGCGCAATACGTTCCAGCACTTTCACGTTGTCGATACCCGCCGGCAAAGGCAGTTGTACCAGGATACCGTCGATGGTGGTATCTGCATTGAGCGTATCGATCAGCTCAAGAAGCTCCGCCTCGCTGGTGGTTTCAGGCAGGTCATAGGAGCGGGAGACAAACCCCACTTCGTCACAGGCTTTGCGTTTACTCGCAACATAAATCTGCGAAGCCGGGTTGCTACCTACCAGCACAACAGCCAGGCCTGGGGCGCGTAATCCAGCCGCTAAACGCGCCTGAACTTTTTGAGCAACCTCAGAGCGCACCTGCTGCGCAATCGTTTTACCGTCAATAATCTTTGCTGCCATCAGAGAGAGAATTCCGTCTGTTACGTTAAACCGAAGGGGATGTCACTATTTTGTCAGAAGCGGGGCGTGCTGTCAGTTTTCGTTTGCGTTTTTACGTGCGATAACGGGTGTCATGGTCAGAGAATCGGATCAGCACAGAGGCTGAAGTCTCCCAGGTAATTAATGAGCATGCGAATTAAAATTAACGTGAATGAAACAATGCATCACCCTGGTGTTTTCAGGGGTAATGCGCCATAAACCAGTCTGTTACGTACCTTTATGGGAGCATTTAAGTAATATTCACCCAGATTTTTCTTAGGTCCCAATAAGAATTGGCCAGGGTCAATAAAAGGATTTGCAGGTATTTTTCATTAATTGAAATGTTTAATTTAACCCTGTGACGAATAGTCATATTCGCGAAGATTAATTAGTGAATCAAATACTCAGGAGAGTTGGGGTAAAAGGTTAGCTAATTCTCTTGCGATATATATCTTTACAGGATGCAGAGATAATTAGCCTGACATTTAATGTCGATAATGATTCAAACGGATCCCGCAGGATGCCGGAGCCGGATGTGTGTAATTCAAGGGAAATCCATGAAACGTAAATTAATGACCTCTTCTGTTATTGCCAGCCTGATGTTAGTTGCAGGTGCAGCGGTTGCAGCCGATCCGGTAAGCGTTAGCGGCGGTACTGTGCATTTTGAAGGTGAACTGGTCAATGCAGCCTGTGCAGTCAGTACTCAGTCATCCGATCAGGTTGTCACCTTAGGCCAGTATCGTACCGCCAGTTTTACCGCAGTTGGCGATACAACGGCGCAAATTCCGTTCTCCATCGTGCTGAACGACTGTGACCCAAAAGTTGCCGCAACCGCAGCCGTGGCTTTCTCTGGTCAATCCGATATTACCAACAACAACCTGCTGGCTGTCACTTCTGCAGATAACGGTACCACTGCCAGCGGTGTCGGGATTGAGATCCTGGACAATACGTCCACCGCGCTGAAGCCGGATGGAGCTACCTTCTCTACCGCTCAGGCGCTGGTAGAAGGGACCAACACCCTGCGTTTCTCTGCGCGTTACAAAGCCACAGCCACCAGCGCTACGCCGGGTCAGGCAAATGCCGACGCGACGTTCATCATGAAGTACGAATAAGCCGTTCTGATTTGCGCAAGGATGACGTTCGCCTCACTGGATGAGGCAATTTCCGGGGATGATGAAGGATGCGGCAGATGATAGGGAAAGGCGTGGCGCTGGCGGGAATGCTGTGCGTACTGCCTGTGTTTGCACATACGGTAATACTGGAAAGTGGTCGCCTTCACTTACGGGGGCAGCTCGTCAATGGTGCCTGTACGGTCGCTACCGACAGCCAAAATTTGCGGGTGCAAATGGGGCGGTATCGCACCAATGCTTTCTCCGGGACGGGAAGCTTTGCCTCTACCAGCGTGCCGTTTTCACTGCGCTTAACGTCATGCAGCTCCGATGTTTATGACCACGTTGGGATTGCGTTTGCAGGTGTGACACCAGCAGAAGATCCGCAGGTTTTTCTTGCCAGTGGTGATGCGTCTGCGGCTTCGGGGATCGGTCTGGCGTTATTTGATGAGCGCCAACAGCAAATTATTCCGAATGCGCTGCCGCTTCATTATGCGCCGATTATAACGCAAGAGATGACGTTTCATTTCACTGCTCGTTATCGGGCTGTCTCGGAAAATATAACGCCGGGAACGCTTCGTTCAGACGTGTGGTTTACGTTGGTTTATCCCTGATTAATTTCCCAACGATAATCACACCAAAGGTATTTGTAGCTATGTTTAATTATCTAAAATCAGGTTTTATCCTTTTACTGGCCTTATTTTCTGCTGCCAGTGTTCAGGCTGCCGGAGGCATTGCATTAGGTGCCACCCGCGTTATTTATCCAGCCGATGCCAAACAAACGTCCCTGTCTATTAGCAATAGTGATACCAAAGAACGTTACCTGGTCAATTCATGGATCGAGAATAGCGCAGGCGTTAAAGAAAAATCGTTTGTGGTTACGCCTCCGCTGTTCGTCAGCGAACCCAAAAGCGAAAACACGCTGCGTATCATCTATGCAGGTGTTCCGCTGCCCAAAGACCGTGAATCGCTGTTCTGGATGAATGTGAAAGCCATTCCGTCAGTCAATAAAAACAGCCTTGAGGGTAAAAACGTTCTGCAACTGGCGATTCTGTCCCGCATCAAGCTTTTTGTCCGTCCGAATAATCTGCCGCAAATTCCGGAAGATGCGCCCGGGATGCTGAAATTCTCCCGTACCGGCAACCACCTGAAAATCAATAATCCGTCAGCGTATTACGTCACCTTGGTCAATCTCAACGTGGGGAAAACGAAGGTTGATAACGTGATGGTCGCGCCGAAAAGTGATGCGCAGGTCCTGCTACCAACGGGCGTTCAGGGCAACGTCACGTTCCAGACGGTCAATGATTATGGCGCCGTGACCCCGGCCCAAACGGTTAGCGTGCGTTGAGATAACGATGAATAAGACAACGTATTTTCCTGGCCTGTTACCGGGGGTTACGCCACCGCTGGCGGGGGTGGCGTTGTCCACGCTGGCGGCGCTCTTTCCCTCTTTAAGCCATGGGGAAAGCTATTTTAATCCGGCCTTTTTATCTGCGGATACGGCAACCGTGGCGGATTTATCACGTTTTGAAAAAGGCAATCATCAGCCTGAAGGCGTTTATCGCGTGGATATCTGGCGCAACGATGAGTTTGTTGCCACTCAGGATATTCGTTTTACGACCAGCGCGGGAAAAGCCGGGGAGAAGTCTGGTGGGCTGATGCCGTGTTTTGGACTCGACTGGGTGAAGCGCCTTGGCGTCAATATCACCGCATTTCCGGCACTCAGTAAGGATCCGAACGATACCTGCATCAATCTACCTGAGGCGATTCCAGGCAGTGAGATTGCATTTGATTTTTCTACCCTGCGCTTGAACGTCAGCCTGCCGCAGGCGTCAATGTTAAACAGCGCGCGTGGCTATATTCCGCCGGAGGAGTGGGATGAAGGGATCCCGGCTGCGCTGGTCAACTACAGCTTTACCGGCAGCCGCGGCAGTGACACTGACAGCTATTTCTTAAGTATGCTCAGTGGCCTGAACTATGGCCCCTGGCGCTTGAGAAATAACGGCGCATGGAGCTATTCCAAAGGTGACGGATACCACTCACAAAGCTGGAAAAATATCGGTACATGGCTTCAGCGCGCGATTATCCCGCTGAAGGGTGAACTGGTGATGGGCGACAGCAACACCGGCAACGACGTTTTTGACAGCGTCGGATTTCGCGGGGCGCGGCTCTATTCCTCAGACAGTATGTATCCCGACAGCTTACAGGGCTACGCGCCAACCGTTCGCGGCATTGCGCGTACCGCAGCGAAACTGACCATTCGTCAGAATGGCTATGTGATTTATCAAAGCTATGTGTCACCGGGCGCTTTTTCGATAACCGATCTCAACCCGACGTCATCCAGCGGTGACCTTGAGGTGACGGTGGACGAAAAGGACGGCAGCCAGCAGCGCTATACGGTGCCGTACTCCACGGTTCCCTTGTTACAACGAGAAGGGCGTTTCAAATACGACGTGGTTGCCGGGGATTTTCGCAGCGGCAATAGCCAGCAATCTTCACCGTTCTTTTTCCAGGGAACATTAATTGCCGGGTTACCAGAAGGCTACACCGCTTATGGCGGTACGCAGCTGGCCTCACGTTACACCGCGGTAGTTTTAGGCACCGGCCGAAACCTGGGGGACTGGGGGGCGGTTTCTGTGGATTTAACCCATGCGCGCAGTCAATTGGCGGATGACAGTACGCATCAGGGGCAGTCTTTGCGTTTTCTGTATGCAAAATCGCTGAACAACTTTGGTACAAACTTCCAACTGTTGGGATATCGCTACTCAACGCGCGGTTTCTATACCCTCGACGATGTCGCGTATCGCAGCATGGAAGGGTATGAGTATGAATACGACAGCGAAGGCAATCGCCACGACGTGCCCGATGTGAAGAGTTACCACAACCTGAGTTACAGCAAAAAGGGCCGCTTCCAGATTAACATTTCGCAGAACCTGGGAGACTACGGCTCGCTGTATGTTTCGGGGAGTCAGCAAACGTACTGGAATACCTCAGACACCAATACCTGGTATCAGGTGGGCTATGCCAGCGGCTGGCAGGGAATTAGCTATTCACTCTCCTGGTCGTGGAATGAATCGGTAGGCATCTCCGACACCGACCGTATTCTGGCATTCAATATGTCAGTGCCGTTCAGCCTGCTAAGCGGACGGCGCTACTCGCGTGATAACGCGCTCGATCGCACCTACGCCACTTTTAATGCCAACCGCAACAGCAACGGACAAAACAGCTGGCAGAGCGGGATCGGCGGTACGTTACTGGATGGACGCAACCTGAGCTATAGCGTGAATCAGGGGCACAGCAGCACCAACGGTTACAGCGGAAACGCCAGCGCCAACTGGCAGGCGGCTTATGGCACGCTGGGCGTGGGATACAACTACGATCGCGATCAACATGACTATAACTGGCAGCTCTCCGGCGGCGTGGTGGGGCATGCGGACGGTATTACCCTCAGTCAGCCGCTGGGGGACACCAATGTGCTGGTTAAAGCACCTGGCGCGCAGGGTGTGCGGATAGAAAACCAGACCGGCGTGCAAACCGACTGGCGCGGATACGCGGTGATGCCGTATGCCACCGTTTATCGCTATAACCGCGTCGCGTTAGATACCAATTCAATGAACAACAATACCGATGTGGAAAATAACGTTAGCAGCGTCGTGCCAACGCAAGGGGCATTGGTGCGAGCAGCGTTTGATACACGTATCGGCGTGCGGGCGCTGATAACCGCGAAATATGCAGGTAAACCTGTGCCATTTGGATCCGTTGTGCGTGAAAACACCAGCGGCGTGACCAGTATGGTGGGCGAAGACGGACAAATCTACCTGAGCGGCTTACCGCTAAAAGGCGAATTGCTGATCCAATGGGGGGAAAGCGCTAACGCTCGCTGCGTGGCGCACTATGCCTTGCCTGAGGAGAGTCTGAAACAGGCGGTGACGCTCACGAACGTGACGTGCGAATCTCCAACGGCACGACAGGAATAATACGATGAAACGACAAACAGGTTTGTTACTGGGAAGCGCTTTACTGCTGATGGCTCATTCGTCCTGGGCGACGGTCTGCCAAAACTCGAATGGCACACCAACGGATGTTTTTTACGATCTGTCGAACGTCTTTAACAGCAGCAATAATCAGCCGGGGCAGGTGGTGACGTTACCGGAAAAATCGGGCTGGGTTGGCGTTAATGCCACCTGTCCGGCTGGGACAACGGTGAATTACACCTATCGAAGCTATGTCACTGAACTTCCGGTTCAAAGTACCGAGGGTGGTTTTCAGTATCTGAAGCTCAATGACTACCTGCTGGGGGCCATGAGCATCACCGACAGCAATGCCGGGTTGTTTTATCCTCCGCGAAATTATATCCGTATGGGCGTTGACTCGAACGTTTCGAAGCAGAAGCCTTTTGGCGTACAGGATTCAAACCTGGTGTTTAAACTCAAAGTGATCCGCTCGTTTATTAACATGGTGCCGATCCCGCGCCAGACCATGTTCAGAGTCTATGTCACGACCAGTACCGGAGATGCGCTAAGCACGCCGGTTTATACCATCAGCTACAGCGGTAAGGTGGAGGTTCCACAAAACTGTGAGGTGAACGCAGGGCAGATTGTCGAGTTTGATTTTGGCGATATTGGCGCATCGTTGTTCAGCAAGGCGGGGGCAGGAAACCGTCCCGAAGGCATTAATCCGCAGACCAAAACGGTGGCGATAAAATGCACCAACGTCGCCGCACAGGCCTACTTAACCATGCGGGTAGAGGCCGAGAAAGCCTCCGGGCAAATGATGGTATCGGACAATCCTGACTTAGGGTTCATTGTCGCCGACAAAACCGGTAGACCGCTGACGCCCAATAATCTGTCCAGCACGATCCCATTTCAACTGGATGATAACGCCGCGGCAAACGTGAGTATTCGGACATGGCCGGTCAGCGTGACGGGGAATAAACCTACTGAAGGGCCTTTTACTGCCCGTGGCTATCTGCGAGTAGATTATGACTAACAAGCAAACGCCAACTTCATGGGCGCTTCTGGTGATGCTGCCCATACTGACATTCAGCTCGTTGTGCCATGCGGCCTCATCGCTGGGCGAAATCAATATTGAACTGCGCGGAAACGTGGTGGACTTTACCTGTGCGGTGATTGCCAGCGACAGCAATAAGTCGGTTGAATTGGGCACCTGGCCAACAAAGCAGTTACAGACCAGCGGGGATACTACCCAACCAGTCGCGTTTACGCTGAAGCTGGAAGGCTGCCCACCGGGATCCGCGTCAATAACGTTTTCTGGTACTCCGGCCCCCGGTACGACGTTGCTGGCGCTTGATGACGCGGTGATGGCGCAAAAGGTGGCGATCGAACTGCATGACAGTGACCGTACGCGATTACCGCTCGAGCAGGCCAGCCAAACCGTAGGGATTGATGAGAACGGCAATGCCACGCTGACCTTTTTCGCCAACTATATCGCGTTAGCAGACGGGGTTCAGCCAGGCCTCGCCAGGGCCGATGCCACATTTATGATTAACTATAACTAATCAATGCGCGGATAAAACGCTCCCGAACGAAGTCTCGCCGGGAGTGCTATTACATTAATTCATGCATTTTTGCGTAATCGATCAGCTCAACGATAGTATGTAAGCCGAGTTTGGCGTAGATGTTAGCTTTGTGAGCACTAATCGTTTTATTGCTGAGTAACAGCTGCTCAGCAATTTCCTTATTAGAGAGCCCATTTGCCAGATAACGCAAAACCGTAACTTCGCGATTAGAGAGCGGCATGTCATTCAATACACCTTTTTTCATATTTATATTGTTAATGAAGTTAAGGGTGTCTGAAGGGAAAAAAGAATATCCCGATAAAATCATTTTTACCGCATTGTAGATATCATTTAAATCCTTTCGTTTACTGACGAAACCATTTGCACCGGCCCGGATAGCACGCCCGGCATAAAAAGACTCCGATTTGGAGGAGAGAAACAGCACCCGAGTATTCTCCTGCAGAGACTTTATTCTCTTGAGTAATGTAAATCCATCTGAACCAGGTAGTTCAATATCCAGAATGACAAGATCGACAGGGTAAGTGCGCAGGTGCTCTATTGCCGTACGGCTGTCATCGGTCTTCAACACAACCTGGATATTACTGTTTTTTTCAAGTAGTACTTCTATCGACATTCTGACAATAGGGTGTTCGTCCATAATGATAACGGATGCTGGTTTCATTGTTGTATGCCTCAAACTGTATGCGTATCTTGATAATTTTATAAAACATCAGGCGTTATAATATTGTCAAATAGCCAAGGGTTGTTCTGAGGGAGAGTCGAATAAATATTATTTCATCCTTGTTTATTCGGTTGCTCTTCTACAGAACAATGAATTTGTGGAAAATCCATTTCACACTGGGAAAACTAACAATTAATCAGAAAACTATGGGGATTATACCTGCTCTGTTCTTTCGGAAAAGGCTTACAACATTCAGGTTGTTAATGTCAGTTAGGATGTTCTAAAAGATCCAGATGTGTTAATGACTATTGGCATTATTTTACTGCTGTTTGAATTATGGCAGACTGAAAAAAATTTTTAAATGGTAAAAACAATACAATAAACTAATTGTTTAGGATTTGTTAAGGTGGGAATGACGCTATTTGTGCTGATATGCACAGAATCAGTATGGTTTACTGGGGTGGTGGAAGTTAGCATAATACCAGGAATAGTTGTAAATATTAAATAGTTGTGAAATTTAGATCTTTTATCTCATATAAAAATAAGTAATTTCCTAAAAAATCTTATGGCACATAGGGTTATGGTGTTAAATTAAATGAGCAGAGGTAACGCTGAGGCGATGTATCAGGTGCAAAAAACGCTGCCGGTTTGCTAAGCCCAGACGCGCAATCAGCTGGTTCAGGCGATAGATGATACGGTGGTAGGGGCGAGCTTGTAACAAAGCAATCTCTTTTAAGGAGTTACCTTGTAAAAGTAATTCCACCATCTCCCAATCGAGCTGGTTTATGTGCCTGGAGTGAATATAGTTAAGGACTGGCGACAATAAAGCGCGGCGCATCTCCGGGAGGCGCAGGCTACGTGACAAGATATAAAATGGACCGGACAGAGAAATAAAAGGGATTAGGTCTTCATCGTGGCGGGAAAGCAATATGAAGATTTGGATGTTATTCCGCGGTTTAATTAGCTGGCGCAGATACTCCAGAACATCAAAATAAGAGATTGTTAAACCTTCCATATCAACCACTAACTGACTAATTACCGACTCTCGCAGGCTGACTTTGGCCGATTCAATGGTCTGGAAGATCGCGGTACGTGCTCCTGAAAATAAATGTCGACCCAGCGTATAGGCCAGATAGTAATCTGTCGTAATAATCGCCTGAGATATAGTGTCACTCGGTAATGTGTATTCGAGTTTTTGCGTCAGATACTCAAGTTGGTCAAATACTTGTGATGTGTAGTGAGGATATTGCCAGGTACAGTTAGTGTTTCGTATACGGCGATGTCGATCCCGGCGTTTTGCGCTGTGCATCCTTTTCCATTCCATTTCTGTTGCGGCAGGTCTGGATAAATTGCCGACTATAAACATCCCTGACCCAAATTTTCTCCAGCGTAAAGGCGAGTTTCCTTGTGCTGTTGGGTTTCAATGCTTCAGCAATCATCAGACTGGCAATTGCGTATCCCATCAGAATAATCTGCCGGAAGTTTTCTGATGTCTTACTCAATGCCCAAAAAGTCGTTTTATCCAGTTCAACCTCTCTATGGGATTAGATAAAATATTACCGGGTGTGTCTTTCTGTTACCCCGGAAATAGTAAGCTAGGATTATTCTGGCAGCATGGAGATAGGTACAGTAGGTGCCGATACTTAATTGGTGATGAGATTTTTCTCAATAAAAAATCAGGCAGAGAGATGCCACCTAATTTTGTAGAAAGTTCAGATGCGCCCGGATGTATCTTAAGAATTGCTGATCGTTTTTCACATGCAGCTTTTTCATAATGCTGCGACGGGTGGCTTTAGCCTGAATTTCGCTTACCGAGAGCAAGTGAGCCGTTTCGGCTAAGGTATAGCCGCTGGCGAGAAACATTAAGAACTGACGTTCTTCGATAGAAAAGTTGCGAGTGGTGCAGTAATGGCAGATAGTTGCGGGCACGTTGTTGCGCAGCGCACGTTTTTGCAGGATGAGGACTAATTTTTTAGTCATTTCCTCAACGTCATCTTCCCGATAGATCAGTGGCAACATGTACAGGCAGGGCCGGAACATCAGCTTATCTTTATCGTTTCTGTTGCAGATGACAACCCGGTGTTGGCGGCGGGTATGGATCGGAATCTGATAGCAATCGGCGCTGAGCCAATCTTCATCCAGGGAAATAAACGCGATGTCAGCGCGATCGATATCCTCGACAGGCAAAAAGCAAATCTCCTGATGCCACTGATTTGCCAAATGGGAGATGATAATTTTTAGTCCATGTTCAAAGTGACTGTTTTCTTCCTTGATGGCGATACTTAACATTAAAGAGTTCCTGAACCGCTGGAGGGGTAAGGGAATGTTAAGCAAAATCATAAATATTCTAAATACATGTATCCCTAAATCTGGCGTTTCGTGGGCTGAGTTGTTACCAGGCGATTTCCTGGATACCCTTGAACCAGCAGAAAAAATCAACATTCGTTCACTTCGCCAGCAACTGAAACAAAAGGCATTGACTCAGCAGGCGCTGACCGTATAATTCACGCGTTTCATCTGCATGAAGTAATCACTTCGCAATGCGCCCTTAGCTCAGTTGGATAGAGCAACGGCCTTCTAAGCCGTAGGTCGTAGGTTCGAATCCTACAGGGCGTACCATTCAAAGTCAGTCCCTATGCTCAGCTTCAACGTACCGTTACGCGCGGGACGGTTTTTCTGCTTCCAGCCAACGTTCTACCTCATAAAGACTTTGTTGGATCTCCTCTCTGAGTGAAAAATCACCCAACGGCTGCTGTTCAAGTGCTGCACACATCGTGCTGGCTGAGCGCATTCCCATGCTGGCGCAGCTGCTTTTTAGCTGATGCGTCAGACGTTTTATCCGCTCGTCGTCATGTGCTGCGCGGGCAGCGTCAATCTCATCTAATACAGGAAGAGTGTGTTGCTTAAAGAGCGCTAACCATTCGTGCACCTTTTGCCACCCCATAACCTGGATATCTCCAGCCAATTGCTGAAAATCTAACCGTTTGTTGTCATTTTCTGATGCAAGCGGGAGAGTCGCACTACCGTGCAGATAATGCGTAATAAGTCGACTGAGTTCATCCCGGGGGACTGGTTTTTGAATAATGCCAAGGAACAGGGTGCTGGTTCTTTGGCTTAGCGTTTCGTCGATGACGTGCGCGCTAAAGCCGATCAAGCTAAGTGCCGGATAGTCGTGGGCTAACTGCTGTGCCAGCGTGATCCCGTCGATATCAGGAAGATCGAAATCAACCAGAGCTGCATCGTAGCGTGTATCTTCCTGCAATATTTTTAGCGCCTCAGCGGCACTGCTGGCAGCAGTAACCTGTGCGCCATTGAGGATGAGCATTTCAGTACTGATACGTTGTGTAAGAGGATTATCCTCGATAAGCAATAAGCGTAAGCCCTGTAAAGATATGGAGCGTTGTGCGGGTTTCATGATGGGCATCGTGGTTGCCCGCAATGGCAGACGCAGCTGGAAACAACTCCCGACGCCGGGTGTGCTGGTGACGCTCAGCTCTCCCTGCATTGCCTGGGCAAGACTGGCGCTGATGGTTAGTCCGAGTCCGGTTCCACCTCGTTTACTGCTTACCTGAACAAACGGCTGAAAAATATCGTGCTGGCGGGCAGGGTCAATTCCACATCCCGTATCTTCAACCTCGATGTACCAGTTTTTGCCCTCACATCGGCTACGCAGGATGATGTGTCCCCGATCGGTAAAGCGTAGTGCGTTGTTTAATAAATTAGTAATGATTTGCCGGATGCGGCGCGGATCACCACGCAGGGAAGCGGGAACGTCATCGGCAAAATCCGCAACCAGCACGACCGGGCGACCAGCAACGCGGCTGTTCATGAGTTGAAGCGTACTTTCCAGCAAGGGTTTGGGTTCAAAAGGCTCATCGCCTATTGCCACATTTTTTCCACCGGCTTCGATGGCGGAATAGTCCAGAATATCGTTGAGGATGGTCAGCAAAGACTCGCCCGAGTCGGTGATTGCGCGTAGATTTTCCCGATGCTGTGCCAGGGAGGGATTGTCTGAGAGTAACTGCGCAGTGCCGAGGATACCATACAGCGGGGTGCGTATTTCATGGCTCATGGCGGCAAGAAACGCCGATTTTGCCTGGTTAGCTTTTTCAGCTTCTGCACGGGCCTGTCGGTGTTCAGATACCATAGAACGCAGCTCTGTGGTGCGAGCTTTAACCTGTGCAGCCAGATGTTCGCGATGGCTATTGAGGGCGTGAACGCTGCCGCGAAAGGCATCCATCAACCGCCCGATGGTATCCAGTTCACGAACGCCTGCGGTTTCCGGGAATGGGGAGTCAATATCCCCCTCCAGCAGACGCTGTAACGCCTGGGTTTGCTGTGCCAGTGGTCGAGTGACTGAGCGATAAACCACACGCCAAAGTATAAGAATCAGCAAACATAATGACACGCCACCTAACAGCAGCAGCAAGTGTTGCCCGCGCTGGCTGGCCTGTTTGAGATGTGCCAGTCCGCTTTGATTACGCTGGCCGATGATTTCCACCAACTGGCTGACTTCGCTACTGAAACGGGTAAATTGCTCGATATTATTCTGCGATAAGATCTGCAATTGGGTCGTGATGTCATTATCCTGGCGATACAGGGACAGCAGCTCAACATAACGGCTAATCGTATTGACGGTGTTGGCCACCTGAGTGCGCACCACGGGATCTTCAATACGTATTTGTCGGCGCTGAAGTACTCTGACGGCGGCATTCAACTGGTTTTCCAGCGCAGCCAGGTTATTCTGCGCCTGGTTATTCCCCAGATTCATCACCATTTGCTGCACGCGTAGCGCACTCAGGCGCAGTTCATTCATCTGGTTATAATATTCCAGATCGATATCGATGAGCCTGTCCAGCGCGTGTTCAGCGGCCTGCCCCTGATGGCTCTCAATCAAATCATAAATGCTGGCCTGTGTCGCTCCCGCCGACGTGGCGGCATTACTGGCCTGACCGCGTGCCATTTCGGCAACGTCAGCGGTGGCCTCAATAATTTGCTGGCTGAGTTGTTGCTGTTGAGCGCGTAATTTCAGGCGTTCGCCAACCATCTCCCCCTGATGGCTTAACGACCGGGCGATTTCTTTCTCCTGCTGTTCAATGGCAGAAGTATCAAAGCCCTGCTCACGAAGGGTTTTGAGTAATGTGGTTATTTTCAGACTCTGGGCGGTTAACATTCTCCCCTGAGCCAGCCACATATTTCCATTGTCTGCGGTGGTCAGATTTTGTGCGGAAAACAGTTCCCAGGCGCTGGCTTCGCTGAGCTGGCGTGCCATATCCATGGTTGGAATTAGCGCCTGGGTATTGGCCTGCTCAACCTGGCTGACAAAACGCAGGTTATACCAGCCTGTCAGCGTACTGATGAGAGTCAGTGCCGCCATCAGCGCAAAGCCTATCCACAGTCGTTTGGTCAGAGATAAATTCACTGTCTGGTCGCCACAGATTAAAAAGGTTGAGTCCAAAAGTGGAAAGCAACTAGGATAAAGCCTTATCAATGTTGAGGCTATCATGCGCGTATTGGTTTTCCTGTTAATCACGCTTTTTCCCGGTTTGAGTCATGCGGCTGGGGCCGCATTGCTGCGCTGGCAGGATACGCAGCAGGCAGTCCCGGAACTGCAATCGGACGTTACTGCAAACAAAGTCTGGAAACTATGCGCGCTGTATCCCAGCCTGAAAGACTCCTATTGGCTTTCAGTGAATTACGGCATGCTTGAGGCGGCGAGAAAATACGGAGTAAGTCTGAAGGTGTTAGAGGCGGGAGGGTATCGTCAGTTCTCCACGCAAAAAACACAAATCGCCCAGTGCCAGCAATGGGGAGCAGATGCCATATTGCTGGGTAGCAGCACGACGACTTTCCCGGATCTTTCCGCGCAGGTAGGCGCGTTGCCGGTCATTGAGGTAGTGAATGCGATAGACGATCCGACGGTGAAAGCACGGGTCGGTGTTCCGTGGTTCCAGATGGGGTACCAGCCGGGCCGCTATCTGGTCAAGTGGAGCGGCGGCAAACCGTTAAAGGTTCTGCTATTGCCAGGACCTGATGGCGCCGGAGGCAGCCGCGAAATGGTGGCAGGATTCCGTCAGGCGATTGCCGGTAGTCAGGTGAACATCGTGGATGTGGCGTTGGGGGATAATGATATTGAAGTTCAGCGCAACCTGTTGCAGGAGATGCTTGAGCGTCACCCGGATGTCGATGTGGTTGCCGGTACGGCAATTGCTGCGGAAGCGGCGATGGGAGAGAAGCGGAATCCGGGGACGCCGCTAACCGTGGTCTCTTTTTACCTGTCGCATCAGGTGTATCGCGGACTTAAACGCGAAAGAATCATTATGGCTGCCAGCGATCAGATGGTCTGGCAAGGTGAACTGGCGATTCAACAGGCGATCAGGGTGCTACAAGGGCAACCGGTACCGGAAAATATCAGTCCGCCGATCCTGGTGCTCACCCCGAAAAATGCCGACAGCCAGCATGTTCAACGCTCGCTGTCTCCTGGCGGGTTCCGTCCGGTTTATCTGTATCAGTACACGTCGGCCGCTAAAAAATAACCTTCGCCGTGCTGTGTCACCAGTAAATCAGCCCGTAGCTTGTGGCGCAAACGGCGGATCAGTACATCTACGGTGCGTAAGTCTGGATTGTCTACCCGTCGTGCCGAAAGCATACGCAGTAAACGTTCGCGGCTGAGAATTTCCCCCGGATTGGTGACAAAGGCGACCAGCATTTCATACTCGGCGCGGGTGAGTTTGATCGTCTCATCGCCCAGCTCCAGGGTATGCCGGGAGACATTCAGGCAGTATCCGGCAAACTGATAGCAGTTATCTTTGGTCTCCGGCTGTGCCTGGCGGGCAAGATCGATACGCCAGAGCAAATTTTTAACCCGAACCACCAGTTCACGTAGCTCCAGCGGCTTGGTGACATAATCATCAGCGCCCATTTCCAGGCCAACGATCCGGTCAATTTGATCGCTACGACCTGTCACCAGAATGATCCCCACCGTTGAGCGTTCGCGCAGGGCGCGGGTCAGCATTAAGCCATTTTCGTCCGGGAGGTTGATATCCAACAGAATGAGATCGACAGGATATTGTGACATGATTTCACGCAGACCAGCTCCGCTGGCGGTGACAGAGACATGATAACCTTCCTGTTCAAAATATGCCTGTAACCTCGCCTGGGTAACGGGTTCATCTTCAACAATGACAATGTGATGCGGCATCCTGATGGTGTTCTCTTTCTGTTCATATCTGTTCACATTGTGCCGTAAGCC
Organism: Citrobacter sp. Cpo069; assembly: GCF_030332785.1. Classification (NCBI taxonomy): domain Bacteria; kingdom Pseudomonadati; phylum Pseudomonadota; class Gammaproteobacteria; order Enterobacterales; family Enterobacteriaceae; genus Citrobacter; species Citrobacter sp. Cpo069. The sequence continues at coordinate 81,731 of NZ_JAOWHD010000063.1, forward strand.
ATTCATCCTGACCAGTGTTGCTGTTCACATTTGAGAAATAAGATCCTCTGTAACTAAACCATAAGATTACAGGGGCTATTATGCGGAAACTATGGAGGGCGCTGCTCAGACCGAGCGCACGTTGGTCAGTGTTGGCGCTGGTCGTTATCGGGATTGTGGTCGGTATTGCGCTGATCGTCTTACCGCACGTTGGTATTAAATTAACCAGTTCTACCGAGTTTTGCGTGAGCTGCCACAGTATGCAGCCGGTTTACGAAGAATATAAACAGTCTGCGCATTTTCAGAATGCCTCCGGGGTGCGCGCAGAATGTCATGACTGCCACATTCCATCCGATATTCCAGGCATGGTGAAACGTAAGCTGGAGGCCAGCAACGATATTTACCAAACCTTTGTTGCCCACTCTATTGATACTCCAGAGAAATTCGAAGCCAAACGCGCTGAGCTGGCGGAGCGCGAATGGGCGCGAATGAAGGAGAACAACTCCGCGACCTGTCGTTCTTGTCATGACTATGATGCGATGGACCACGCGAAACAACATCCTGAAGCTGCGCGCCAGATGAAGATTGCGGCCAAGGACAACCAATCCTGTATCGACTGCCATAAAGGTATTGCACACCAGCTTCCCGATATGAGCAGCGGTTTCCGCAAGCAGTTTGATGAGTTACGCGCCAGGGCGAACGACGATGGCGAGACGCTCTACTCTCTGGACATCAAACCTATTTATGCCGCCAAAGGTGATAAAGAACCTGCAGGTTCACTGCTGCCCGCTTCTGAAGTGAAAGTGTTAAAGCGTGACGGTGACTGGCTGCAAATTGAAATTGTGGGCTGGACCGAGAGTAATGGGCGTCAGCGCGTGTTGGCGCAACTGCCGGGCAAGCGCATTTTTGTGGCTTCCATTCGTGGCGACATCCAGCAGCACGTGAAGACGCTGGAGCAAACCACCGTTGCGGAAACGAATACGCCATGGAGTAAATTGCAGGCCACTGCCTGGATGCAGAAGGGCGATATGGTTAACGATATCAAACCTATCTGGGCTTATGCCGACTCGCTCTATAACGGAACCTGTAACCAATGCCACGGTGCACCAGAGAAAGAACACTTTGATGCTAACGGTTGGATTGGCACGTTGAACGGCATGATTGGATTTACCAGTCTGGATAAACGCGAAGAACGTACCTTGCTGAAATATTTGCAGATGAATGCCTCTGACACTACGGATAAGCCGCATGGCGATAAGGGAGAAAGCAATGAAAAATAACGATCTCTTTCAGGCATCGCGCCGACGTTTTTTGCTGCAACTGGGCGGCTTGACCGTAGCTGGTATGTTAGGGCCTTCGCTGCTCACGCCGCGTAGCGCTAATGCCGCAGAGGTGCAGGGGGCAGGCGTCAAAGAGGGGATTCTGACCGGTTCTCACTGGGGGGCGATTCGTGCCACCGTGGTTGACGGTCGTTTCATTGAAGCCAGGCCGTTCGAGCGCGATAAATACCCGTCAAAAATGATCGCCGGACTCCCGGATCACGTACACGGTGGAGCGCGTATTCGCTACCCGATGGTCCGCGTGGACTGGTTGCGTAAACGCCATCAGAGCGATACCTCGCAACGTGGAGATAACCGCTTTGTGCGCGTTTCGTGGGATGAAGCGCTGGATTTCTTCTATCAGGAGCTGGAGCGCATTCAGAAGACTTATGGTCCGAGCGCGCTGCTAACGGCCAGCGGCTGGCAATCGACCGGGATGTTCCATAATGCTTCCGGGATGCTGGCGCGTGCCATTGCGCTGCATGGCAACAGCGTGAGTACGGGGGGCGACTATTCCACCGGTGCCGCTCAGGTGATCCTGCCGCGTGTAGTCGGGTCAATGGAGGTATATGAGCAGCAGACTTCCTGGCCACTGGTACTCGAAAACAGCAAAACCATTGTGCTGTGGGGTTCTGACCTCATCAAAAACCAGCAGGCGAACTGGTGGTGTCCAGATCATGATGTCTACGAATACTACGAGCAACTGAAGGATAAAGTGGCGCGGGGCGAGATTTCGGTCATCAGCGTTGACCCGGTCATTACCTCGACTCACGACTACCTGGGCCGCGACAAGGTTAAGCACATCGCCGTGAATCCGCAGGCTGATGTGCCGCTACAGCTGGCGCTGGCACACACGCTGTATACCGAGAAGCTCTACGATAAGCATTTCCTCGAGAACTACTGCGTTGGGTTTGAGCAATTTCTGCCTTATCTGCTGGGAGAAAGTGACGGACAGCCTAAAGATGCCCAGTGGGCGGAAAAAATCTGCGGGATTGATGCTGAGACAATCCGTGAACTTGCGCGGCAGATGGCGGGCGGCAGAACGCAAATTATTGCTGGCTGGTGCGTGCAGCGTATGCAGCACGGGGAACAGTGGGCGTGGATGATCGTGGTGCTGGCCTCAATGCTCGGGCAAATTGGCTTACCCGGGGGGGGATTTGGCTTTGGCTGGCACTACAACGGCGCGGGCACCCCAGGGCGTAAAGGCGTTATCCTGAGCGGATTTTCTGGTTCTACCACCGTTCCACCGGTACATGACAGCACCGATTATAAGGGCTACAGCAGTACTATCCCGATCGCGCGTTTTATCGATGCGATTCTGGAGCCGGGCAAGAGCATTAACTGGAACGGTAAAACCGTCAAGCTGCCACCGTTGAAGATGTGCGTTTTTGCCGGGACCAACCCTTTCCATCGTCACCAGCAGATCAACCGTATTATTGAGGGCTGGCGGAAGCTGGAAACCGTTATCGCCATCGACAATCAGTGGACTTCGACCTGTCGATTCGCCGATATCGTATTGCCGGCGACAACCCAGTTTGAACGTAACGATCTCGACCAATATGGCAACCACTCCAACCGCGGCATTATCGCTATGAAGCAGCTGGTGCAGCCGCAGTTTGAAGCGCGTAATGATTTCGATATTTTCCGCGATCTTTGCCGCCGCTTTAACCGTGAAGAAGCGTTCACAGAAGGGTTGGATGAGATGGGCTGGTTGAAGCGCATCTGGCAGGAAGGAAGCCAGCAAGGGAAGGGACGCGGTGTTCATCTTCCGTCTTTCGACGTTTTCTGGAATCAGCAAGAGTACGTTGAATTCGAACATCCGCAGATGTTTGTCCGTCATCAGGCCTTCCGCGAAGATCCCGACCTTGAACCTCTGGGGACGCCGAGCGGTTTGATCGAGATATATTCGAAAACTATTGCCGACATGCAATATGACGATTGTCAGGGGCATCCAATGTGGTTTGAGAAAATCGAACGTTCACACGGTGGGCCTGGATCGCAACGTTGGCCGCTACATCTGCAATCCGTCCACCCGGATTTCCGTCTGCATTCACAGCTCTGCGAGTCCGAAGCGCTGCGCAAGCATTACGCGGTAGGTGGCAAAGAGCCGGTGTTTATTAACCCGCAGGATGCCAGCGCCAGGGGGATCCGCAACGGCGATATAGTTCGTGTATTTAACGCGCGTGGACAAGTGCTGGCCGGCGCGGTTGTCTCCGATCTCTACTCGCCGGGCGTGGCGCGCATCCATGAAGGTGCCTGGTACGATCCTGATAACGGTGGAGAAATCGGAGCGCTGTGTAAATACGGCAATCCGAACGTGTTAACCCTAGATATCGGTACGTCTCAGCTGGCGCAGGCGACCAGTGCGCATACTACGCTGGTGGAAATTGAGAAATATACCGGTAAGGTGGATAACGTGACGGCGTTCAGCGGCCCGATAAAAATGGTGGCGCAGTGCGAATATGTCCCGGCACAGAAGGTGACGTCATGATGAAACACACCTCCCTGACGACAGAACAGATGGCCTGTGTTTATGCATGGTTGGCGCAAATGTTTTCCCGGGAGCGTGACGGTGAGGGATTAGCGCAATTGCAGTCCAGCGAAATGACGGAGTGGTTCACCGTACTCAAAGGTGAACCGTCGCTTGAGGCGGATGTTCTTTTGCTGGAAGCGAAAATTGCCGCGCTCAAGGTACGTGAAGACTCTACCCTGGAACTGGCGGCTGATTTTTGCAGCCTGTTCCTGATGTCGGATAAACACGCCGCGTTACCCTATGCGTCGGCTCATCTTGAAGAAGGGCCAAACTACGGGGTCATTAAACAACTGTTATCTGATGCGGGCATGCAGGTAAGCGATACGTTTAGCGAATCAGCCGATCATCTGGCGATTTTTATCGAACTGCTGAGCCATCTGCATTTTTCTCTTGGTGAGCCAGGGGTTAGCCGTCAGCGTATTGATGCGTTGCGCAGAGAAACGCTGGCGGGGCTGTTACGCTGGTTACCGGAGTTCACCGCTAAATGCCGCCGATATGATGACTTTGGTTTCTACGCTGCGCTGAGCCAGCTGCTGCTGTCATTTGTCAGGCTGGATCATCAGAACTGAGTGATGGCCTGAGCCACAGAAAAACGGGAGCACATTCGCTCCCGTTTTAACCCTATCACCGCACAACCAGCACCGGGCATTTCGCGTGGCGGACTACGGCTGCCGCCGTTGAACCCAGTAAATAAGTGCTAAACCCCGGCTTGTGTGAGGCGATGACGATAAGCTCGGCGTCAACCGCCTCCGCCAGCTTGAGGATCTGATCCTTCGGCGGGCCGTAAACGACGTGGGTTTGAGTCCTGCCGGCAGGAATATTGAACTGCTTAATAATTTCTTCGAGTTTTTCGCTGGCCTTGGCCTGCAGACCACTTCTGTCCGGAAATTCGGTAGAGTAGGCCAGTCCCAGCGAGGCATAGAACGGAACGGTAGGAATAACGGCTAAAAAGTGGACCTTCGCGGTTTTAGCATGCGCCTGGACCTGCGGCACAACATGACGAGTGAGATCGGCTTCAGAGATATCAATGGGCACCAGAATTGAGCGATACATATTCACTACCTCCTGTTTGTTTTACCTCTACCCTGAGTGTAGCGAAAGTTGTTTCTGTATAATAAGTGACCAGATCAAGGATGTGTGCATCAGTGCGCGTCATTAAGCAGTATGTACTGTAAGCCTATCTTGAATATATTTCTGAGCAAAACCAAAAGAGATGTCCCCTCGTTAATGCTTGCCATCTCGAAATAGAAAAGGGTGCTTTTTTATATTTTTCATTGTATATTTAATTATATAACGATGGCCGTTAAGGGGGTAATTTCAACAGCGTTATGAACTCCGTAATTTTTTATTCTGACATCATCTTACTTTACAGATGTATAAACTTGGAAAGTGGTTTAAAAATCTGTTTTTAAAGAAAAAACAATAATTACATTTCGTTCTCACTAATTATGCGAGCCTCTTCAAACTTACCCATTTGCTGATTCTCATTTCTCTCCGCGCTTGATGAATATCAATAAATAGCTGCTTTAGGATATTTATTGTCTACCTCTAAAAGGGTATTCGTCTGATGGAATTAAAAGATGAGAAAAATAAATAAAACTATCCTATGGACGATGCTGCTGTGCATTGTTCTTGGTGCAGTTATTGTTTTGGCAGGGCAATGGACATTACATAAAACCTCGAGTACAGAATTCTGTTTGTCTTGCCATACGATGCAGGCGCCCTACGAAGAATATACAGGCTCGGTTCACTTCCAGAATCAGAAAGGCATTCGCGCAGAGTGCGCGGACTGTCATATCCCGGAGGGCGGTCTGGATTTTCTGGTGGCTAAGCTGCGGGCCTCAAAAGATGTTTATCATCAGTTCATAACCAAAAAAATCGATACCCCGGAAAAATTTGAAGAACACCGTCTGGAGATGGCGCAAACCGTTTGGGCACAGCTCAAGGCTAATGATTCTGCGACCTGCCGTAGCTGCCACAGTATGGACGCCATGGATCTTGCCGCACAAAGCGCGGATGCTCAGAAGATGCACAAAATGGGCATCGCGGAAAAGCAAACCTGTATTGATTGCCATAAAGGCGTCGCCCATTTCCCACCTGAAATAAAAATGGATGACAGTGCGCTTAAAGGACTTGAAGCGCAGTCAGCCTCCACCCCAGCTTCAGCAACTGAACTTTATGCTGTAAGCAACACCGCGCTTGGCGATCTGGGAACTGTTTACCCGGCAACCAAAATGCAGGTCCTGAAAACAACGGACAATGCGCGACTGGTCGAGATTCGCGGTAGCCAGATGCAAGGAAGTGAACAGGTTATTTACTACGCAGCAGGGCAGCGTTTGATTCTTGCCAGCCTGAGTGAAAAAGGTCAACAGTCGCTGAAGATCCTCTCCGACTGGAAAAAAGATGACTACGGCAATGCGTGGCGAGATGTCGTGCTGCAGGGCGAATGGAGCGGTTCCGCACTCGCCAGCCGTGAACCTATGTGGGATTACGCGCGCAAACTCGACAATGTTTACTGCGCGGGCTGTCATGCGCCAATTCCGGCGAATCACTTCACGCTTAACGCCTGGCCTTCAGTAGCCAAAGGGATGGGGGCCCGCACCAATATCAGTGAAACCGAACTGGATATCCTGAGCCGTTACTTCCAGTACAACGCTAAAGACATGAATAAATAAGCGATCAATCAGGAGAAATCATGAAACTCACAAGACGTGACTTTATTAAGACGGCTGGCGCGGCAACCGGGACAATGGCGATTTCTTCGGTGATCCCAATGCCAGCCTGGGCCGAAGGCCAGAATGGCGGAGCAATCCTGACGGCAGCACGTTGGGGTGCGGTATACGTGGAAGTAAAAGATGGAAAAGTGGTTTCCTCAAAAGGTGCGTTGCCGAAAACGGTGCCGAACTCATTACAGCAAACCGCGCCAGATCAGGTTCATACCAATATCCGCGTGAAGTATCCGATGGTGCGCAAAAGCTATCTGGAAAACCCGGGTAAAGCGGATGGCAAACGCGGTAACGATCCCTTCGTGCGGGTCAGCTGGGAACAGGCGCTGAAGCTCATTCATGAACAGCACAGCCGGATCCGCAGCAGCTATGGTCCCGCTTCGATATTTGCCGGTTCTTATGGCTGGCGATCCAGCGGCGTTCTGCATAAGGCGCAAACCTTACTGCAACGCTATATGAGCATGGCCGGTGGCTACGCTGGGCATACCGGAGATTATTCAACCGGTGCCGCGCAGGTGATCATGCCATACGTTGTGGGATCGGTTGAGGTTTATGAGCAGCAAACCACCTGGCCGATGGTGCTTGAGCACAGTCAGGTCGTGGTGCTGTGGGGGATGAACCCGCTCAACACCCTTAAGATTGCCTGGAGCAGCACGGATGAACAAGGGATCGAATACTTTAATCTGCTGAAGAAATCAGGGAAAAGCGTCATCGCCATCGATCCGATGCGTTCTGAAACCATCGAGTTCTTTGGTGATAATGCGACCTGGATTGCGCCACATATGGGGACCGACGTGGCAATGATGTTAGGGATCGCCCATACGCTGGTGAAGAAAAACCTTCACGACAAAGCCTTCCTGGAAAAATACACTACCGGATATCCGCAGTTTGAAGAGTACCTGCTCGGCAAGAGCGATAAAGTAGAGAAAACCGCCGAATGGGCATCTGGCGTGTGTGGCGTGCCTGCTGAGCAACTGGAAAAGCTGGCGGAAATTTTCTCCAGCAACAAAACCATGCTCATGGCAGGTTGGGGGATTCAGCGCCAGCAATACGGTGAGCAAAAACACTGGATGCTGGTGACTCTGGCGGCGATGCTGGGGCAAATTGGTACCGAAGGCGGCGGCTTCGGGTTCTCTTATCACTATTCCAATGGCGGTAACCCAACGCGCATCGGTGGGGTTTTACCGGCGATCTCCGCCAAAATTGAGGGTGGGTCATCGGCAGGTAATGACTGGGCGGTTTCCGATGCGGTGACCAGCCTGCCGGTAGCGCGAATTGTCGAAGCGCTGGAAAACCCAGGCGGCAAATATCAACATAACGGTAAAGAGCAAACCTTCCCGGATATCAAAATGATCTGGTGGGCGGGCGGCGCTAACTTTACCCATCATCAGGATACCAACCGCTTAATCAAAGCCTGGCAGAAGCCTGAACTGGTTGTCATCTCTGAATGCTACTGGACCGCTGCGGCCAAACACGCCGATATCGTTCTGCCAATCACCACCTCGTTTGAGCGTAACGATCTGACCATGACCGGTGATTACAGTAACCAGCATCTGGTACCGATGAAGCAGGTCATTGAGCCGCAGTTTGAAGCGCGTAGTGATTTTGACGTATTTGCCGATCTGGCTGAGATGCTCAAGCCGGGGGGGAAAGCTGTCTACACCGAAGGCAAAGACGAAATGGCGTGGCTGAAGCAGTTCTATGACGTCGCGCAAAAAGCCGCCCGCGCCCAGCGTGTTGCCATGCCTCAGTTCAACGCGTTCTGGCAGCAGAATAAACTGATCGAAATGCGTGAGAATGAAAAGAATAACAAATATGTGCGCTACGCGGATTTCCGCAGCGATCCGGTGATGAACGCACTCGGAACGCCGAGCGGCAAGATAGAAATCTACTCGAAAACGATTGAAGGCTATCAGTATAAAGACTGTCCGCCGCATGCGTCCTGGATTGAACCGGATGAATGGAAAGGAACTGCGGATAAAGATCAGCTGCAGCTACTGACGGCGCACCCGGCACATCGTCTGCATAGCCAGCTGAACTACGCGTCGCTACGTAAAGAGTACGCGATTGCCAATCGTGAACCGGTGACGATTCATCCGGATGACGCAAAAGCCAGAGGGATTGCCGAGGGCGATCTGGTCCGCGTATGGAATGCTCGTGGACAGGTTCTGGTTGGGGCGCACGTCAGCGACGGCATCAAACCGGGTATCATCTGTATTCATGAAGGCGCATGGCCGGATATTGAAAACGGTATCTGTAAAAATGGCGGCGCGAACGTGCTGACGGCGGATATCCCGACTTCAAGACTGGCGAACGGCTGTGCCGGGAATACCAGCCTGGTATACGCAGAAAAATACACCGGTGAAGCGCCAAAACTCACCGTCTTTGATGAGCCAGCAATTGTCACCATGTAATGATGACTGATAAACGGGGGCCGTAAGGCTCCCGTTTTTTATTGCTGTTTGGGCAACGTTTTACTGTTGTTACTCAGCCAGCACTATCACATCTCCCGTTGCCGGGGCGTCAGTTCCCGGTAGCCACAATCGCCCCCACGAACCGGTGCAATGACAGCCGAGCAGTTTTTCGGGTTGCTGTTGCTGAATAAATTGTCGGGTCCGCCATAGCTTAGCGGGGGAGGCGGCGCGTAAATGAAAGCCACCGACTAGGGCATAAATTTTGTTAACCCCGGTGATTTTCTGGCAATGGCGTACGATGTTTTCTATTCCCCGATGCCCGCAACCGGTAATGATGACTAACCCGCGTGCAGATTTATAGATCAATACGCCTTCGTCACTGATGTAATCTGGCTGGAGTGTTTTCTCGCTAATCACGCCATAGGACTGTGGCGTGGGGACACTGATTTCCCCGGACCACAAAAAACGATCGCTGATAGCCAGCGGCTCGCGGGTGTATTCCATTATGAATCGAGAGTAGTTGTTATCACGCGAGAGTTTTTTAATTTTTCGTGGTATTCCCGCAACCGTTATCGATGCGTAACGCTCGCAGGCCAGTTGAGGATGGCAAATGATACGGCTGTTATCCGCAAGCCACGGCACGCCGCCGCAGTGATCATAATGACCGTGCGACAGCACTACGGCGGTTAATTGCGTCAGGTCTACGCCCATTTGCGTAGCGTTGTGCATGAAGCTGCCATCCGGCCCGGTATCAAACAATATTGTGGTTGTTTCATCCTGAACTAACAGACTTAATCCAGGCTTGGCCAGTATTGATTTTTCTGCGCCAGCAGCACGTCGGTTTTCAAGCAGCACCGTGAGAGTTAAAGCCATGCCTGACTCCCGTATTAAAACGGTATACTGTAATGCATCGCTTTTGAGAGCGCTGTGATCGCAGCGCTCTTTAGCGTTATCCGTTATTCACGCACAATTTTGCCTGCATTTCCTGCATCGCTGTCATTCCAGCTACCGTGACCATTTGTTTTAATGGTGTAAGTGGCATAACCGACGCGGAAGGTCATCGTATCCTTATAGGTATTTACGTCACGCACTTCATTACCATTGACGTAAACGCCGGAATCTTCGACGTGAATATCAACACTGCGTTGACCATTGGCAAATTTGGCTACGTAATTTCCGCTGAATTTGCCATCAATACCGGCATTATCGTGGTTATCCGTGTTAGTGGTATTTTGCTGTTTTTCACCATGATGATGACGATTCTGCTGGCCGTTGCTGTTCTCAATAAAGCCATGATCGCGGTTCCACTGATAGGATTTATTCACATCGCAGCCATTGAGTTCACTCATCTGCGTACAACCTGAACGTTCATACTTTTTCTGCATTGCCGGGGTAATTGCACATGCTGTTGTGGCAGTTGTCAGGCCAAGGACCAGGAGGGTTAGCAGACGTTTATTCATTTTTTACTCACTATCATCATTAAATTTATTTATAGGAATGCGAACATTTGGACTGTCATGTTTACGACGACGGCAGTCTCCCATTAAATATTAATGAAGCATACCAGGGGGAATCCTAATTTATAATTAGGGTGGGGTGATGAATGCTGTAATACGCAACAAAACAAGCCGTTTATTTACTTATTTTATACAACCCGGGTAGAGAACTAAGATGTATTCACTTTTAGAAGAAGGATTTAATAAATTATTAATATTGACATTAACGATGAAGTGGGACGCGGGCTTGTATATAAACAGGCCCGCGTGGGGAGAGTAGTCCACAATATTCAAACTTCGCGTATTTATGGATGTCGTTGTCAATATAGTTCGTCTTTACCCCTGAGTGGAGATCTGCGCGCGGTGCTGCTCGGCCTGTACCTCATGAGCAAATGAATGGCCGTTGTTTACCGATTGGTGAACAACCATCGCTTTTTCATGTTCATTCATTTGTGAAAATGATTTCGCATTGGTTGATATTGACGATGAATTATTTGCTTGCGCGGCGTGTGCTTGTGCCATTTGTTGATGTGCAGGAGCATCGCTGTTATTCATCATTTCATGAGCCATTGCGGCCTGCTGATGCATTTTGGGTGTTTCTGCCGCATTAACGCCAGCTGAAATAAAAAACGCGATAGCTAAAAAAGAGGACATCTTATTCATCATATTTCTCCTGTTTGGGTTTACGGAAGAAAGTATAATTAATAGGGGCTGTCAGTGGCGTGACAGGATTATGACGGTTGTGTCAGACAACAGGTGATGACGGGTATAAGCGTCATCACCATAAATTACATCGCGTGCTTGGGCAGCGTCAGAATAAAGCGAGTGGCATGAGGGTCGGAAGTCACCGAGACTTTTCCTTGATGAGCAGTCACAATCGATTTCACAATCGCCAGACCAATGCCGCTGCCTTCACCCTTACGCTGTCGTGAAGGGTCCACTCGATAAAAGCGGTCAAAGAGTCGCGGAAGATGTTGCGGGGGAATGGGGTTTCCGGGATTCTCAACGACTATCTGCACCTGGCCATCCGCCTCTTTCACCCGCACGGTTACCGACTCGCCTTTTGGCGTATAGCGCATGGCATTTGACAGCAGATTACTCATTGCCCGGCGTAACATTAATGGGTCGCCAGAAACCCAGCATGCGCGTCCTTCAAACCGTAAACCAACCTCACGCTCTTCAGCCCAGGCTTCGAAAAAGTCGAACACTTTACCGACCTCATCAGCCAGATTGAGTGCTTTTTTTTCTGGGATCAGCTGATTGTTATCCGCCTGCGCCAGAAACAGCATATCACTCACCATCTTCGACATACGGCCAAACTCTTCGAGATTGGAATACAGCACATCTTCCAGTTCTTTTTGGCTGCGGGTCTGGCTGAGCGCAATTTCCGTTTGGGTGACGAGGTTAGTAATTGGCGTGCGGATCTCATGGGCAATATCCGCTGAGAAGTTCGACTGGCGTTTAAATACGTCCTCGATGCGTTCGATCATGTGATTAAACGAACTCACCAGCTGTTCCAGTTCAATAGGAACAGCTTGCGGATCGAGGCGTACATCGAGATCTTTCGAGGTGATATTTTGGATGCGACGACTGACGTTACGAATCGGTTCATGACCTTTGTATACGGCGAACAACACGATAAAGACAATCATCATGCTAATCAGCGATGCTGTCATAATCAGCTTGTTTTTCAGATCGTTAATATAGTGCAGATGAAAGTCGATCGATAATGCCAGATACAGCGTATACGCTGGTTTTCCATCAGCGAGTTGTCCTACCGGCAGGCGAATCATTCGCCAGTTAGACGATGTTTTCTGTCCGTGGATATGTTTGGAGGTTTGCAGTGTGGGGCCTGAGATAATAAAAACATCGCTGGCATGAGCATTTTTATCGGGCCTTGCACTGGCGATAAACTGCCGGAGATCCGGCGCATTGGGCGAATGGAAAATGGCCTTTTGGTTGTTATCTTCCAGAGAAATAATGACGTTCGAATAACCCGCCACCACATTTTTTAGCGTTTCCAGGCGGCGTGATTCTGGCTCGTTGGGTTGGTTAATAATCCTCTCCAGCGTGGCGCTAATCTCTTGTAAATCGTTGATGTCCTGCTCGGCGAAGTGGACTTTCACGGAGTGGATCATTATCCATGCAAAGGCGAAAAATGAAGCAATTGTCGCCAGGCTGATAAAAAAGGTCAGTCGTGTCGCCAGTGAAAAAGGGCGCCGCCATCGTTTACTGGTCATCAGGAACCTCAAGCATATATCCCACACCGCGCACGGTCTGAATCAGTTTCGGCTCAAAATCGTTATCAATTTTGGCGCGTAGACGCTTAACGGCGACGTCGATGGCATTAGTATCGCTGTCAAAATTCATATCCCAGACCTGGGAGGCGATCAGTGAGCGGGGTAAAACTTCCCCCTGATGGCGCAGGAAAAACTCAAGCAGCGTAAACTCTTTGCTGGTCAGGGTGATGCGCGTACCGCTGCGGGTGACTTTCCTGCTGACCAGATCGACCATTAAATCCGCGACCTGAAACTGGCTTTCAACAATCACCGCAGCGCCCCGGCGCAGCAGCGTTCTGACCCGTGCCAGCAGTTCGGCGAAGGCAAACGGTTTAACCAGGTAATCATCAGCACCTAATTCCAGACCTTTAACCCGATGTTCAATGGTACCCAGTGCGGTGAGGAGAAGAATGGGCATTCCTTTGTTGGCGGAACGCAGCATCCGCACGATATCCCAGCCGTTTACATCCGGCAGCATGATGTCGAGTATGAGCAGGTCGTAATCGCCGGTCATCGCCAGGTGATACCCGTTCAGGCCGTTATCCGCCAAATCCACAACAAAACCCGCTTCCGTCAGGCCTTTCGTCAGGTATTCACCGGTTTTTTTCTCATCTTCGACTATCAAAACCTTCATCGCATTCTCCTTCTCGCACTGGTTGTGCGGACTTTCAATTCTAGGGAAGCGGGATCGGATAGCAATCTGTTATTGGGAAAATGACAGTTTTGTCATTTTCCTGTCACCGGTTAAACAGAGTCACTTCGTTAAAGTACAAGACTATAAATTCCTACTTATTTTAGGGACATCAGTCCGGTCAGGACGAGAAGAACTATGAGCAAATTTAAGCTTCTTACTCTCAGCGCTATATTCGTGCTCGCTGGTTGTTCATTGGCGCCGGACTATCAGCGCCCGGCCTTGCCGGTGCCACAGCAATTTTCTTTAAGCCAGAATTCCCTGGTGTCGGCTCCTGGTGAATACCAGGACACGGGGTGGCGAACCTTTTTTTTTGACGACCAGGTGAAGGCGTTGATTGGTGAGGCGCTGATCAATAACCGCGATTTACGCATGGCGACGCTGAAGGTTCAGGAAGCGCGAGCGCAGTATGGCGTCACGGACGCTGACCGTTATCCGCAAATCACGGCAGGCTCCAGCGGTACCTACAGCGGTAAATTAAAAGGTGATAGCAGCACCGATCGTGAATTCGAAGCTGGACTCAATCTCAGTTTCGACCTGGATTTCTTTGGGCGGCTTAAAAATATGAGTGAAGCCGAACGGCAGAACTTCTTCGCCAGCGAAGAGGCGCGTCGGGCGGTGCATATCTTATTAATTTCCAACGTGTCGCAAAGCTATTTCAACCAGCGTCTGGCTTACGCGCAGTTGCAAGTTGCCGAAGAAACGCTGCAAAACTATCAGCGCTCTTATGCTTTTGTAGAGAAGCAACTGATAACCGGTAGCACCAACGTACTGGCGTTGGAACAAGCGCGCGGTGTGATTGAAAGTACGCGTAGCGAAATTGCCAAGCGTAAAGGTGAGTTGGCACAGGCCAATAACGCGCTGCAACTGTTGCTGGGTACATACGGGAAATTACCCGATGACCAGGCGCGCAGCCGTGGGGATATTAAACCGGTAACGCTGCCGCCATCGTTGTCGTCGCAAATACTGTTGCAGCGCCCGGATATTATGGAAGCTGAGCACGGATTATTGGCGGCAAATGCCAATATCGGTGCTGCGCGGGCGGCATTTTTTCCGTCGATAACGTTGACCAGTTCCGTGTCCAGTAGCAGTAGCGATCTTTCCAATTTATTTAATGCCTCCAGCGGCATGTGGAATTTTGTCCCCAAAATAGATATTCCAATCTTCAACGCCGGACGTAATCAGTCCAATCTCGACCTGGCAGAAATTCGCCAGCAACAGTCAGTAGTTAATTACGAACAAAAAATTCAGAACGCGTTTAAAGAAGTGGCGGATGCACTGGTGTTACGCCAAAGCATTGCCGATCAAATTAGTGGGCAGCAGCGTTATCTGGATTCATTGCAAATCACACTACAGCGCGCCAGAGCGCTTTATCAGAATGGCGCAGTTAGCTATATCGAAGTATTAGACGCAGAACGTTCTTTATTCGCTACGCGGCAATCGCTGCTCGATCTTAATTACGCCCAACAGGTTAATGAAATTAAACTGTTTGCTGCCTTAGGCGGCGGTTGGGTGGAGTAATCCTTAATATTAACTTTTCAGGAGCATGATGTATGAATACTACCGCCAAAGCCGTACTGTTTAGCCTTTTCTCTGTGGTTATGTTTAACGCCCAGGCCAATGAAAATCAGCATGGCGAGATGATGAATATGCAGCCAGCGGCTCAACAGGAACAACTCATTAGCGCTAACGGGGTGATTGAAGCTGTTGATATGGAGAGTAAAAAAATCACGATTAAGCATGACCCTATTCCAGCGGTGAACTGGCCGGCCATGACGATGCGCTTTACGCTGGTTGCTGATACGAAGGCTGATGATATTAAGCCAGGCGATAAGGTCGCGTTTACGTTTGTTCAGCAGGGAAATCTCTCTGTGTTACGCGATATTCACATCAGTAAATAACGTTCTCGCTGGTCTCTTTTATTCTTGCCCGAGTTTTTTGCGAACGCGGGTGAGACTATCGCGCAATGGAAATCACTATGGCGTCTTTAAATATTAAAAATACCGCGCTTATTCTCGGTAGCATGATTGCCGGCGGGATTATTTCTGTCGGTGTTTATACTTATTATTCATCGGTAAAAATATCGTCTGTAGCCGGGCCAGTTCAGCAAAAAGAAGCCAGAAAAGTGTTGTTCTGGTATGACCCCATGTATCCGAACACGCGCTTTGATAAACCGGGTAAATCGCCGTTTATGGATATGGATCTGATCCCGAAATATGCCGATGAAGAGACCGCGAACGCGTCATCGCCTGGCGTGCGCATCGATCCTACACAGACCCAGAACCTGGGGCTGAAAACAGAGCCAGTGCGTCGTGGACCACTGCACTACGCGCAAACGTTCCCGGCCAACGTTAGTTATAACGAATACCAGTTTGTTATTGTCCAGGCACGCTCTGCGGGCTTTATCGAGAAGGTTTACCCGCTGACCGTGGGGGACAAAATTAAGAAGGGTTCGCCGCTGATCGACCTGACTATTCCTGATTGGGTTGAGGCGCAGAGCGAATATTTATTGCTGCGGGAAACGGGTGGTAGCGCGACGCAGGTGGAAGGGATTCTGGAGAGATTACGTCTGGCTGGAATGCCTGAAGCAGATATCCAGCGCTTAAAATCGACGCGTAAAATTCAGACCCGCTTTACTCTAAAAGCGCCTATCGATGGGGTGATCACCGCATTCGATTTGCGTACCGGTATGAACATTTCCAAAGACAATGTGGTCGCGAAAATTCAGGGTATGGACCCGGTATGGGTTAGCGCGTCGGTCCCGGAATCTATCGCCTGGCTGATTAAAGATGCCTCGCAATTTACCATCACCGTGCCCGCCTGGCCGGATAAGCCTTTCACCATCAGCAAGTGGAGTATCTTACCAAGCGTTGATGCTACCACGCGTACGCTCCAGCTCCGTTTACAGGTCGATAACCCCGACGAGGCGCTCAAGCCCGGGATGAATGCTTACCTGCAACTGAAAACACAAAGCGAGCCAATGCTGCTGATCCCGTCTAAGGCACTAATTGATACGGGTACCGAGCAGCGGGTCATCACCGTTGATAACGAAGGCCGATTTGTGCCGAAACAGGTTGCGGTATTCCATGAATCCCAGGGGCTGACGGCTATCCGCTCCGGCCTGACCGAAGGCGAAAAAGTGGTGTCCAGTGGCCTGTTCCTGATTGATTCTGAAGCGAATATCTCTGGCGCACTGGACCGTATGCGCGCCCAGAACAGTAAGGCGCAAGACGCAGCCGCCATGCCAGCCCAGGCGACCCATTCACACTGAGGACATGATAAATGATTGAATGGATTATCCGTCGTTCGGTGGCAAACCGTTTTCTGGTGATGATGGGGGCGCTGTTTCTTAGCGTCTGGGGAACCTGGACCATCATCAATACGCCGGTTGATGCGCTGCCCGATCTCTCTGATGTTCAGGTGATCGTCAAAACCAGTTATCCGGGGCAGGCGCCGCAAATTGTTGAAAATCAGGTGACCTACCCGCTGACCACCACCATGCTGTCGGTACCGGGTGCGAAAACCGTGCGCGGTTTCTCGCAGTTTGGTGATTCCTACGTGTACGTCATTTTCGAAGATGGTACCGATCCTTACTGGGCGCGCTCGCGCGTACTGGAGTATCTCAACCAGGTTCAGGGAAAATTACCGGCTGGCGTTAGCGCGGAAATGGGACCGGACGCCACGGGCGTTGGCTGGATATTTGAGTACGCGCTGGTGGATCGCAGTGGGAAACATGATCTGGCGGAATTACGCTCTCTTCAGGACTGGTTTTTAAAGTATGAGTTAAAAACGATTCCTAACGTGGCGGAGGTCGCTTCGGTAGGCGGCGTGGTTAAACAGTATCAGGTCGTTATCGATCCGATGAAGCTGACGCAATATGGCATCAGCCTGGCGGACGTGAAATCGGCGCTGGATACGTCGAATCAGGAAGCGGGCGGCTCATCTGTTGAGATGGCTGAAGCGGAATATATGGTCCGCGCCAGTGGATATCTGCAAACGCTCGATGATTTTAATAACATCGTCCTGAAAACAGGGGCCGACGGTGTACCTGTTTACCTGCGCGATGTGGCGCGCGTACAGATTGGGCCGGAAATGCGCCGCGGGATCGCCGAACTGAATGGCGAAGGCGAAGTCGCGGGCGGGGTGGTTATCCTGCGTTCCGGTAAAAATGCGCGTGAGGTGATCTCTGCCGTTAAAGCCAAACTCGACACGCTGAAAAGCAGCCTGCCGGAAGGCGTAGAGGTAGTTACAACATACGATCGCAGTCAGCTCATCGATCGCGCCATTGATAACCTCAGCTACAAGCTGCTGGAAGAGTTTATCGTCGTGGCGCTGGTGTGCGCACTGTTCCTGTGGCATCTACGTTCGGCGCTGGTGGCGATTATTTCCTTGCCGCTGGGGCTGTGTATCGCGTTTATCGTGATGCATTTCCAGGGTTTGAACGCCAACATCATGTCGCTAGGGGGAATTGCCATTGCCGTCGGGGCGATGGTTGATGCCGCAATCGTGATGATTGAAAACGCCCATAAGCGGCTCGAAGAGTGGGGGCATCAGCATCCGAATGAAAAGCTCGATAACGCAACGCGCTGGAAGGTTATTACTGACGCCTCGGTAGAAGTCGGCCCGGCATTGTTCATCAGCCTGTTGATCATCACGTTGTCGTTTATCCCCATTTTCACGCTTGAGGGGCAAGAGGGGCGACTGTTCGGCCCGCTGGCGTTCACCAAAACGTATGCGATGGCAGGCGCGGCATTTCTGGCGATTGTGGTTATTCCTATCCTGATGGGGTTCTGGATCCGTGGAAAAATACCGGCCGAAAGTAGCAACCCGCTTAACCGTTTTCTGATCCGTATTTACCATCCGTTGTTGCTGAAGGTGTTGCACTGGCCCAAGATCACCATTCTGGTGGCGGTGCTTTCAATACTGACGGTTGTCTACCCGCTGAATAAAGTCGGTGGTGAATTCCTGCCGCAGATTAACGAAGGCGATCTGCTGTATATGCCTTCGACATTGCCGGGGATCTCAGCGGCGCAGGCAGCGGACATGCTGCAGAAAACCGACAAGCTGATCATGACCGTTCCGGAGGTGGCGCGCGTGTTTGGTAAAACCGGTAAGGCAGAAACCGCAACAGACTCCGCGCCGCTGGAAATGGTTGAAACGACGATCCAACTGAAGCCGCAGGACCAGTGGCGTCCGGGGATGACGATGGACAAAATCATCGCCGAGCTGGACAAAACCGTACGCTTGCCGGGGCTGGCGAATCTGTGGGTTCCGCCGATTCGTAACCGTATCGACATGCTCTCTACGGGGATCAAAAGCCCAATTGGCATTAAGGTGTCGGGTAATGTTCTGGCAGATATCGACGCCACGGCGGAGCAAATTGAAGAGGTGGCCAGAACCGTGCCGGGTGTCTCTTCGGCGCTGGCCGAGCGTCTGGTGGGCGGACGCTATCTCAACGTAGATATTAATCGTGAAAAAGCGGCCCGGTACGGCATGACCGTAGGTGCTGTGCAGCTGTTTGTCACTTCAGCGGTAGGAGGGGCAATGGTGGGCGAAACGGTGGAAGGGATTGCACGCTATCCTATCAACCTGCGCTATGCGCAGAGCTATCGTGATAGCCCGGAAGCATTGCGTAATCTGCCGATTCTGACGCCCATGAAACAGCAAATTACGCTGGCGGATGTCGCCGATGTGACGGTGGTTTCGGGGCCTTCGATGCTGAAAACCGAAGATGCGCGACCAACCAGTTGGATTTACATCGACGCCCGAGATCGTGACATGGTCTCAGTGGTGAACGATCTGAAAAAGGCTATTGCTGAAAAGGTCCAGTTAAAGCCTGGGACCAGCGTGGCGTTTTCAGGGCAATTCGAGCTGCTTGAGCGCGCCAGCCATAAGCTCAAGTTGATGGTGCCAATGACGCTGATGATTATCTTCGTCTTGCTTTATCTGGCCTTCCGTCGCTTTGGCGAAGCGCTGCTGATTATCACCAGTGTGCCTTTTGCGCTGGTGGGCGGCATCTGGTTCCTTTACTGGATGGGTTTCCATATGTCGGTCGCAACCGGAACCGGATTTATCGCCCTGGCAGGTGTTGCTGCGGAGTTTGGCGTGGTGATGCTGATGTACTTGCGCCACGCTATTGAAGCCGAACCCGCGCTGGAAAATCCGCAAACCTTTACGGCGGACAAGCTGGATGAAGCGTTATATCACGGTGCCGTGCTGCGCGTGCGCCCAAAAGCGATGACCGTGGCGGTGATTATCGCGGGTCTGTTACCTATCTTGTGGGGGACGGGAGCTGGCTCAGAAGTCATGAGCCGCATCGCCGCGCCGATGATTGGCGGCATGATCACCGCGCCATTGCTGTCGCTATTCATTATTCCGGCTGCGTATAAGCTGATGTGGCTGCACAGACACCGCGGTCAAAAATAATGCTCTAAAGCGCGCGCCTGCATTCGGATTTGTTGCCGAAGCAGGCGCCGCGTTATACCTCCAGTGCCTTCACGCGTTTGCGGTACTCGCCCGGCGTGCAGCCAAATTCCCGTAAAAAGACTTTATGGAATGACGATTCGCTGGCGTAGCCCACCGACTCGGCCACCACAACCAATGGCTGCGACCCGCGAGACAGCATCTGGGCAGCGAATTGCAGGCGTAATGTGGTTAATACTGCGAGCGGCGTGGAGTTTGAGACTTCACGAAATAGCTGCGCGAAGCTGGCCCGCGACATATGCGCACGTTTCGCCAGTTCTTCGACGGTCCAGGCAAACGCCGGTGACTCCAGCATCATGAAGACGACAGCCCCTAGTTTGGGATGAAGCAGTAGATTTAACACGTTCTGAACGGGGGTCGCCTTGGTTAACCATTCGCGAACGGCTAAGGCGAACAGTGTGGCGCATTGTTGACTGCAGACTACACTGGAACCTGGCAGAGTACTCATGGATTCCTGTTGCATCAACGCAATCATGGCCTTGAGCCAATGGCTGACAGGGCTATTTTCATCAGGTGCCAGAACTAATACTTCCGGTAATGCAGTTAAAAAATAGCGTGAGGAAGCGTGCAATCGAAGGCTGCCACAAACAATGTGTGTTTGTTCATCGCCAGACTGGCAGAGCCGATGTGCGGAGTTTTGCGGCAAGAGCATGATAGTACCGGGCAGCAGAGTAAAAGATGTCCCATCGGGCATGTCCAGTTGGGCTGCCCCTTGTGTGACCGTATGCCAGCGGATAATGGACAATTCACCTGCTGCGTGCGGCAGTTGCCAGTCCCTGCTCAGTAGGCAGTTTTGGTCAATTGAGCCTTGTGGGTCGTTAAGCATCAGTAATCGGCTAAGGGCATCCATGTAGACTCCTGAACATTTTTTGTTGTCGTTTATTGAAACGATATTATCTCTTTATTTCATTATTATATTAATACCTTCAAAGTGTTAGTATAATAATTCATTCTCGAAACGTTAGTCATCTTTAAGGCTAATTTAGACGATCTGACAGTTATCTGCGAGTTGTGGATACATTGTTTCGGCAGAGTTAGAGCTATATTTCAGTTCATCAAACGAACAGTGACTTGGCGGAGAGACAGCATGAATCAGTATCAGGCGATTATTATTGGATTTGGCAAAGCGGGTAAAACGCTGGCGGCAACACTGGCCAAAACGGGTTGGCGGGTAGCGATTATTGAACAGTCAAACACCATGTATGGTGGGACATGCATCAACATCGGCTGTATCCCAACCAAAACCCTGGTACATGATGCTGAACTTCAGCATGACTTTGCCGAAGCAATGCAACGCAAGGCCTCTGTTGTCAGTTTTCTGCGCGATAAAAATTTCCATAATCTTGCCGATCTGGAAAACGTGGATGTGATTGAAGGTCGTGCTGAATTCGTTGATAACCATACTGTGCGAGTCGTGCAGTCAACAGGCGAGATTGAGCTGAGCGGCGAGAAAATCTTTATTAATACTGGCGCCCAGTCAACGATTCCAAACGTTGAGGGATTAACCACGACACCTGGCGTATTTGACAGCACCGGGCTGTTGAATTTGACGCAACGTCCAGAGCGTCTGGGCATTTTGGGCGGTGGGTATATCGGCGTTGAATTCGCATCGATGTTTGCCAACTTTGGTAGCAAAGTCACTATTTATGAAGCAGCTCCGCAGTTTTTACCTCGTGAAGACCGGGATATTGCTGACGCTATCGCCAACATTTTACGCGACAAAGGCGTCGAGCTGATCCTCAATGCCAACGTGCAGTCGGTCTCCTCTCATGATGGTGCAGTACAGCTGCACATGCCGGAGGGTGCCCAGACGGTGGATGCGCTGTTGGTAGCATCAGGTCGCAAACCGGCGACAGAAAACCTGCAATTGCAGAAAGCGGGTGTGGATGTAAACGATCGTGGTGCCATTGTTGTGAATAAATATTTGCGTACATCGGCAGATAACATTTGGGCAATGGGCGATGTCACTGGTGGATTACAATTTACCTATATCTCACTGGATGACTTCCGTATTGTGCGTGACAACCTGCTAGGCGAGGGGTTACGTAACACGGGCGATCGCCAAAACGTACCGTATTCCGTCTTTATGACGCCGCCGCTTTCCCGCGTCGGAATGACTGAAGAACAGGCTCGCGCCAGCGGTGCGGCGGTGCAAGTCGTGACGTTGCCGGTAGCGGCTATCCCGCGTGCACGTGTGATGAATGATACGCGTGGTGTTCTTAAAGCGGTGGTGGATAGCGAAACGAAACAAATATTAGGCGTGTCGCTGCTGTGCGTGGATTCTCATGAAATGATTAATATCATCAAGACGGTTATGGATGCGGGGTTACCTTATACCACATTGCGTGACCAGATATTTACCCATCCAAGTATGAGCGAATCATTAAACGATCTCTTTTCTCTCATAAAATGATAATAGCGTAGTGTGCATATTTGCCCCACCCGTGTGGGGCTTTTTTTATTTGTTTTTTATATTCCTGATACTAATTGACAGTTATTCTGGCGTTACGGATGAAATAAAATAAGGTGGCATGTTTTATTATATTTCCACTGAAATAACTCGTTAATGGAAATAGAAATGAACATGCTTAAAACTACGTTACTAATGACTGCGTTACTGACTGCTCCGGTGACATTTTCCGCGTTAGCGCAAACCGAGGTTGCCCACGTTAGCGTATCAGCCGTGTCTGGCTCTCCTTCCGTGGTGGAAGATGCCATTGCGAAACTGGCGCAGGAAAAGAATGCGACTTCCTGGAAAATTACCTCAATGCGCATTGATAGCAGCACTCACGCAACGGCAATTTTGTACAAGTAAGGAGAGCCGGGATGGAAAAGTATCTTCGTATATTGGGCAAGGGCGATAGAGTTGGATTAACCTTGATTCGCCTGAGTATCGCGATTGTTTTTATCTGGATTGGTTTATTAAAATTTGTACCTTACGAAGCCGACAGCATTACGCCGTTTGTCGCCAATAGTCCGGTAATGTCATTTTTTTATGAGCATCCAGAAGAATACAAACAACATTTAACCCACGAAGGTGAATTCAAACCGCAGGCTCGTGAATGGCAGACAGCGAATAACACGTATACGTTCTCAAATGGCCTGGGCGTAGTCGAAGTTCTTATCGCTTTGCTGGTGCTGGCTAATCCTGTTAGCCGTTGGTTGGGATTAATTGGCGGCGTTCTGGCATTTGCCACACCAATTGTTACCTTATCATTTTTAATAACCACACCAGAAGCATGGGTAATGCCTCTGGGTGATTTACACCACGGATTTCCGTACTTGTCAGGCGCCGGGCGGTTGGTGTTAAAAGATACGTTAATGTTGGCGGGAGCAGTGATGATTATCGCAGATTCATCCCGATCAATAATTAAGCAGCGGTATTGAATTTTTAACGTTGTGCCCTCTGTAAGATAGCAAGCCACTATAGTTCGATTCGGTACTTACCGGGCCAGCAGGATGCTGGCTTTTTTTCTGACTTAAGGTAAATTTATTAAGCATATATAAATTGCAATTATTCAATTTAGAAGCATAACGAGTCAGAGCTATATTTTTAGTTAATGATAGAGTGCAGTAAACATCTTCTCTTATCCCCCGCGATAGCACGCCAACCAGCATGTTGCTTAGCCCCTCCATCATGATTGCTTTATTTTTTTTCTGTACAATTCTTGCTATTTGTTATCTCAAAACCTCATTTTAAAAATTTTGTTATTCGCTTTTGTTATAGCCAGTACGCAAGTTCGCGTGGTTTTAGGCCTGGCTTGAGCTAGAATTAATCCTGATTAAATGTTTTTACGTATCAATAACTGACTAAAGATAGTTAAAAACTTAATTTTTAACCAACTGTTTGACATGGAATCCACTATGGTAATTAAGCACCAGGGGTGGATGCTGATCTCGCGTTTTGTGAGTAACCAAAGGCGGGACATATCTTAAATATGGAAATAAGGGTTTTAGAATGAGCTTTGGCTTAGCAAAGGAAGACAAGTTTGAAATCATCGCTATCCTTCGTGAAGAGCTTCATAAGAAAACGAAACTGGAAATCCTGTGTGGAGACAGTAGCGTTATCACGCAGTTAGAGAAGATTGATTTCGAACGGTTTGTCATCTCCGGACACGGAGACATTGTTCCTGAAAAGGTCCAATACTTTATCCTGCACAGTGAAAGCGGGATTGTAAAATTTAGTGCCAGGTTCGAACAAACCTCGTCAGCAGGTGCGGAAGCAGGATTATCCTACTTCATCCCGGATATGATTTTCTTTGCCCAGCAGAGACAAAATCAGCGTTTTTCATTCCTGAAGGGTTATGACTTTTTCTGTTTTGGTCGTTACAAAAACGGAGAAAACTACTCTCTCAAGATTAAAAATATCTCGCAGGGTGGTTGTGCGTTAATCGTTAAAGATGTAAACGCCCGTTTTCTTTATAAAAATGCGGTGATTAAAAATGCCTCTCTGGATTTCGATACCTTTGGCAGTTTACAACTGGACTTAAAAGTGATCGATGTCGTCCCGATCAATGAATTTGATGAGGATAACCAGTTGTATTCTTGTCATCAGATTTCATGTGAGTTCGACTTTAAAAATCGTCGTGAAGAGACTGAAGTCGAGAAAATCATTATTAAATTTTTAATGAGTAACAAGATTAGAAGCTTATAAGGAACGGTGAACAGGATGTTGATGTGTGGCAGTGATAATTTTGTGGGCAATGGTATGTTTGCCTACCTGACCAGCAAACATGTACCGATACAAACATTCCAGTTTGAGGATATGTTGCATCAGTCATCATTATGCCAGCATCAAACCATGGTTTTTAATATCATTGATAATGAACAAGCGTGTTCAGACATTGTTCAGTTTTTGAATAAAAACCGATGCAAATTTTATAATAACGTCGTGGTGATTGTTGCTGATAGTTTGGTGGCGAAATTATGCGTAGAGTTATTATATGTCGAAAAAACAATAGTTTTGACTGAAAAATCTTCACTGCGCGATTTTGGTCAATTGGCGAAATTATCAGTCGGGAAATGGAACCCCCGACTGTATCGTTCGCAGAAGAGATTAACCGAAAGAGAACAGCAGATCCTGAACTTACTGGTAAGTGGTTATACAGCCAAAGAAATTTCTGAGTTAGTTAGCCTGAACTATAAAACGATTCAGGCACATAAGATGAGAGTCGTCGCCAAACTTGGCCTGACCAATACCTCTGATTTAAATAAGTTAATTGTCAGATTTACCCATCGTATGTCTTTTTTACCCTAACCTGACCATTCTTTTCTGATGTAATACACCTAATAGTAGATACAATTTGGGAGTGATTTTGACTGGTTTTTAATTTTATGATTTGTAGAGGGAGAGGGGAATGTTTAATTCCAATGAGGTGCTAACTGCGCTTGAAAAGGCTTTGAATACCAGTCAACTTTATATGGTTTATCAGCCTATTTTCAATTTGCATGCCCAGCGTATAAGCGGATTTGAAGCATTAATGCGTTGGAATAGTCCTCAGATGGGTATGATCTCTCCCGATGTTTTTATTACCTTACTGGAAGATAGCGGCAATATTATTTCCATTGAAGATATGGTTACTCACTCTCCGTGGGATGTTGCAACTTCCTGGCCTGACCCCATTGTATTATCCGTCAATATTTCCGCGCTTGAATTCTGCGATCCTCTGCTACCCCAACGCGTCAGACAAAATCTTGCCACTTCCGGACTGCCGGTCCATCGATGCCAAATAGAGGTCACGGAAACGTCACCGCTGTGTGACAGCCAGATTGCGGCTAAAAATATGACGGAATTAAAGGCGATAGGGGTCAAGCTTGCACTTGATGATTTTGGAACCGGCCATGCTAATCTTAATTACCTGTTGAAATATCCTTTTGACACTTTAAAAATTGATAAGGAATTTGTCACCGGTATTGAGCCCGACACCCGATCAACGAAGATTGTTGAGGGTATTATTTCACTGGCGCATAATTTTGGCATTGAAGTTCTTGCCGAAGGGGTGGAAACCCAGTCCCAGCTGGAGCGGTTGATGCAGATTGGTTGTGACAAAATTCAAGGCTTTTTCATTTCTCCCCCGGTGCTGGCAGAAGAGATCCCTTCACTCTTAGCACAATATAATCGTTAATCCCTCCTTTTCACGTTTCCCAACCCCTTGGTTGTTTCGCGTTGCTGTTAAGTCTGTAGACCTGATAAGCGTAGCGCATCAGGCGGCTTTGAACGGCAAAAAAAAGCCCCCTGCAGAACAGGGGGCTGGTGAGTTTATGTCAGCTTAGAACGATTTCTTAAAGCCGATAGAGGCATTGACCGGCGCTTCTACCTGCGATTTACTGCCGCCGTTGCTGAATTGCGTACCCAGCTCACCGTAGACCTGCAGGTTTCTGTCGATGGACCATGACAGGCCGGCTGCAACTTCAGTGCTGGAGTACTGCTGTGAAGATTCCAGCGTGGTGGTGGCTACCGCATTGGTAAAGTGCGTTTTGTCTTTTGAACCCAGACCCTGCCAGACGTTTACCCTGCCATACGGCTGGAATTTGCCATGGCTGGTGTCATAGTCAGCGACCAGACGCACGCCCAGACGCGCGGTAAAGGAATCCGCAGTATCCATTTTCACTTTCGTTGGGGTCACACCATCCAGCGTGCTGTTATCAAAGTCGCTGTACTGGTAGATCAACTGAGCCTGAGGTTCCAGACTCCATGCGCTGGCACCTAAACGGAACGATTTACCTACCTCTGTCGACGCCGTCAGCGTGTTGCCTCTGACCGTATACGAGCCGTTGTTACCGGTCGCCTCCAGGCGGGATTTATGGTTACCGTACTGCAGGACGTTATCAACATACATACCGTCACCCGAGAACCAGGTAGCATAGCCGCCGACGTAAAATGCGTTGTCGTCGATGTTACCGCCTTTGCCATCGCTGCCTGTCTTCGTGCCTTTCACGTTGCTGTCGATATCAAGGATGCTGGTATACATCCCGGCTTTCCAGCTTTCGTTAGCATACATATCAACGCCGACCTGAATGCCCATGGTATGGGAGCTGGTTTGTGTACCGGCCGCGTCATCCAGTTTGGTTTTACCGGAGTAGCCAATCATTCTTGCCCACGCGCGATTGTCTTCATCAATGCCCGGTTTAACCTCGTCACCCATACGTTGGTGCATGTTACCCAACAGGCTAAGATCACCCTGACGTACGACGCTGGCGAGGCCAGAATACAGCATGGTTTCTGGACGGTATTCACTTCTCAGATACCAGTTTTCACCCTGACCTTGAGCATTACCCGCATGCAGTTGATACTCAAACGCACCTGCAGCCATACGATCGGCGGCAAGATGGAAGGCATCCCGCGACGTTTGTGCGGTGGTGGTTGCGCCATTGAGCGCTGTCACCACTTCGATACCATCCCCAATGGTCGGCGCGCCGAGACCAGAACCATCGACATCCAGCAGCGTGCTACCGCTGGCTTTACCGCCATCGATAATCAGACGGTCGGCAATGCCTGAGCCGCTACCATTCTGGATAGCCGCCATGTTGATAGTCCCTTTTTCGCCGGTGTAATCCCCTTTGACGGTTAAGGTTGTGCCAGTCTGCTGACCGATGAGCGAGACATCGCCACCGTTGCTCAGGCCCGCTACCGTTTGGTTGTAACCCTGAGTGTTCAACGTGGTGTCTGCGACCACATAGTGGTGCGATGCGCTACTCAGGGTGTTGGCATTACCCGCTTGCAACACGCCGTTGGCGATCAACGTCGCGCCGCTGTAGCTGTTTTCGCCTTGCAGCTCGGTAATGCCGCTACCGGTCTGATGCAACTGGCCTTTACCACTGATATTGCCGGTCAGCGCCAGGGTATCGCCACGATTGACGTTGAGTACGCCGTTATCAACGACATCCCCCTGAATGCTGCCGATATCACCGCCGTTACCCAGCTGTAAAACGCCTTGTTCGATGGTGGTGCCACCGGTGTAGGTGTTATCCAGCGTCAGGGTGAGGGAGCCTTTACCGGTTTTGGTCAGTTGACCGTTACCTTCGACTTCAGTCAGCAGAGAAACGTCATGCCCGTTGGTGTCGAATGTCCCGCCGCCGGATTCCAGCGTCACCTGACGGGCAGTATCAAACGCTTCGCCATACTTCAGCGTACCGCCATTAAAGGTAATTCCCGTATCTGCCGCACCCAGGTTGGTATCGCCCGCTACCTGCAGCGTCCCGGAGGTGATGGTCGTTCCGCCGCTGTAGGTGTTGTCGCCCGTGAGGATGAGGGTACCGAGATCGCCTTTATTCAGGCCGCCGGTACCGCGGATCACGCTGTCGATAGTCGCGGTGTAGTTGGCGCCGTCTACTGTGCCATCGCCAACGCGAATCAGGGTGTTGGCCGTATCGGTGGTAATGGCTTCGCCGCCCACGCGATAACCATCGGTGGCGAACTGCGCGCCGCTGATGATGACGTCGCCTTTGCTGTTATCGACGGTCACGTTGCCTGCTTCACCCTGGAAGACGGCAAACGCGGCATCGGTAAACGGTGCGTTCAGCGCGCCTTCCGGCGTTGATTCATCGGTAGTCCAGTTGTCGTTACCCTGGCTGGATTGCCAGATACCGTCGCCGCCGTTGATGACGCCGTTGTTTTTCAGCTCGCCATTCTCACCGCCGGTGCCGTCCCAGAAGCGCAGCGTTAGTCCTGCGTGGTTGACCAGGTTGACCTGATTTTTCACCGATGTCTGCACGTACAGGCTGTCAGCCGCTTCCGGCGCGTTAGCAATATCCATCACATTGTTGGTCAATGTGCCGGTGTAGTTGATGACGCGATAGACGCCGACATCAAAGCTGCCGCCCGGTGAGGTTTCAATGTTGAGCTTACCGTCGAGCGTCAGATCGCCATTTACATCAATCAAGTCGTTGAAAGCACCGCCCGGGGTGTAAGCCTGACCAAACTGATAATCCAGCTGTGCGTTATCACTGAGCGTCAGCGAACCGGTAGTCAGTTTACCCACGCTGTTGATGGCCGCACCTGCGGTAATATGAGCGTCGTCCAGCACATCAACCGCGCCGCCAATAATCCCGTTACCGCCGAGCGTTGCCCCGGATTTCACTGTCACCTGGCCGGTAGCCGCAGACTGATTACCGTTGACCAGCAGCACGCCTTCATTGACGTCCGTGGTGCCGGTGTAAGTATTGTCGCCGGTCAGCGTTAACGTACCTTCACCGATTTTCACCAGGCTGCCGTCGTTGCCGCTGATAATGCCGCTGATGGTGTCATCAAGATGCAGATTACCCAGCGACAGCTCTTTATTGCCCAGTTCGACATTACCCGCACCGGACAAGGAGCCGATCGATGTTGCGCTGTCGACTGCGCTGATATCGACCTTACCGCCCGCCAGGTTTTTAACGACGGTATTTTCTGCCATCGCCTGGTCAGCGAAGGTCATCAGTCCGCTGTTGTTCACGGTGGCATTACCGCCGCTGGCGTCTTCTTCCAGCGCCAGAGTACTGTCTTTTGACACGTTAACCGTCGCGTTGCCCGCGGTGGCGTTGTTGGTTAACACCGCTTTCGCCGTGCCCGTCAGGTTCAGCATTGCGCTCGCTGCGGTGACGTTATCTGCCAGCGTTAACAGGCTGTCGGCGATGTTCATAGTCAGGGATTTCAGGCTGGTATCTGTCCCGCTGACATTGAGCGTCGCGCCCTTATTGACGTTCACGGTGCTGCTTTCGTTACTGCCAAAGGCTCCGGTTTTGCTGACGTTGACCGTCACATTGTTGGCGTTTCCGGTACCAGCAATTTCTGTGTCGCCTTTGTAGCTGTTTGCGCGGTCGAGCGACAAGGTGCTGCTCGCATCGCTAGAGCTGCTGGTGACTTTCAGTTTACCGTCGCCAGTAATCTCACCGGTTGGCGTGAAGTGGTGCGAATTGAGATCGAACACCGCTGCGTTCTCATTCGCTCCCAGCTCGATGGTGCGATTGCTGGTCAGGTCCGCGCCCAGTTGCAGCGTTGAACCGTTATTGATTGCCAGGTCAGTTCCGCTCTGGCCGAGATTGCTGTCGGAGGAGATCTGCAACGTGCCGCCATCAATGCGCGTGCCGCCGCGATACTCGTTGTCACCGCTGAGAATCAGACGGCCAAGGTCGGTTTTCACCAGCGTCAGCTTATCAGCAGTACTGGCTTCGCGGATAACAGACTCAATGGTCGCGGTATAGTTTTGCCCCGCGCCACCGGCGCCAACGCGCAGCAGCAGTTCGCCAGTTCCCGGCGTCTGGCCTGCGTGGGTCGCGTTTTCCGTGGTGGCATACGCGTTAAGCGCATCGCCTTTAACGACATAGCCATCGGCATCAAACTGTGCCCCGGAGAAGTTAACTTCTCCCGCGGCGTTGTCCACGGTAACTGTACCGCCTTTGGTGGTGAAGACGGCGAAGGACTTCTGTGCCCAAGGGGCGTTACCTTCACCGGTTGCGGTGGTCCAGTTGTTATCACCCTGGCTGCCGATTGCCATCCATTTGCCATCGCCACCGTCAATTTTGCTGTCGCCTTCAATGCCCGACGCGCCGTGGCTCTGATTGACGGTTGCGCCGTCCCAGAACTGCAGGGTAACGCCGTTGGCGTTCACCAGGTTGACCTGTTTGTCGATGGAGGTCTGGACAAAAATATTGCTCTTATCCTGACTGTCCGGTATTGCGCCTAATTCCAGCGTCTGGTTATCCAGCGTGCCGCCGTAGTTATAGATACGGTACACGCCCGGTCCGAAGTTACCGCCCTGTGAAGTGGTGACATCCAGAGTCCCGTCCAGTTGCAGATCGCCCGCGACGTTAATCAGATCGTTTAGCGCGCCGCCTGGCGTATAGGCCTGACCCAGTTCGAAAGCGGAAGTCGTTTTGCTACCAAGCTGCAGATTACCGTTAATGGATAACGTACCCGCACCACCGTCACCGGCACTGAGGGTCGTGGCATCGTTCATCAGCACGTTGCCGCCGATAGTGCCATTACCGCCAAGTGTGGACGTGCCGCTAACGGTGGTGGCACCGCGCGCCGCGCTTTGATCGCCATTCACCAGCAGCGTGCCGTTGGTAACGGTGGTGTCGCCGGTATAGGTGTTGTTGCCGTTCAGACGGGTAATGCCGCCGCCGATTTGCTGTAGCGCGCCAATACCGGAGATCACGCCGTTGAGCAGCACGGTGTTGGCGCGATTAATCGCCAATATGCCGTTGTCGATAATGTCTGACACGGCGCTGACTTCGCCTGTATTTCCGCCGTCACCCAACTGCAGCGTACCGGTTTGAGCGATAGTGGTAGAGCCGGTGTAGGTATTGTTAGCGGTGAAGATCGTGGTACCGCCCGCCGCACGTTCGAACTTCCCGTCACCGCTGATGATACCGCGATAAATTTGCGCCGCTGAAGCATCACCCTGGGTATCGAAGATAACCCGGCTGCCTGTGCCCTGGGTCGTAACATTGTAATCGCCAATGCTTGCTGCAGTACTGGTCGGCTCGACGTGGTCGCCGGTGCTCAGGGTTGCGCCATTGTTTACGGCAATGGTTTTGCTTGCCAGTGTCAGGTTTTCTACGACGCGGACATCCGCGTTTGAGCCGCTGATGGTCAGCGAATCCCAGCCGGTGCCGATGTTGGTGCCAGTGGTCAGATTGTCGCTCGCCAGCGTACCAATCTTCGCACCTTTTGTATCGGTGAAGGTGAGGGCGTTGCCGCTACCAGCTTCAGTAGTGATGTGGCGTGTTTTATCCAGCGTCACATTGCCGATGTTGGCTTTATTGTTACCGCCAGTACCGGCGAAATTCACTTCACCCGCATAGGAGCCACTACGCCAGTTAAAGATGTCCGCACCTTCGCCGGTATTGATTACGCCGCTGGTTACACCGCCGCTGATATCAATGGTGTCATTGCCTTTGCCGGACTGAATGGCCACGGCCGTGTCGTTGATGGCCTGCAGGGTTCCCGTGTTGGTAATGGTTTTACTGCTGTCGCCGCTGGCGTCAATTACCGGTGAGGTGGTGCTGGCAGAGATAATCTTGCCGCTGTTGGTCAAGGCGCTGACGTTTTTCGCGATGATCGCCGAACCGCCTGCGTCGTTATGCACGTTAATGTCGGCATTGGTGGTGACATTACCGTCGGTATTAGCGCGAATCCCGCTGCCTTCGCTGTTCAGCACCTCAATGGTGTAGCCTTTGCCGATGGTCAGATCGCCCGTCACCGAGCCGCCATCGCGTTGTTCAAAAGCGAAGCCGGTACCTTTCCCGTTGACGTTGAGGATATTTCCAGCGCTGTCTTTATCGGTCATGGTCAACGCCACGCTGGTGCGGATGCCTGCGCCATCGTTGGAGTTTATGGTGACGTTTCGTAACAGGATATTGTTATTGTTAGCATCGTTTTGAATGCCAGCACCGTCACCCTTTGCACTGATCTCCACATTTTGCGCGGACAGAGCGCCAGCGCCTTCGGCCAGACGAATACCGTCAGCGGTGCCATCGGTAGTAATACTGTCGCCAGAAATACCGTTAATTAGCAGGCTGGCTCCTTGGGTGAGCAGAACCCCGGCAGTACCATTATCAACCTGAACTTTGCCCAGTGTATTGATCTGTGCGCTGGCACCTGAAGCTCTAACACCGATGCCGTTGCTGACATGCAGAGCGCTGGAAGAGTTATTGGTTAAGCTCCCGCCTTGTTGAACATCAACACCGATGCTGTCGACGCTGGCCAGATCAATAATCGAGTTGGTATCCAGGATCAGGTTGCCCTGATTCCTCGCCACATAGGCGATAACCTCATTGCCGCTAGCTTCAGAGGTAATCTTCGCGTTCGAGGTGAGGGTGGTGCTAGTAGGATCACCCTGCGTGCGACCATTCAACTGGTGAGCCTGACCATCCACAACCCCGGCAATGGTTCTTTCGCCGGTTAAATTGATGGTGGTTTTATCACTGATGGTCCCTTTCGCGCCGCCTTCGATTACCAGTGCCGCTGAGTCGCTGCCCTTAACGGCAAACGTTGCTTCACCAGTATCTACGCTACTGCCAGCGCCGGTGGCGAGAACGCCCACGGAATTCTTACCGTTGAGGGTAAGATCAAGGTTGGAACTGGACTGATCTTTCGGGTTAGTCGTGTTACCGGCCAGCAATGCGCCATTGGCGATACGGAAAATGGTGGTGCGATCCTGACCATTGTCATTCATCACCGCCTGACCAATGTTGGCGGTAGCGCCTTTACCAAACAGGTAATAACCAATCTGATCGGTGTTGTTGAATGTCGGGCTACTAAGACTGTCAACGTTAGCGATGGCGTTATCACGTACGTGCACACCGATGTTACCGGCTTTATCCAGCGTAATGTTGGAGTAAACGTTGACCACTGCCTGGCCGCTGCTGCCACCTTCAGCCCAAATAGCGTAGTTACGGTTACCGACGCCGCCTTCTCCGTCCACCACGATAGAGCCCGCAGCGCTGGTGGTGACTTCGGCATTTTTGTTATTGGCGCTAACGTGGATCCCCACGTTGTTGGTGCCATTTACGTTAATCTTGCCGTCGTTGCGGATTTCCTGATTATTTTCCGCGCCGCTGTCGCGTACGGAGATGCCGTAGTTTTTACTGCTGCCCCCGTCAGAACCTCCATTGATCACGATATTGCCGGTATTGAGAACGTTGCCCGTGGCATTTCCGACCAGAATCCCCGCGGCGTTGCGTATGCCGGTTCCCAGCGTGATCAGACCGTTGTTAATCACCTCTTTGGCACTCTTGGTCATGATCCCGGCGCTCAGACTAGAGCCGCCAGCCATCGTGACATCTTTAGACGGATCGCTTGCGTCGCGACCAAGATAAATTGAGGCATCCTGAGCGTTAGTGAAAGTGGCATTCCCGGCAACTTCTACGCCATAAGCGGTGCCTTTGGCAAAGGATGCACCGTTTTTGCGCCCGTCCACGACGTTGATATCGCCGTTGTTGACGCCTTGCGATTCGTCAGACAGTTGCATGCCAATAGCCAGCGTCAGCGAAGAATCTGGCTCATCCTTACTCCAGGGATCTGCTGCCGACGCGGTACCAAAGTTATCGGTGGTGATCGCCTGGTTAATGGTGCCGTTGTTTGCTATCTGGCTGGCGCCTTGCCCCTGCATGCCAAATGCGCCATAGCTGTTGACGTTTTGATTGCCGTCTTTGTCGATAAACAGCCCGGAGTTGATGATCCCGTTGTTGGTTGCCGTTGCGTCTTTTGCCAGCATGCCAATCGCCAGACTCTGCCCGGTAGACGTGCGTAATGCGTTCAGCTCGCCAAGGTTAGTGATAACCCCGCCATTAAGGGATTTCATGACACCGTTAATACTGCCGTCAACGGCAATAATCGCATCTTTGTTCAGGGTGCCGGAGGTGCCTGCACCGTTGGCGTAAATAGCATGCAGCTCACCGCGGCCAGCGGTCGCGTTATTGCTATGCGACAAGCCGTCGGTCCAGACGTCGTAATCCCAGGTAAGCACGTCTGAAGACTTGCTGGAGTTGATCAAGCTATCAATCAGCTCCGCGTATTTTGTCTGCGCGGCGGTGACGGTTGTGATATCACCGTTTTCAACATCCAGCCACAACTGCAGTTGGCTGACCTTTTGCCCTTCAGGGTTTTCTGCTGCGTCGCTACTTTTACCCAACAGCCAGTCGTTAAAATCGGCCAGCTCCTGCGTGCTGGTAATGTTAAATGTGCGCGTACCCGTTTCGACTACTTTACCGTCTGCATCATAGCCGTAGGACATGAGTGTTACATCATCGCCAAACACGGAGGTTTGCGCTGAACCGGCGAACGTTTTTTCAGGGATAACTGGGGCGGCGTTAAATTTTATATAGTTATCGGATTGCCAGTTAACCTGGCTACCTGCGTCCTGAGCCTCCAGCAAGGAGGAGTCTTTAGCCAGCAACTCGATAGTATTGGCTTTGTCGCGGACATTGAGCGTATCGTTGCCAATATCCAGATTGGCTATGGAGCCATTTGTCGCCAGCGCGATGCCAAATTGTTTATAGATTTTAGACAACGTTGGATCGAAGGTGTTTAATACCGAATCGCCGATCTGTGATTCGGTAAGAAAACTACTTAACTCCTGGGTATCAAAGACTTTAATTGATGCTGGCTCACCAGGAAATGCCGGGTCGTTAATAGAGAATTCTGTGCTCTGTGAAGGCGTCGACGACCGGTTGTACGTCAGGTATTCCGCCAGCTCTTCAGCATTAGTAATCGTTTTTACGCTCTGGTCAGGGCTGGTGGCCTTAAGAGTGATTTTGCCGGTTTGCAGCAGCTCTCTGATGGTCGTTGATTCAACAACGCCACTTTGACCCGGACTGATCGTTGGGATCGCGCCGCTGATATTGAGCGCCTGACCAGCAGTGATATCTTTATATAAGAATCCGTAGTCGTGGATACCCGCATAATCCCCAACGGAAATACCTGCCTGGTAGTCGGTGAAAATATTGTGATCACCGATATCGATAATCGGATCAGCGGAAACCTGCATTGAAGCAGCGCTTAATGCACCCGCTGCTAATACCGCAACCGTTTTACGCGAGCTGCTTTTTTTCTTTCCTTTGGTTAATTCAGAAACGACCACCCAGATACCGAGCGCCGCGTTCCAAATAATGCTGTAAACTTTGTTCATATATAACCCTCGTCTACATTCCTGTTATGCATGTGTTAATACATTGAGTTGTTGGCTATGGTTGGCACGCGGATGTGCTACCCGGTAATCGATTTTTGGGAATAGGGTTTCCTTCCGTGCGATGCGGAATTAAAAAGCGAGTCGAAAGAAAACTTTTTTTAAATAATAACCGTGATAATTGTCCTTAAATAAGTCAGTTACGGCTGGCTATAGTGAGAAATGGTGTACTTGAGCCGGGTGTTATTTTTGCCGAGTTTTCTGGCAATATTGCTTTTGTACGCCCCGATGGTTTTTTCACTTTTTTGTGATGCCCCGGCGATTTGTGTCAGTGACCATCCTCGGGCAAGCATCATCATTACGTTGAATTCGTTTGCTATGATCTTGTTGTGTAATGCTTTGATATTTTGTTGGTTATTGTTTTTTGTGATACGTGTAACGGCATGGTGTAGCCGATCAAGACTGGCATCTTGATCAAGAAACAGCATGTTCTTCCCACAAACGGTTTGAAAAAGAGTAAAAGTAGCTTCATCTGCCAAAACAATAATTTTGGTGACAGGTCGTAAAGCCATGTTGCGGATAATCCTGGCATATTTTAAAAAATCTGATTTGTCAGGATTAATGATGATGCAATCCGTTTCATAAGGAAGCATTTTGACAGCAGAGAGCGTCTGGGAGGAGTAATACGCGATATCAATATATAATGATGAGCCACGTAGGATTTCTCGCATGCCTAGCCAAGGGTAAATTGAGTCACCCAAAAAAATAGCCTTTGACATAACGATCTCCTTGAAATTTTGGTGCAAGCAGCCGCCTCTTTTTGTAGGTTAAAAAAGAGTTTCTTGCGACGCGTGAAATGTTAATTAAATCTCGTATTACGTTCTGTGCTGTGAACGCATCCTTATTAATTCCAGATTAAACAGATATTCTCTGTATTTATTAGAATCATTAACTATTCTTAAAGTAGATATTACACTTTGTTAAAATTTAAGATAAATCGTTTATTTCAGCTCTGCGTAAATGATTGATAGATTTCGCTTATGAATCGCATGAATAATGATTGAGTGGTTTCTATAAAGACAGGGTATTCCTATCTGTTTTGGAGGGGATTTATATGAAAAACATTATATTTCAGATGGATACCCGTTTTTCTTAATGGGCTTACTGGTTGGTAGGAGAATTCTTAATCAAGACCAGGACAAAGAGAAGGGGCGTCGAGGGGAAGAGAGAAATATCGCTAAATTTGCAGTTATCGACCTGAAACTCGAGTATTCAGGTTGATAATTCTTAGTGTTGTGAATTTTTTAGGGAATTATCCTATTTTTGGCTTTTTGTGCTTAATTTTAAAAACTCACTTGAAGAGGTTATTTTTTCTGATTGCTATTGCTGATAGGGCTTAGCCCGCCAACAGTTCCTGTTCAACCTGATGCACCTGCTGTTCCAGCGTATTGCGGATTTCCGTAAGCGCCCGTTGTTGATCGGAGAAGTAGGCTTCTTTATCAGTCACGGAGGTGGCAAGCCGCCAGGCGTTTTCGGCTTCCAGTTCGGTAATCTCTTTGAGCAGCGCGTTAATTTGTTCTCTGAGCTGCTGTATTTTGCTGCGTAAATGCTGCAAATCGTTCAATCGGTCACTCGCCATCATCGGTTCGAGGCCGCTTTGCAATTGAGTCAGTAGCGCCCGGACGGCGGCAAGATCGGCATTTTGGCGCGCCTGGTTAAGCTGCACCATCATCTGATGCGCTTTCTCTTTCAGATCATCGGCTACCACGTCCGGATGGCAAAGACGGCTTGCCTGACGCCACAGGCGTTTTAACTCATTACGTTCATCAGAGGAAAGCCGCTGGTCACGGCTAAAACGATGCTGCGCATCCTGCTGCTGCTCCTGATATTCATCATATTCATGGCTGGCCTCTTCCTGTGCCTGACGGGTTGCGCTGTCGTCCTGGCGAGAAAAGTCGTTTTCCAGCTCACGAATCTCCGCCAGCAGGGCGGTAATCAGTTCAGTTTGCTGCTGAATACGTTGGCGTGTTTCCACCGATTCGCGCGAATCTGAATTCTGGTTCATCCAGTGCTGCTTGAGCCTGGCCAGTTGATCAACAGCCTGGGAAATATAGTGCTGACAGGATTGATAGTCTTTTTCCCGGCGTTTTCGCTCCGCTTCCTGTTTGCGCTGGGCACTGGCGGCGAGCTGTTTACGCAGTTCGAGAATGCGGCTCATCAGCGGTCCAAGACGAAGGTGATACAGATCGTTGAAATCATCGAGGATTTGAATGCGCGTGTTGCGCTTATCTATCAGGTCACGCAGCTGTGTTTCGAGTGCTTTGAGTTCCAGCTTACTGGCGGCAATGGCGGGATCCTGCCACGTAGAGACTGCCCGTTGAGATTGCAGCCAGGCCGAGATTTCACGCAGGGCATCACCAAAGCGTCGTTCTTCGATCGCCTGCACAATGGTGCCTGGTACGACTGACAAAGGCTCATTTTTAAGATGCGCCACCTGCTGGAAAATAATCTCCTCATCTTCCAGTTCAATAGCGCTTTTGACGATTTCCAGTCGTTTGATGATCTTATTCATGACAGTCGTTGCCTGGCCTGGCTAAAAAACGAGTGGCTGAAGTACAACAGGTTCACCCGTTTGAAAATGTTAGAAAAACAGTAAAGCGCATTCTGTGGCCTGCGATGCCTTTTCGTCCAGAATAATTCACTGTAATTATGAAAAACCGGAAGTCGCGCGCACCTGTCTGCATCTTCAAACCTCTGTTTCATGTTTTTTACTCTCGGGTAATTATTCTTGATTCAGTAAAGATAATGCGTATAGTTCTCATTCCCTTTTGTTATTAACTCCCTGTATTACTTCTGGTAAGGATCCCGACAATGAAAAAAACAACATCCGCGCTGGCATTGCTGATTGCTGCGGCGTTAAGCGGTTGTGCGGCGCATACCACGCCAGCCAGCAACGCCAGCGTTACGGAAAAAACAGCGCAACCTGCCGTCAGTGATGTGCAACAACGC
This sequence comes from Citrobacter sp. Cpo069, assembly GCF_030332785.1. Taxonomy (NCBI): domain Bacteria; kingdom Pseudomonadati; phylum Pseudomonadota; class Gammaproteobacteria; order Enterobacterales; family Enterobacteriaceae; genus Citrobacter; species Citrobacter sp. Cpo069. The sequence continues at coordinate 120,271 of NZ_JAOWHD010000063.1, forward strand.
GCGCTGGCGGATGGGTTATATGAAATGGCGCTTAGCCCGGCAGGGGATGCGTTGTACGTTGCCAGCGCCGAAGGATTTAAAGATGTGCAGGGCGGCGTGGTTTACAAGCTGGATCCAAAAACGCTTAAAACGCTCGGCTTGAGTCATACCGATATGAAAAACTTTGGTATGGCTATCTCGCCGGACGGTAAAACAGTGTATGTCACCAACTCACTGGATGGTGGCCTGAGCGCGCTGAATACCGCTGACGGCAAAGTGAAAAATCGCGTACTGTTCCCGGAACGTAACCCAGAAGGTTTCCCGTATGGTGCGCGCCAGGTGCTGCTGCATAACGGTTTGCTCTATATTGGTGCCGTGGCGGATCCGGCGGTGATTTGGGTGGTTGACGCTGAAACCCTGAAGCTAAAAACCCGCATTAAAAATACGGGTAAATGGATGACCGGACTGCATTATTCAGAAGTGACGCAGCGAATTTATGCAGCTAACGGCGGCGGTGAAATTCTTGTTATCAACCCGCGTAATCAGCGCGTAGAAAAACGCTGGCAACCGCTGGGGGAACAACCTGCGCTGTTGCTGAATATGGCGGAGGACGCACAAACGGGTCGCCTGTTTGTCACCGACAACTCGAAAGCGAAGACTACCCTGGTGCTGGATATCCATACTGGTAAGCTGCTGAAAAAATTGGATGTGGGTGATTCGCTGGCGGTGAAATTTAACGCAAAACGCAACGAAATCTATATTACCCAGCGTGATTCAGGGAAATTGCTCAGCCTGAATGCGACCGATTACAGCGTGAAGAAAAGCTGGGATTTACCACCAAACCCTAACAGCTTGCTGCTCTCGGCGGATGGGCAAACCCTGTTTGTCACCGTGAAACAGAAATTTAATAAAGACCACTCTACATCTGCGCCAGATAACGTGGTACGTATTGACCTGAATAAACAATAACAACTCGCCTTCTTTCTATTGTTTTTCTCCCGAGCCTCGGTGCGTTGGGCAAGGAAGCCCGGCGTATCCAATCGATTGCGCCTTGCGACAACCAGGTTGAAATGTTAAAAGAAGCCCCTTCAATAAAAACCACACAGGGGAAGGGCGTGAAAAACGCGTCAACTGCATCTGACACCAGCGTGTCTGATGCCGCGTCGACGAACGAGCCGACGCTTCAACGAGGGTTGCAAAACCGCCATATTCAGTTAATTGCGCTGGGCGGCGCAATTGGTACCGGCCTGTTTTTGGGCATTGGCCCGGCTATTCAGATGGCGGGACCTGCGGTGTTACTGGGTTACGGCGTTGCCGGGATCATCGCTTTTTTGATTATGCGTCAACTGGGCGAAATGGTGGTCGAAGAACCCGTTTCCGGATCGTTTGCCCATTTTGCCTATAAATACTGGGGACCGTTCGCGGGTTTTCTGTCCGGCTGGAACTACTGGGTGATGTTTGTGCTGGTCGGCATGGCAGAACTGACAGCTGCAGGGATCTACATGCAGTTCTGGTTGCCCGATGTTCCAACCTGGATTTGGGCCGCGGCATTCTTCGTGATCATCAACGCCGTCAATCTGGTCAACGTACGTCTGTATGGCGAAACGGAATTCTGGTTTGCGCTGATTAAAGTACTGGCCATTATCGGCATGATTGGTTTTGGCGTGTGGATGCTGTTTTCCGGTAACGGCGGGGAACATGCAAGCATCGATAACCTGTGGCGTTACAACGGCTTTTTTGCTACCGGCTGGAACGGATTAATTCTGTCGCTGGCAGTGATTATGTTCTCCTTTGGTGGGCTGGAGCTTATCGGGATTACTGCCGCGGAAGCGCAGGATCCGCAGAAAAGCATTCCAAAGGCGGTAAACCAGGTGGTGTACCGTATTCTGCTGTTTTATATCGGTTCTCTGGTGGTGCTGTTGGCGCTGTACCCGTGGGTGGAAGTGAAATCCAATAGCAGCCCGTTTGTGATGATTTTCCATAATCTCGACAGCAACGTAGTGGCTTCTGCACTGAACTTTGTCATCCTGGTGGCTTCGCTGTCGGTGTATAACAGTGGCGTCTACTCTAACAGCCGCATGCTGTTTGGTCTTTCGGTTCAGGGTAACGCGCCGAAGTTCTTAACCCGCGTCAGCCGTCGCGGCGTACCGGTGAACTCACTGATCCTTTCCGGTGCTATTACGTCGCTGGTGGTACTCATCAACTATGTGCTGCCGCAAAAGGCCTTTAGCCTGCTGATGGCGCTGGTGGTGGCGACGCTGCTGCTGAACTGGATTATGATCTGCCTGGCACATCTGCGATTCCGGGCGGCGATGCGTCGTAAGGGACGTGACACGCAGTTTAAAGCGCTGCTGTATCCGGCAGGGAACTACCTGTGTATTGCTTTCCTTGGCATGATTCTGGTGCTGATGTGTACGATGGATGAGATGCGCCTGTCAGCTATCCTGCTGCCAGTGTGGATCCTGTTCCTGTTTGTTGCCTTCAAACTGCTGCGTCGTAAGTCCCGCTAAGTTTCTACCGATCTTGTTATTACCGATCCCATCGTCAGGGTGGGATCGGATCCTCACTCAACGTTTATCGTGACCGTTCTCGCAATTTTGCTGCTGCTGACAGGATCTTTATTTTGTAATCGATTACTTTTCTATTGAATCTAATTTGTAATCGATTACTTTTTAAGGGTGGGGCAAAAAATGGTGTCAACAACCGAAAGTAGTGGAAAACAGAGCGTACAGTACCGGCTGCTGGTCCCCCGGCTGTCGCTAATGATGTTCTTACAGTTCTTTATCTGGGGAAGTTGGTCCGTCACGCTGGGGCTGGTGATGAGCCAGCACAACATGTCGCTGTTGATTGGCGATGCGTTCTCAGCCGGGCCCATTGCCTCTATTCTGTCGCCATTCGTCTTAGGGATGCTGGTAGACCGCTTTTTTGCCTCGCAAAAGGTGATGGCGGTGATGCACCTTGCTGGCGCGGCAATCCTGTGGTTTGTTCCGCAGGCATTGGTGGCGCAAAACGGTGCACTGTTGATTGGTCTGCTGTTTGGCTACACGTTGTGCTACATGCCAACGCTGGCGCTTACCAACAATATTGCTTTTCATAGCCTGTCGGATAAGGACAAAACCTTCCCGGTGGTGCGGGTGTTTGGCACCATTGGCTGGATTGTCGCGGGGATCTTTATCGGTGTAACCGGAATTTCGGACACCACCGGCATCTTTACGCTGGCGGCGATTATCTCTGTGATTCTGGCGCTCTACAGCCTGACGCTGCCCAACACGCCTGCACCGGCGAAAGGACTGCCGGTGAAAGTTCGTGATCTGTTTTGTGCGGATGCTTTTGCCTTACTCAAGGTCCGTCACTTTTTTGTCTTCTCGCTCTGCGCGACGCTTATCTCTGTACCGTTGGGAACCTATTACGCGTATACCGCGTCGTTTCTTGCTGATGCGGGCGTCGGCGACGTCAGTACGGCGATGTCGTTTGGTCAGATGTCTGAAATATTCTTCATGCTGGTGATCCCGTTCCTGTTCAGACGTTTGGGCGTGAAATACATGCTGTTAATCGGGATGTGCGCCTGGTTCGTGCGCTACGCATTTTTTGCCCTCGGCATCAGCGAAGAGGGGCGATTCCTGCTGTATCTCGGCATTCTGCTGCACGGCGTGTGCTACGACTTCTTCTTCGTGGTCGGCTTTATTTACACCGATCGTATCGCCGGGGAAAAAGTAAAAGGTCAGGCGCAAAGCATGATCGTCATGTTTACCTATGGGATCGGTATGCTGCTGGGCTCGCAAATTTCAGGCGCACTTTACAACCGGCTGGTGGCGGGGCAAACCGTGCCTCAGGCGTGGACCACATTCTGGTGGATCCCGGCAGTCGCTGCCGCAGTGATTGCCCTGATTTTCCTTTTCTCTTTCAAGTATGACGACAAAGAGCAGGCGTAATTTTCAGGAGGGGTTATGAAAACCATCAAGGGGCCTGGCATTTTTCTGGCGCAATTTATTGGGGATCGCCCGCCATTTAACACTCTGGAAGGCGTGGCAAAATGGGCGGCGGAGCTGGGCTATAAGGCATTACAAATCCCGTGTAATCACAAGTCGCTTTTTGATGTCGAACAAGCTGCTGTAAGTCAGGCCTATTGTGATGATATTCGCGGGATGCTGGCCGGATATGGGTTAGTGATTAGCGAATTATCTACCCATCTTGAAGGTCAACTGGTTGCCGTCCATCCGGCTTACGATGACGCTTTTGACGGATTTGCTCCGCCGTCTGTACGCGCTGATCCGCAGGCCAGACAGACGTGGGCCATCGAAACCTTACACCAGGCCGCTGCGGCTTCGCAAAGACTGGGGCTGACGGCACATGCCACGTTTTCAGGTTCGCTCGCCTGGCCTTTCTTTTATCCGTGGCCACCGCATAATCGTCAGCGCTTTGAAGAGGCTTTTCTGGAGCTGGCGCGCCGCTGGAGACCGATACTCGATCGCTTTGATCACCATGGGGTGGATGTTTGCTTTGAGATCCATCCCGGCGAAGATCTGCACGATGGCGTGACGTTCGAGCGTTTTCTTGCGCTGGTTGATAATCATCCTCGCTGCAACATTCTCTATGACCCGAGCCATCTGTTATTGCAACAGATGGATTATCTTGGGTTTATCGATGTCTATCACTCGCGTATTAAAGCGTTCCACGTCAAGGACGCTGAGTACCATGCCAGTAGCCGCAGCGGTGTCTATGGCGGTTATCAGCCGTGGCTCGATCGCGCCGGGCGCTTCCGTTCTTTGGGGGACGGGCAGGTCGATTTCAAAACGATCTTCAGCAAGCTCACACAATATGATTTCCCTGGCTGGGCGGTGCTGGAATGGGAGTGTTGCCTGAAAGACGCGCAAACCGGGGCGCGTGAGGGGAGTGATTTTATACGCCGCCATGTTATTCCGGTTTCTGCACGTGCATTTGATGATTTCGCCGCTGGCGATGAGGTACGCAAATGATACAGGTTGGCATTATTGGCAGCGGATTTATTGGGCCTGCACATATTGAGGCGTTGCGTCGACTCGGCGGTGTGAACGTGGTGGCGCTCTGTGATAGCTCGCTGGCGGTTGCCCAGGAACGCGCAGATGCTCTTCATATTCCTCATGCGTACGGTAGCGTTGAAGCGCTGCTGGCGCATCCCGGACTACAGGTAGTGCATAACTGTACGCCGAATCATCTGCATGCCGATATCAATCGGCAGATTTTACGCGCGGGTATGCACGTGTTTTCAGAAAAGCCGCTGTGTATGACGCCGGATGAGGCTCGTGAACTGGAAACGCTGGCGCAGCAGGCTGGAGTGGTGCACGGCGTGAGCTTTGTCTATCGCCAGTTTGCAATGGTGCAGCAGGCGGCCAGTATGGTCAGAAGCGGCAGCGTGGGTAGTCTGTTTGCCGTACAGGGGAGCTATCTGCAGGACTGGATGCTGCTGGAGACTGACTACAACTGGCGGGTCGATGCCGCACAGGGCGGCGATTCACGGGCGGTAGCGGATATCGGTTCGCACTGGTGCGATACGGTGCAATTCGTGACTGGAAAACGTATTGTCGAGGTGATGGCCGATTTGGCTATCGTCTGGCCGGTACGTAAAGCCAGCATTGCCAGTAACGCTACGTTTGGCCAGCAAACGGCTGATGTGCAATTTGAGGATAAAGCGGTTACGACGGAAGATCGTGGGTCGGTGCTGGTACGTTTTGATGATGGCAGCAAAGGCTGCTTTAGCGTTTCGCAGGTGAGTGCCGGGCGCAAGAATCACCTGAGCTTTGAAATTAACGGTAGCCACTGTTCACTGCACTGGGATCAGGAAACGCCGCAACAGCTTTGGGTCGGGCACCGTCAGCAGGCGAACCAGATCCTGACGGACGACCCTGGATTGATGAATGCTGATGTTGCTGCCAGTGCGCACTTTCCGGGTGGGCATATTGAGGGCTGGCCGGATGCGTTCAAGAATATGATGCAGCAGTTTTATCAGGCGGTGTTGGCAGGCAAAATGCCCGCGACGGCGGAGCGTCGATTTGCGTCTTTTTCTGACGGTGCGGATGTGATGTATATTATTGATGCAATTATAAAAAGCCATCAGCAGCAGCGTTGGATATCAGTACAGCGCTAAACACGCATCCGGTTCGCCAGTCGGCGATTTTATGGTAGCCTCAACGCAAAGCGTAAACCGCAGGATGTGTCGTCGTTATGTCTATTCAAAAAATCGCCCAGCTTGCCGGTGTGTCGGTGGCGACGGTATCGCGTGTGCTGAATCACAGTGATACCGTCAAAGCCAAAAATCGTGAGCGCGTGCTACAGGCTATTAAAGAAAGCAATTATCAGCCCAACCTGCTGGCGCGTCAGCTGCGTACGGCACGTAGTTCGATGATTCTGGTGATGGTTTCCAACATCGCCAATCCTTTTTGTGCAGAAGTTGTTAAAGGCATTGAAGAGGAGGCGGAGAAGAATGGCTATCGCATTTTGCTGTGTAATTCCGGCTCGGATACAGCCCGATCAAAATCGGCGTTGAAGCTCCTGTCGGGGAAAATCGTCGATGGCATTATCACCATGGATGCATTCTCCAAATTACCGGAACTGACTACGCTGATTGGCGACGCGCCCTGGGTTCAGTGCGCGGAATATGCTGACAAAGGCGCGGTTTCCTGCGTGGGGATTAACGATGTTGACGCTGCGCAGTCGGTCATATCTCACCTGGTGGATAAGGGCTACCGACGAATTGCCTTAATCAATCATGACCTGAGTTATAAATATGCTCGTTTGCGCGAACGCGGCTATAAAGCGGCGCTGCATGCGCTGTCGCTTGAATATCAGGCTGTGGAATATGCCAGTGAATTAAGTTCCAGTGCAGGAATTGCGGCGATGAAAACACTACTTGCCGCAGAGGTGAAACCCGACGCGGTGTTTGCCGTATCGGACACGCTAGCCGCTGGTGCGATGCGCGCTATTTTCGATGCCGGATTACAGATCCCGCAGGATATCGCCGTTGTTGGTTTCGACGGTACGGAACTGGCAGAAATGGTTTCTCCACAGCTTTCGACCATTGAGCAGCCCTCACGGGATATAGGCCGCAAAGCGGTAGGATTATTGCTGAATAAAATAGAAAATCCTGACGCGCAGACGGAAAGGGTGATGATGGACTGGCGCTATATTTCACGCGCCAGTACCTGAGCTTTATCGCTGAAACGCGCCAGACAGCGCACGAATATCGTTTCCGGTAGGCGACTGATGAATGCGCAAGCCAAACTCTTCGACTACGGCAAATATATGGTCGAAGATATCAGCCTGAATACTTTCATATTCCAGCCAGACCACCGTATTGGTAAAGGCATAAATTTCGATCGGTAAACCATGATCGTCCGGCGCAAGCTGGCGCACCATTAACGTCATATCTTTGCGAATACGCGGATGATGACGCAAATACTCGTTCAGATAAGCGCGGAAGGTGCCAATATTGGTCATCCGGCGGTGATTCAACACCGATTCAGGCGCATCTAACTGCTGATTCCACTCGTCTATTTCCTGGTGACGTGCGGTTAAATACGGTTTCAGCAGGTGGGCTTTATGCAACCGCTGACGCTCATCCTCATCAAGAAAATGGATACTTGTGGCATCAATGCTGATGCTGCGTTTAATTCGCCGACCACCGGAAGCTGACATTCCACTCCAGTTTTTAAAAGAGTCTGATACCAGGGACCAGGTGGGGATAGTGGTGATGGTGTTATCCCAGTTGCGCACTTTCACGGTGGTTAAGCCAATATCGATAACCGCGCCATCTGCACCATATTTCGGCATTTCCAGCCAGTCACCCAACTTCAACATATCGTTGGCTGAAAGTTGTATTCCGGCAACCAGACCGAGAATAGGGTCTTTAAACACCAGCATTAACACGGCGGCCATGGCGCCCAGACCGCTTATCAGTATTGCCGGTGACTGACCAATCAGCAGGGAAATCATCAATATTCCGACGAGAATTGCGCTGATGAGTTTGATGCCCTGGAATATGCCTTTTAGCGGTAATTGCGATGCGGCAGGGAGTTTTTGCGACAGATTGAGAATAACGTCCAGCAGGGAAAACAGGGACAGCAGGGCGTACATCATGATCCACAACTGAGCGCAGGTCACTAATATTTCTGCTGCTTCGCTGCCTTTCTGTAGCCAGAGTGCGGCCTGTATATTGACAATGATACCCTGCAGGGTGAATGCCAGCCGGTGAAATAACTTGTTCTGCGTGATGATTTGTAGCCACAGGCGGGAGCTGGCGCTGGCACGCTTTTCAAATGCGCGTAATACCACCCAGTGCAAAATAACGTGAACAATAATGGCGGTGATAAAAATAATGCCAAAAATCATCACCAATGAGGTGGTGTGATTTATTTCAATGCCGAGTTCTTCTACCTGAGATATCAATTCCTGCATAATGTCTCCTTAATAAACAGCGGTCTATGATGACCGCTGTGCGGAGCTTATGCAAATGCGGAGGATTAGACTTCCGTCAGCGTCGTTTCCAGCGGCAGACGAGATTTCGGCAGCGCGGCGTTGAAATCTTCTACGCTGTGATGACCCACAGGAACCACCACTACGCTGGTGAAACCTTTTTCTTTCAGGCCAAATTCTGCATCCATGACCGCTGAATCAAAGCCTTCGATAGGCACAGCATCCAGGCCCATCGCCGCAACGCCCAGCAGGAAGTTACCGACGTTCAGGTACACCTGTTTTGCCATCCAGTGGTTGTCATCTTTCAGTTCTTTGCGATGCATGTCGGCAAAGAAGGTGCGGCCTTTGTGGTTTGCAGCTTTCGCTTCAGGCGTGGCGAAACGACCATCGCTTTCTTCTTGATCCACCACGCGTTCCAGCCACGCATCGTCCATCGCCGTTTTGGCGCAGAACACCACGACGTGGGAAGCATCCAGCATTTTACGTTCGTTGAATACAAAGCCGCCGGCTGCGGATTTAGCCACACGCGCCTTACCTTCGTCAGTGCTGGCGACGATAAAGTGCCATGGCTGAGAGTTGGTGCTGGACGGGCTAAACTGCAGCAGCGTTTTTAATTTTTCGGCCTGCTCAGCGGTCAGTTTTTTATTCGGATCGAATGCCTTAGTGGAGTAACGTTTTAAGGCGACAGAAACAATATCCATAACTACTCCTGGTGATTTTCCATACCCTGCGGGTGCGTTTTGTTTCAGCAGGGTACAGGGTTAGCAGGAAAAAGATAAGACAGGAAAATGCAAAAACACTTATCGGGGTTAGCGATAAATCAACCTGGACGCAGGCGTTTTTGATCCCGTTTCGGCAAGCCGTCGACGACGCGGTGCCAGGAATCATTCACCAGCTCTGCCAGTAATGACTCGGTAATATCGTCACCAGGATAGACCGAGATCCAGTGCTTTTTATTCATGTGATAGCCGGGCTTAATGCTGGGGTAGATCTGCTGGTTTAACAGTGATTTTTGCGGATCGGATTTCAGGTTAATAAGTGGCCGTCCGCGAAGCTCCGTGACCAGCATAAAAATTTTACCGCCAACCTTGAAGACATCGTATTCCGGGCCGAAAGGCCAGCAGTGTTCGGTAAAAGGTAGTTCGAGCGCAAGGCGTTTCGCACAGGCAGGAAGGGTCTGGCCGTCCATTATTGTTCCTCGCGGGTCAGGGCGCGCCACATGGCTTCAAACCCCATCGAAATATATTCATTTGCGCGGGCAGCGTCGCGGGCGGCGAACTCCATGGTGGTTTCTGCCAGAGAAAGGAATAGCCCGTCGCCAAAGGCGCGATATTCGTCAGACATAAACTCGGGTCGTACGGAACGATGACAAAGATCGCGCAGTTCCGGGAACATATCGTCAGCCTGTTGTTCGGTTTCCTTGCTTATTTTCTCGCTGACGGCCAACTGACGAATCGTGCGATGCCCGCAGGTGTGGTTCAGGCCCCAGCTAATGTAGCTGTTCCAGATGTAGTGAGTCATGGTTTTGGCATCGGTCACTGAACGATCCAGGTTTGCCATCATCGACTGACAAAGGTCTTGCTTCAAAAAGAGGTAAAGCTCGTTGATCAAATCATCTTTGGTCGCGAAATAGCGAAACAACGTTCCCTCCGCAACCCCTGCATTACGGGCTATCACGGCGGTCGAAGCCGCAACACCTGATTGTGCAAATGCTGTGGTTGCAGCTTCCAGTAATGCCAGTTTTTTGTCTTCACTCTTCGGACGAGCCACTACACTTTACCCTTAAGTCTGTAAAAAACATGATTGAATCACGGCGTTTGCTGCGCCGCAACGGCGAATGTCAAAGATTGAAAATCATCTTGACGGAGAACTTTCGATTTCTATAATGAGTGCTTACTCACTCATAATCAAGGGTCAGTCGCGCAAACCAGCGGAAAGGGGGCGCGTTTAAGGTCAGGATATGAAGCGTCTCACAGTTTATGTGGTTGTTATTATGCTTATTGCTGCAGCTGCAAGTTTACCGTTTGTACTCAATGCCGGGTTTGGTCAGGCGCCGCAAGGGGCACAACTGAGTCAGGTTGAACAGTCACCGCACTATCGTGATGGACAGTTTCATAACCAGGTGCCGACACCGGGCTATACCGGCAACAAAGGCATGCTGGCGGCCTGGTGGGAGTTTCTGGTCGCTAAGCGTGAAAATGCACGACCAGCACAACCGTTACCTATGGTCGCGACCGATCTCGCCGGGCTTTCGCCGCAGCAGGATACCCTGGTCTGGCTGGGCCATTCTTCGTGGTATTTACAGCTGGCGGGTCAACGTATCCTGATTGATCCGGTTTTCAGCAATTATGCCGCACCGTTCTCGTTCCTGAACAAGGCCTTTGCCGGTGATTATCCGTGGACCGCACAGACGATGCCGGAGATAGACCTGCTCATCATCTCGCACGATCACTATGACCATCTGGATCTCGCCACTATCAAGGCGCTAATGCCGAAAATTAAGCGGGTGATTACGCCGCTTGGCGTCGGGTCGCATCTGCGTTACTGGGGGATGCGCAGCGAGATAATCGAAGAACGGGACTGGAATCAGTCCGTCAGAGTGACGGATTCGCTGATCGTTCATGTGCTGCCTGCTCGTCATTTCTCGGGACGCGGTATCAAACGCAACCAAACGCTATGGGCGAGCTTCATGTTCGAAACGCCGGAGCAGAACGTTTATTACAGCGGCGATTCCGGCTATGGACCGCATTTTAAAGCCATCGGCGAGCAGTTTGGCTCTGTCGATTTGGCGATTATGGAGAACGGTCAGTATGACCAGGACTGGAAGTTTATTCACATGATGCCGGAAGAGACGGCTCAGGCCGCGGCAGATCTGCATGCGAAAGCCGTGTTGCCAGGGCATGCCGGCCGTTTCGTTCTGGCGAAACATACCTGGGATGATCCTTACAAACGACTGGCGCTTGCCAGCCGTCATCAGGATTACCGACTGCTGACGCCAATGCTGGGTGAACCGGTAATACTGTCCGAACCGGACCAACCGTTTACGGCCTGGTGGCAACAGGTGACACAATGAATACAGGGGAGAGCATGATGACGATTTCTGCTCAGGTAATTGATACGATTGTTGAATGGATTGATGATAATTTGAATCAGCCATTGCGCATTGATGATATTGCACGCCATGCGGGATATTCCAAATGGCACCTGCAGCGTCTTTTTATGCAGTACAAAGGGGAAAGTCTTGGGCGTTACATCCGCGAGCGCAAGCTGCTGCTGGCGGCGCGCGATCTACGCGATACCGACCAGAAAGTGTACGACATCTGTTTGAAATACGGATTCGATTCGCAGCAGACCTTTACGCGTATTTTCACCCGTACGTTCAGCCAGCCGCCGGGAGCTTATCGCAAAGAAAATCATAGCCGAACGCATTAACAGCAGAGGGTTCTCGCGGGCTTAATCCGCCAGCGAGAACCAGCGCCGCCAGATGAAGCGCAGCACCAAATATTCAATCACGCCCAGCAGTAAAAACCACAGGCAAAACAGCAAAGTATAAAACTGATTGAGATCCATCAGATGAAAAATGGCGACGAGTTTTTGTGCCAGCACCAGGCCAAGTGAGGGGGCGGGTAGCAGCAGGCAAGACAAAAAAGCCAGTAGCAGGATCCCTGCGACAGTCATCAGTGATTCAAGCGGGTGTTTCATGACATTGTTAAACTTGAGTTAAAAAGCTATTGTCCGGGATCTCTGCGGACAACGCAAATCCCACGCTTACAACCCCGCCCAAATCTCACAATGTTTTTTCACCAGGCCACTTAGTGACCCGCCTTCGGCGACAAAGTCACGCATGTTTTGTGCTTCATCATGACCATTTTTAACCTGCAGATGTATAGCTTCAATCGCGCTGGTTGCGCCTACTTTATCTGCAGAGGTAGCGATATTCTCCAGTAGTCGCAATGTGTCTTCTGACAGGCGGCAACCGTCGCCGGTATTGACGTCGGTGACGATTCCCGCCATACCAAAGCGACAGGCCTGAAAACGATTGAATTTATACAACAGGTAATCACGCTCCTGGTGCTTGAACGGGCGTTTGGTGAGTAACCAGTGGGCGGTAGCCTGAATAAGTCCTGCCATATTGACCGCATGATCAAGGGTCAGCGGTGTATCCATTACCCGAACCTCTACCGTGCCAAAGTGCGGGCTGGGGCGGATATCCCAGTGTAAATCTTTAATGCTATCAATCATGCTGGTGTAAGCCAGTCGACGGAATAACCCCTCAAATTCCTGCCAGTGATTCACCCATGGCATCGGGCCATTATCGGGAAATCCGGAGAATATATTCAGTCGCGCGCAGGCAAACCGCGTGTCGGAGGTCTGCATATAAGGTGAGGCGGCCGAGAGCGCAATAAAATGGGGAACAAATCGCGACAGGCCGTGTAGCAGGTAAATGGCATCATCGCCGTTTGCGCAGCCGATATGCACATGCTGGCCAAACACCGTCGCCTGCTGGATAAGATAGCCAAAATTTTCCAGGTTGCGCCGATAGCGTTCGTCATCGCAGACTTCCTGACGTTGCCATTTTTGAAATGGATGTGTGCCACCGCCACAAATGGCGAGGTGATGCTCTGCAGCAACTCGCATAATTATCTGCTGCATAGCGGACAATTCAGCATCAGCCTGGTCGATATTGCGGCAAACTCCGGTCGCCATCTCCAGCATACTTTCGGTGATATCGTGCTTCACTTCTCCGGCGGTGAGCTGCGGTTTTACGGCATCAATCAGCCGGGAGGAGTCCTGACTCAGGTCGTAACCTGGCGGATTGACCACCTGCATTTCCAGTTCAATGCCTAACGTAAAAGGGTCGGAAACATGAAAATCGGGTAGTGGCATAAGGCTCTCTTCCGCGTTGATTTTTAATCAGTATAGAAGGACTGCTGATTTTCTGTTCGTCGTCAAAATCACCCTTGTGACGCTTTGAAGGTGTAATGGCCGGTGTTATAACTATTTTTTACTTCGCTACTGGGGTTGAATCGTGCCGGAAATAAATCTTTATGGGCAGACCGTCGGCGATGTCGTGCCGGACTGGAATGGCGCTGCCGTACTGCCACGGGAAACGCTGATAGGGCAATATTGTCGACTGGTTCCCATGGATGCCGACAGCCATGCCGCCGATCTGTTTGATGCCTACGCGCAGGCGCCGGACGATCGCGACTGGACCTGGCTTGCAAGCTCTCGCCCCACAAGCGTTGAGGCCGCAGTTTGCTGGGTGCAGGGTAAATCCTCGGATGCATCTCTCGTTCCCTATGCCGTCATTGAACAGCGTTCAGGACGAGCTGTCGGACTGGTGTGCTTTATGGCGATTGAACGAGAGCACGGTTCGGTCGAAATTGGTCATGTGACCTGGTCACCGCGTATGAAAAATACGGTTCTCGGCACCGAAAGCATCTGGCTGCTGTTACGCCAGGCATTTGCGTTGGGCTATCGTCGCGTGGAGTGGAAATGCGATTCTCTGAACACCGCTTCTCGACGGGCAGCGGAACGCCTTGGGTTTATCTTCGAAGGTCGCTTTCGCCAGAAGATTGTGCGCAAGGGGCGTAATCGCGACAGCGACTGGTTATCAATGATTGATAGCGAATGGCCCCAGTGTGACGCCGTGTTACAGCGCTGGTTGGCCGCAGAGAACTTTGATGAAAACGGGCGGCAACGAAAAACGCTGGCTGCCTGTAGCCGCGAATAAATTAACGCCCGCAGCTAACAATGGCTGCGGGCGTATTGCTGTTTACCAACAGATAAATCCGCCATCTACAACCAGGTCTACACCGGTGCAAAATGAAGCGGCATCGCTGGCCAGAAAGAGTGCCGGGCCCGCCATCTCTTCCACTTTTGCCATGCGCTGAATTGGCGTCTGGCTTTCAAACTCCCGCGTCTGATGAACCATTTCCGGTCGAGTATTCATCGGCGTGGCTGTATATCCCGGGCTGATGGAGTTCACGCGTATTCCTTTTCCAATCCACTCCATCGCCAGGCTTTTCGACAGATGAATCACCCCCGCCTTAGCGCTATTGTAATGGGCTTGTTCAAGGCCTCGGTTAACAATAATCCCGGACATGGATGCGATGTTAATAATCGAGCCACCACCGGATTCCAGAATCAGCTCGGCTTCGGCTTTACAGGAATTCCACACGCCAGTGAGGTTAATGTCGATAACGCGCTGCCACTGCTCGCTTTCCATTTCCAGCGCAGGGTTGGCGTTGGCAATGCCTGCGGCATTGACCGCAATATCCAGACGACCAAAGCGTTCCTTCGCCAGGGCTACCGCGGCGCGAAGGTCGCTAAGCTGGCGGACATCGCCCGTATAGAGCGCAGCCTGGGCGCCAATAGCGGTGATAGCATCAACGGTCGCGTTCAGCCCGCCGTCTTCGCGCAAATCAAAACAGATCACGTGCGCGCCCGCGCTGGCAAGTGCGCAGGCGATAGTCTGACCGATGCCGCTACCTGCGCCAGTAACGAAAGCGACGCGCCCCTCAAGATTAAACAGTTGTTGAGCAAAATCTTTTGTAATCATAGTGATGACTCTCTTAACAGATACCCTGGTGGGCATTAAGACATAATCAGGCCGCCATCGATGTTGATGGTTTGTCCGGTGAGATAACGCGCATCGTCAGAGGCGAGAAAAGCGACCAGTCCGGCGACATCCTCAGGTTTGCCCGCGCGTTTCATGGGGATGCCTTTAACCCATTCCGCCATCAGTTCACCTTTGCCATAGCGTTTTTCATCTGTGCTGAGAATTTCGCCCCAGACACGATCGTTGTAATCCCACATTTCGCTTTCGATTATCCCTGGGCAAAAGGCGTTGACGGTGATATTCCACGGTGCCAACTCATGCGCCAGGCTTTGCGTAATACCAATTACGCCCATCTTGCTGGCGGCGTAGTGTGGGGTATAGATGAAACCCTGGCGTCCCTGACCGGAAGAGGTATTAATCAGACAGCCCTGGTTTTGCTTAACCATATATTTTGCTGCTTCCCGACAGCAGAGCCATACGCCAGTGGTATTTACGGCGAGGACTTTTTCGAAATCGGCTTTCGGCATGCGGTCGAAATAGTCGATGGTGATAACACCCGCGTTTTGAATCGAGACATCAATGGTGCCGAAGCGCGCTGCGGCCTGCTCGTACAGAGATTGCACCTGCGCCTCATTGGTGACATCCACCTGCAAAGATAAAATATCTGCCTGATAGCGCTGACGAAGCTGTTCCGCTGTTTCGTGGACGCGCTCTGCATTAGATACCATCACCAGGTTTGCACCGTCGCGGGCAAAACGTTCGGCGATACCTGCGCCAATCCCTCGACAAGCACCAGTGATGACAATTGTCTTACCATGAAAATCACGTTGCATATTTTTATCCCCTGTATAGGCCGGGCAAAAGATGCCCGGCGGAATGTTGCTGCTTAACTGGATACGGTATTTACTGAAGGTGCTGCCGCCAACTTTTCTTCATGGCGACGCATAAGAATGACTTTGTTCTGCAGCTTTTGCTGGAACTGATCGACAACAACGGCGGTGACGATAACCACACCTTTGATAACCATCTGCCAGAAGTCGCTGACGCCCATCATCACCATGCCATCGGCGAGGAAGACAATTACGAAGGCACCGATAATGGAGCCGGAGACGCGTCCGCGTCCTCCCGCGAGCGCAGTTCCGCCCAGCACAGTTGCGCCAATGGCATCCATCTCAAACATATTGCCGGTCATCGGATGTGCGGTTTGCAGTTGTGAAGCCACAATCAGCCCAACAAAAGCGGCACACAGGCCGGAAAAGGCGTACACAAAGATCTTCGCTTTTACGATAGGGACACCCGCCAGACGTGCGGCGGACTCGTTCCCTCCAATCGCGTAGATATAGCGGCCAAGTGGGGTTTTGGTGGTTACCCAGTAGCCCAGCAGCAGGAAGGCAATCATCAGCCAGATAGGGAGATAAATCCCCAACAAAGTACCTGAACCCAGCGTGGCAAAACCGGTATTGCCCAGCGCGTCCATGCCGTTAAGATTTGGGTAAGTGCTGCCGTCGTTAAACAGAAGAGCAGATCCTCTGGCAACGTACATCATGCCGAGCGTACAGATAAACGGCGCAACGCCGAAACGCGTGATGACGGCACCGTTGACAAAACCAACGACAACGCCGAAGAGGGCAACACAGATTATGACCTCTGGTACGTTGAAGAAGATGATGTTGCCACCCCAGATGGGCAGACCGTTGGTAAGCAAGGCGCCTGCAACCATGCCGCAAATACCCGCTACCGCCCCGACGGACAGATCGATACCGCCAGTGAGTATCACCAGCGTCATACCAATTGCCAGTAAGCCCGTGATGGCGACGTGCTGGGTCATGATCAACAGGTTAGAGGTGGTCAGGAAATTAGGTACCATCACGCTAAAGAATGCGATAACCAGCAGCAGTGCGATAAACGTTCTGGCCTTCAGGAGGTACATATAAATCATATATTTCTGGTTCATGATGGATTCCAGCCTGATTAATCTTGAGGTGTAGAAGCCGCGATTAATGTCTCGCGGGTGACCGCATGACGGGGGACATCAGCGGTTATTCGGCCATCGGCCATCACCAGAATACGGTCCGCCAGCGCCATCACTTCGTCCAGCTCTGATGAAGAGAACATCACAGCCAATCCTTGCTGCGCCATTTTACCAATAAGGTGATACACGTCGGTTTTCGCACCCACATCAATGCCTCGGGTGGGTTCATCAAGGAAGACCACCTGCGGTTGCGTCATTAATGCTTTACCCAGCACCACTTTTTGCTGATTACCACCGCTTAATGAGGTGATAGGCAGTTCGGGATCGCTCACTTTGATAGCCAGTTGCTGGATCATTGCCTTCACACTGGACTGCTCTTTGTGCGGGTTCAGCCATTTCCAGGCACGGCGAAAGCCTTGCAGGCTGAAGTCAGACAGCGTCATGTTGGACTGAATCGACATCATCTGAACAACGCCTTCGCCCTGACGGTCTTCAGGCACCAACGCCAGCCCCTTTTTAAGACGTGACTGAAAATGGGCTTTATCAATGCATTCGCCGTTAAGCTGCACGCTCCCACTCTGGCAGGGCATAAGTCCCACCAGACCTTTGAACAGTTCCGTGCGTCCAGCGCCCAGCAGACCATAGATTCCGATGACTTCGCCTTTACTGAGGCTAAACGTCACGTCATTAAGCTTATAGCCGCCGCTCGGATGAAGGGCTGTGAGACCCTGTACGGATAGAACCGTTTCACCTTTTGGTGCGGGTTGATAATCAAAATGTTTTTTCTTGTCACCCACCATTTGTTCAATGATCCACGGAATACTGGCATCATTGACTGGGCGTTCGCTGATAAAACGACCGTCGCGGAAAATCGTGATGTAATCACCAATTTCCATCAACTCTTCCAGACGGTGAGATATATAGATGATGGTGACACCGCGCCGTTTAAGTTGCTCAATGACGTTAAACAACACTTTCACCTCAGACTGGCTGAGTGCGGAGGTTGGTTCATCCATGATTAAAACGCGGGTATCTTTGGAGAGCGCACGAGCAATTTCGACCAGTTGCTGATGACCGATCCCTAGTTCCTCCAGAGGTGTATATGGATCAACATCCAGCTCGAGTCTTTCCAGTAAGGATTTTGCCAGTGCGTACTGGTATTTTTCGTTGATTTTCCCTTTTTGAAAGAACTCGTTAGCCATGAAAATATTATCCATGACATTCATGTTTGGAAATAAATTCAACTCCTGAAAAATAATGCTGATACCCAGTTTTTCGGCCTGATGGGTCGAATTTAATGTGACGGGTATGCCATCCATAATAATTTGTCCGGAAGAGGGGCTTTCGACACCAGCAAGCATTTTCATCATGGTGGACTTACCAGCACCATTTTCTCCGATCAGCACGTTTACTTTATTCCGATATACCCGGTAGTTGACGCTATCTAATGCCACTACCCCAGGGTAAACACGCGATAAATCGTGTGTTTCGATAATAACTTCAGATTCGACGGAATGAGGAGTGACGATATCTTGCTGCTGCATGTTATTGTCCTCCTACAGATTCAATTTTCGCTGGTGTAATAACCGGGATGGATTTTGGTATCTCCCACTCAGAAAAAACACCATAAACGTGTACTGATTCTCCGGTTTTAAGCTGCGCAGATTGGATCATCTTTATTGCTTGTTCGTTAATTCCTCGACCATATTCACCAAATAATACCTGGTCATTGAAATCACTATAACTTGTGCCTTTAAAGGCATCGCGTAATTGCGTACCGCGCAGCGTCGGACCAATCTGCACAATAATGCTGTTGCCGCTTTTATCGGCGATAGTCATTTTTCCACTACGAGAGGCGGTATCAAGATTGCTAATTTTTCCTTCTACTTGTACGTAAAAGATGCAGGGATTCTCTTCCTGAGAACGGTAGCCGAGATTTTTACAGGCGCTATCAAAATCTTTTTCAGCATGCAAGGCCATTAATAAATCGGCCACCGGACGAGCCTGCCCGACAATTTGCGGAACAATTTTGTTTTGCCACGTTTGATCAATATTGGCCATGTGTGGATTCGGTGGCGACTTGAGGTCCGCAAGTTCCTGCTGCGAGACGATGCGGCATCCGCCCACGGTCAACAAGGCCAGCGCAAGCCAGGCTTTTTTAGACATAATGTTCTCCTCTGCGCCTCCTGAGAGGCGCAACAACCCGGGATCAGGACTTGATATTGAAATCCTGCACTTTATCTGCGTTTTCTTTAGTGATAAGAATTCCGCGGAACATGACGCGTTGCTTTTCGGGTTTTATGCCTTTTTGCAGGTAGTTATCCAGATCGGTAACCCCTTGTGCTGCGATAGCCTGAGCCTGGAGCATGACGGTTGCCTGTAGAGTGCCTGCTTTCACCGCATCACGTTCGTCGTTGCTGCCGTCGATACCGACCACTACCACGTCGCTGCGGTTCGCCGCTTTTAATGCAGCAATAGCGCCCAGTGCAACAGGACCGTTACCGCAGATGATACCTTTCACGTCCGGGTGGGCCTGTAGGATGCTGTCCATAATACGTTTACCGTCGATAAGCGTACCTTTGGCATCCTGTCTGGCGACACTAACCATATCCGGGAACTGATCAATAACCTGGTGGAAGGATTTGGAGCGCGTAACACAATTATTATCCGCAAGGTTACACGTCAGTTCAGCATATTTACCTTTTTCGCCCATCTTCTCGACGAAAATATTTGCAACTTCGGAACCCGCCTGGAAGTTATTGTGGGTAATTTGCACCAGTGCAACATCATCAACGGGAATTTCACGGTTGATTAATATGACGGGAATTCCAGCTTTTTTCGCTTTTTCAATTGCCGCGACGCTGGCCGTTGAATCTGCATTATCCAGAACGATACCCTGGACTTTTTTGCCGATTGCCGTATCAATCAATTCATTCTGTTTTTTCACATCTTCACTGTGCGACAAAATTGTGGTTTTGTAGCCCAGTTCCTTGGCTTTTTCACTGGCACCTTTTGCTTCTGAGGCGTAATACGGGTTATCCAGTGAATTCACCATAATCATGATTGTCCCTTTTTCCGCTGCATGAGCAGTAAAAGACAAAGCAGTCAGGGTTGCAGCAGTTAACAGCGTTAAACGTAATTTCATGACAATGTTCTCTCTGTGTTGTTATTGTCGGGTACGGTGAAACAACGTAAAGCTTGAATTTCTTATGGTCCGGTGTCCTCCTGTATGTGTGGTAAATAACGTCGCGCGTTTTCCCAGGTGAGGCATCAGGCGGACGGGGCCGGTTTCCATAATGTTCTGTTTACCGCATGGCGCCATTCCTGCCATCTTTTTTGCAACCGATGATGGCGATCCATGTCGGGTTGAAATGTGCTATGTACGGTTAAAAAAGCTTTTAAATCAGTCAGTGAGCCAGGGTAAAGCGCTTTACGCGCCAGTAATGCCGCGCCAATGGCGGAAAGTTCTGGCACATCGCTACGCATAACCGGATAACCAAGCAAGTCTGCCTGGTATTGCATTAGCCAGTCGTTTTTGGTGGGGCCACCGTCAACCATTAATGCAGTTAACTTGAAATCATCGTGCTGCTGCATGGCAACTACAACATCGGCGATTTGATAGGTAATCGACTCAAGTGCGGCACGAATGAGATGTGCTCGTTTAACTCCCCGACTGAGTCCGCAGATGACTCCACGGGCACTATCATCCCACCACGGTGCGCCAAGCCCGGTCAGTGCTGGCACAAAATAAACGCCGAGGGTTGAATCAACGGAGGCGGGAAGGGTGTTGAGTTCGTAGGTCAGTTCGGCATCCGAAAGTTCGCTCAGACCCGTACTGTCTGCCATCCATGCCACCGCATCACCCGTGTGCGGGATATTGCCTTCCAGTCCGTATATGATGCTGTTTCCATCGTGCCAGGCGATGGTGGTAGCCAGTGCGTCAATATCACATTGGGCTGATTTGACCGGCGCCATCACCGATGACCCGGTACCGTAAGTTGCTTTAACGCATCCCATTTCGCCAAGAGCATGGCCAAACAGAGCGGCATGTGAGTCACCCACCATCGACATCACAGGAATGCCGTCTGGGATGCCATTGAGTCCACGAGTATGACCAAATAATCCACTGGAGGGTTTTATTTCCGGTAAGGCGGCGCGCGGAATGTGGAAGAGTGCCAGCATGGCTTCATCCCACTCTCCAGAGTGCAGGTTTAGCAACTGTGTGCGGGCGGCATTGGAATAGTCACAGCAGAAGGCTTCACCAGCGGTTAAATTCCATAGCAACCAACTGTCGATCGTTCCCAGGCAAATTTGTCCCTGCGCAGCCAGCTGTGGGCCATCGGTCACGGATTCCAGTAGCCAGCGCATTTTTGATGCGGAGAAAAGTGGTGCGATTGGCAGACCAGTGGTTGATTTTATTAGTTGTTCTTTATTTTCATGCCGCAGTTCCTCGCAGTAAGCCGCACTGCGCGTACATTGCCAGGTGATTGCGGAATTTAGCGGTCTGCCAGTCTGGCGATACCAGCCTATGGCGGTTTCACGCTGATTACTGATAGCCAGTGCTGCGACGTTTTCAGCACCAACATGATTCACAGCTTTGGCAATGACACCAATAGAAGCATCAATCAACACCTCGCCAGATTGTTCAACCCAGCCATCCCGAGGGGTCTGAATCGCCAGTGGCTGAGAAAACTTTGCCACCACATTGCCCTGTGCATCAAGCGCAACCGCTTTGGCGTTAGTTGTGCCTTCATCCAGCGCAATGATGAACTCTTTCTTCGCTGCACACATAGATTATCTCCTGAGTCACATTGCGTCCCGGTTTGGAGGATAAAGCCCCCTCATTGTCGCGTCATTACTACATCAGGCCTGGCTGTGACATCGTTTTTCAATTATTGAATATATATTCGGTAGTGATTATTTATTTTATACCTTAGCCACAATCTTTCCGTTGGGCTACAGAAAAAATCATCAATTGTGCTGAGAATCACACTTACACAGACGGGACAATAACAGAAAGAAGAGTAAATTAAGGCGAGGTGAAACCTTTCAGTCTATTGAAATATATGGATTTTAGTCACAGCCTTTGCTTTTTATCTTTCGTGCAAAGGCTATCAGCGAATTGAGGATCAGGAGGTGACCAGCATGCGGGCCGTAGGATAGTCGGTAATGAGCACGTCGATATAACCTCCGTTCAACGCCCCTTTAATTGCCGCGACTTTGTCTGTACCGCCAGCAAGCGCCACGACATTCGGGCATTTTTTTACCTTGTCCAGGGCCATGCCAATCACTGGATCTTCGTCATCTTGCAATACCGGCTGGCCCTTGTTGTCGTAGTAATGCAGGCAAATGTCTCCGACCGCGCCGCGATCTGCCAGTACCTGCAACATATCTTCGTGGTAGTAGTTGCCTGATGTTTTCAGCAATTGGGACGGTTCGAGGATCCCGACGCCAACAATGGCGATGTCTACATTATCAAAGCGTGAAATCACATCGGCGACATCTTTGCTGGCAACGAGACGGTTTTTCTCTTCAACCGAGCCTTCGATACTCTGCGAAGGAAGCAGCCAGGCTTCACAATTCAGATGTTGTGCCAGCGTCTGCGTCAGAATTGTGGCCTGTACGTTGCCGTTGGGACCCACGCCGCCCAACAATTGAATTACGCCGCCGGCCTTCAGGTTCTGCGTATGGACTTCATCCACCATCGCTCGGATAGTCGAACTCCATGAGGAAACGCCCACCAGATCTTTGGGGCGCAGCCGGGTTTCCAGATAGTGGGCTGCGGCAGAACCAATGGCGCGTTTGATGGTGTGGTCGCTGGCATCCTCTTCGGTATCAACCACAATGGCCTGCTTAATGCCGTAACGTTCCTCGATCCCTTTTTCAAGATTCAGGAAGATATTTGAGGGCTGGACAACGCTGATTTTCACCACCCCTTCTTTCTGACAGCGGGTGATGGCGCGGGAGATAAACGACTGAGAAAGCGAGAGAAGTTGAGCAATATCGGACTGTTTGCGTCCTTCAAGATAGTAAAGGGTAGCGATTTTAACCAATAGCCGTTGTTCGTCCTGCTTAGCCATATATTTCCTCGAAAATCATTTACGTACCGCTATTATCTTAATGCGTTTTATCATACGCGAAAATTGAAGACAGGTAAGTGTGATAAAGCTCTAACTTTAACCAATCCTCCAAAACAGCTATGGACAAATACGAAAATTAGGTTGCATAATTGAATAAAGAATCATTTGTGAATATATATTCATGGTGGTTACAGGTCAACTTATTATTACCAGCGTCAGTGTGGTCGCGGTAAGGAGGCAGAATGTTCCTGAGTATGATACAACGGCGTAAGCCTGAAGATGTGACGTATGGGAAATTCTGGTTTTTTTAGTCCCATGCGGAATAAATATTCCATATTGAAAATAAATTCAGAGGTGCTAAATGAATCCCTGGAACTATGATATCCAGACTCTTGAGCGCAAAGCGCGGGCGGTTCGCCGTCACATCGTTAGATTAAATGCTAACAGCCCTGCGGGTGGGCATACTGGTGCGGACTTGTCTCAAGTTGAGCTGTTGACGGCACTCTATTTTCGTATACTCAATGTCGCTCCGGAGCGTATCGCTGATGAGGCTCGGGATATCTACATCCAGTCTAAAGGTCACGCGGTAGGCTGTTACTACTGCGTTCTGGCGGAGGCGGGTTTTTTTCCCGTTGACTGGCTGGAAACCTATCAACATGCCAATTCCCATCTTCCCGGACACCCGGTGCGCCAGAAAACGCCGGGTATTGAGCTGAATACCGGTGCTCTGGGCCACGGTTTACCTGTTGCGGTGGGACTGGCTCTGGCTGCGAAGAAAAGTAACAGTTCACGCCGCATCTTTTTAATCACAGGCGATGGCGAACTGGCCGAAGGAAGTAACTGGGAAGCGGCGCTGGCTGCTGCTCATTATGGCCTCGATAACCTGATCATTATTAATGACAAGAACAATCTTCAATTAGCCGGACCGACTCGCGAAATCATGAATACCGATCCGCTTGCCGCAAAATGGCAGGCATTTGGTATGACGGTGACTGAGTGTCAGGGGAATGATATGGCGTCGGTTGTCGCCACGCTGGAAGGACTTAAGCAGGATGGCAAACCTAACGTCATCATTGCCAATACCACGAAAGGCGCGGGTATATCTTTTATCCAGGGGCGCCCTGAATGGCACCATCGGGTGCCAAAAGGTGAAGAGATCGAACTGGCTCTGGAGGAATTAAAAGATGAGTAATGCAGAACACCTCGCGAACGTCATGGTTCAGGCGTTCATTGATGCAGTGGAACAAGGTGTTGACCTGGTGCCGGTCGTAGCGGACTCGACATCAACCGCGAAAATTGCTCCTTTTATAAAGCAGTTTCCCGGTCGCCTGGTCAACGTAGGTATTGCCGAACAAAGCATGGTTGGAACGGCGGCAGGACTTGCACTTGGCGGTAAGGTCGCCGTCACCTGTAACGCTGCGCCATTTCTTATCTCCCGTGCCAATGAGCAAATTAAAGTCGATGTTTGCTACAACAATACCAATGTGAAGCTATTCGGTCTTAATGCTGGTGCCAGCTATGGCCCGCTGGCGAGCACTCACCATTCGATCGATGATATTGCCATTATGCGAGGCTTCGGCAATATCCAGATTTTCGCCCCATCTTCGCCACGAGAGTGCCGACAGATTATCGATTATGCGATTGGCTATCAGGGACCGGTATATATTCGTCTTGATGGAAAAGCTCTGCCGGAACTTCATGACGAGAGTTACCGTTTTGTTCCGGGGGCGGTGTTGACGCTGCGTGAGGGGGAGCATGTGGCGCTGGTGGCAACGGGCTCGACAGTTCATGAAATTGTTGATGCCGCCGCGCTGTTGGCTGACGCGGGAATTCAGGCGAAGGTGGTCAGTGTGCCTTCAATTCGCCCCTGCGATACCAAAGCCCTGTTATCTGCGTTACAAGGCTGTAAAGCGGTGATTACCGTGGAAGAGCATAATATTAATGGCGGGTTGGGAAGCCTGGTGGCCGAAGTGCTGGCAGAGGCCGGAATGGGGGCAATTTTGAAGCGTTTAGGCATCCCGGATGGGGAGTACGCGGCGGCGGCGGATCGAGGCTGGTTACGCCAGCACCATGGCTTTGACGCCGCAGCCATCGCGGCTCTGGCCCGCGAACTGCTTTGAATTCTATATTGTTGCCAGTGTGATTACAGCGTTGTCCGAAAAACGCCATTGCACACGATACGTTTGGTGGTGCGCGCGGAGGATCATCTGGTTATGCTGTAACACCACGATTTGATATTGCGTAAACCCGACGTCTGCTTGTCTTGATGTCCGGGTTGCTTTAAAAGCGCTCTCTTTGGCGGAAAACGCCAGGGTGAGCGCCTGTTCAATAGACAAGCCGCTGTTTGCCAACAATTCTTTCTCAGCATGAGTGACAATGCTACTTGCCAGTTCGGTTGCCGTTTGTGGCGTAAAAATGGCTTCTATGTCAATACCCACCGGCTGTCTTGATACCACCGCCAGCGCAGTTGATGCGCTATGGCTGATACTGCCAAACAGCCCCTGCGGCCATACCGGTTGGCGTTGTGTACCGATGCCGGGTACCGTTTTAAGGCCAAATTCGCGCAAAGCGTGTACTGCGGCGATCCGCCCTGCTAAGTGTTCAGCTTTACGCTTGCGTCCGCTGGACAGAAGCTGGGCGTGGTGGGGGAGCCAGAGCAGATCGTGGTCATGGCAGCTGGCGGGATCAAACTCGACAAAATGCAGCGCGTGGTCGGCGAAGGGAAGCGATGTGTGTGTTGTACGCATGGTTGTGTATCGTTTCCCTCTCCCCGTCGCGAGGAGAGGGAACAACGCTATCAGAAGTGGGTGTTAACGCTCATATACCACGTACGACCCGGTTCGTTATAGGTGTACGCGCCAGCGCCCGCCATATAATAGCCAGTCTTGTTGTCGCTGGTGGTCTGGGCATTACCTTCACGCCACAGACGTTTGTCGAAGACGTTATCCACGCCGCCGGTCAGGCTGACGTTTTTCGTCACATCCCAGGTCGCGCTCAGGCCGACGATGCTGTACGGACTCACTTCCTGGGCTGAACTGCCGGTTACTGGTTTACCCTGGTAATCATATTTCTTCGGCTGCTGTTTGCCGTACCAGGTAAAGGTGGATTGCAGTGACAAATCTTCACGCGCCTGCCAGCTCAGCGTTGAGTTCAGCGTGTATTCAGGAATAATCGACAAGCGTTCGCCGGTCTCTTTATTCTTACTTTGCAGCATGTAAGTGATGTTGTTGGTCCAGGTAACGGTTTCGCTAACCGGTACGTTCAACGTCCCTTCCAGGCCTTCTACCACAGCTTTAGGTACGTTTTCCCACTGATAGATATCGGTGTAGGTTGTTGTTTCTTTACCCGTAGTCGGGTTTTTCTGGGTAATTGACGTTCTGCTTAGCGGTACAGTCCCCGCTTCGATCTTGTTACGGTAATCGTTGCGGAACCAGGTTACGCCGGCCAGCCAACCGTCACGTTTGAACTCCAGACCAATCTCTTTGTTGATACTGGTTTCGGCCTTCAGGTCATCGTTGCCCATCATGTAGCAACCAATGCCCGTCGCAGAACCGGTGGCATAGCAACCCTGGCCTTTGCTGTACAGAATATAGTTCGGGTTAGTCTGGTACAGGCTAGGTGCTTTATAGGCCCGTGCGATACCCATTTTCAGCGTAAAGTCGTCGCCCAGACCTTGGGACAGGTTCAGGGACGGGCTCCAGTTGTCGCCAACGACGCTGTGGTGGTCGAAGCGCAGACCCGGCGTCAACATGGTGCTGTCGGTCAGCTCCATGTTGTTTTCAGCAAACAGGGAGAAAATTTCAGCCTGTGAATATGGGCTACGATCGGTGCTGCTGGCACCAGGTATGTTCCCGCCCATAAAGGTCTGGGTATTGGAACTCATGTCTTTCATACGCTGCTGGTTCCATTCGGTACCGAGCGTCAGGTTCTGGTTAACTAACAGGTCGAATGGAATGCTAATTTCGCTGTGCAGGGTGACATCCGCCAGGTCAGTGTCGGTAAATTGATTACTGTTAAATAACCCTTCAAGGCCACCTGCAAGACCTTCACCCAAACGGGAGTTACGGGTGTGTTCGTATTGCGCCCAGTTGCTGGTGGTAATGCCGTTGTCCCAGCCGCCGTTCCACGTCAGCGCATAGTTCTGGCGGTACATACGGTTGGTTTCTTTACCGTAGTATTTTTTCACCAGTCCGTTGGTTTTGTTATCGTTGTTGGTGTTTTGAGTGTCACCCGCATACAGGTTGCCCTGACGGCTGTAGCCGGCTTCAAACTCCAGCGATTGCATTGGGGCAAAATCCCAACGCAGCAGGCCGTTGATATCTTTGTTTTTAACCCCTTCACGACCCGCAGGCATCGTATCTGCGTAATCGCCCGTACGTGTTGACTGGTGACCGTCGTTAATGTCCCAGGCATCGGCCTGGGTTTTGTCGAGGTTACCGTTCAGGCGGAAGCTGAAATCTCCGCCCAGCGGTCCATTCAGACTAAAGTTGGTACGCTTGGTTGAACCTTCTTCTTTGTGTTCCGGGGCGTTGAAATAGGTATTCCAGGAACCATGCCACTCATCGCCGCCTTTCTTGGTGATGATGTTCACCACACCGCCAGCTGCGCCATTGCCATAGCGTGCTGCGGCAGGACCGCGCAGCACTTCAATACGTTCAATCATTTCCGGAGCAACCCAGGCGGTATCGCCACGAGTATCACGCTCGCCGCGCCAGCCCTGACGCACGGAGTTACGGCTGGTAACCGGTTTACCGTCGATCAAAATCAGAGTGTTTTCTGGCCCCATGCCGCGAATATCGATCTGGCGGTTGTTGCCGCGCTGACCGCTGGTTGAGTTACCGGTCAGGTTAACGCCAGGCATGGTACGGATGATTTCCGACACATCGCGAGCGGGAGGGTTCTTACGAATTTCATCAGCGGTAATGGTTGAAACGCCCGGCGCCTGCAGGTTCTGCTGGGCGGCGGTAACGACGATGGTGTCTTCATGAGAGACAGCGACGCTATCGGTTTGATCTTCTGCCATTGCTGGCAGGGCTACCCCGTAAATCCCTAAATTGACCAATAAGGCCAGTGAATGAATCTTGTTGTTCATTGTATGTCCTGCTGTTCTTTTAGCCACGAGTACCAATGTGCCGTGGTGCGGCATTTGGCCTGATGTCGCCCGCATCTGCGTAAACTATCCATTCCAGAAAAAGTACGCAGCGCCAGGTCGGTTTATAAGTGGTGAAAAACTGTACGCGCTTCCCACAGCGCGACAATACGCTATTGCAAATGCAAATAGTTATCAATAATATTATCAATATATTTCACGCTAGATCATAAAATTTCACAATAAACATGGGGTTATGGCTGTGACGACGTTAAAGATGGGAAGCGAGGCGTGGTGGCAGTCGAAAAAAGGCCCGGAGTGGGAGCGTGAAGATAACGGAAATTATCGGGTAACCTTCTGGTGGCGTGACCCGCAGGGAACGGAAAATGAGTCAGCCATTCATCGCGTTTGGGTTTATATCACCGGCGTCACCGACCACCATCAAAATGCCACCCCTCAGTCGATGCGACGCATTGATGGAACAAATGTTTGGTGCTGGAGTGTTTCCCTCAGCGCTAACTGGCGTGGCAGTTACTGTTTTATCCCAACAGAGCGCAACGATATCTTCTCCTCGCTGGCGGCGGATGCTGCGCCTGACCGAAGCATACTGCGTGAAGGCTGGCGGCAATTGCTGCCACAGGCCATTGCTGATCCCCTTAATCCGCAGAGCTGGCGGGGCGGTCGTGGCCACGCGGTGTCTGCGCTGGAAATGCCGGAGGCACCCGTACAGCCAGGATGGGATCGACCTGAACCCCCAAAATCCCCCGCAGTGTGCCTGCAATGGCATAGCGCCAGGCTCGGCAATACGCGTCGCGTATGGGTGTTTACCGCCGGTGATGCTCAACCCGAAACGCGTCCGTTGGCTATCCTGCTGGACGGACAGTTTTGGGCACAGAGTATGCCGGTCTGGCCTGCGTTGACTTCACTCACGCATCGCGGACACCTTCCTTCTGCCGTTTATCTCCTGATTGATGCCATTGATACGGCTCACCGCAGCCATGAGCTACCGTGTAATGCGGATTTTTGGTTGGCGGTGCAGGAGGAGCTATTACCACTGGTGAAGACAACGACCGCGTTTAGTGACGATCCGCAGCGCACCGTGGTGGCTGGGCAAAGTTTTGGCGGGTTGTCATCGCTGTATGCTGGACTGAACTGGCCCGCGCGCTTTGGCTGTGTGCTTAGCCAGTCGGGCTCTTACTGGTGGCCGCATCGTGGTGGTCATCAGGACGGGGCGATCGTCGAGCAACTGAAGACCGGGACCGTCAGCGCTCAGGGGCTGCGTATTGTCCTGGAAGCGGGGATCCGCGAGCCCATTATTTATCGCGCTAATCAGGCGCTATATGCCCAGTTACCTTCTGCACCACAGTCTATTTTCTGGCGTCAGGTTGATGGCGGACACGATGCGCTTTGCTGGCGCGGCGGTCTGATGCAAGGGCTAATGACGCTCTGGCAACCGCTTACCGACACGATTTAACCGGACGATGTTCCACGACAGGAGTTGAGTATGGAATTCAGTAACCCCTTCGATAATCCGCAGGGCCAGTTTTACATTCTGCAAAATCCCCAACGTCAGTTTAGCCTTTGGCCGCAGCAGTGCTCGCTTCCTGCTGGCTGGCAAATTGCTTGCGAACCCCAATCCCAGGAAGCCTGCCAACAATGGCTGGAAGCAAACTGGACCACGCTTACGACCGCGAACTACGTCGATGTGCAGGAGGCTCCATGACTCAGCGTTTACCGTTAGTGGCGGCTCAGCCGGGGATCTGGATGGCGGAAAAACTCTCCACATTGCCCTCGGCGTGGAGCGTGGCGCACTACGTAGAGTTAACTGGCGAACTGGACGCGTCGTTGCTGGCGAAAGCCGTTGTGGCGGGCCTGGAGCAGGCCGATACACTGCGGATGCGGTTTAGCGAAGATAACGGTGAGATCTGGCAATGGGTGGATTCTGCGCTCGCCTTTGCGCAACCTGAAATTATCGACTTGCGCGCAAAATCCAATCCACATGAGGCGGCGCGTGCGTTGATGCAGGCAGACCTGCAGCAGGACATACGTGCTGATGGCAATAAGCCGCTGGTTTTTCACCTGCTTATACAGGTGGGAGAAAAGCGTTGGTATTGGTATCAGCGCTACCATCATTTGCTGGTCGATGGCTTCAGTTTTCCGGCCATTACCCGCCAGATAGCCGCAATTTATCGCGCATGGCTACACGGCGAGCCTACGCCAGACTCGCCTTTTACGCCGTTCGCCGAGGTGGTGGAAGAGTATCAACAGTACCGTCAAAGCGATGCCTGGCAACGAGACGGCGCTTTCTGGAGCGAGCAGCGAAAGCAACTCCCGCCTCCTGCTTCGCTGTCGAACAATCCGTTGCCGGGACGATCGGCCAGCGCGGATATTATTCGTATGAAGTTAACCGCGCCTGAAGGGGCGTTTCGTCGGCTTGCGGCACGTATGCCTGACGTTCAGCGTGCGGATCTGGCCCTCGCGCTGGTGGCATTGTGGCTGGGACGTTTATGCAGCCGAATGGATTATGCCGCCGGGTTTATCTTTATGCGGCGCATGGGGTCGGCGGCGTTGACCTCCACTGGTCCGGTTTTAAACGTACTGCCATTTGGTGTGAGGCTGGATGCGGCAGAAAGCTTGCCTGCGCTTGCACAACGACTGGCCGGACAGTTGAAGAAAATGCGTCGGCATCAACGTTATGATGCCGAACAAATCGTTCGCGACAGCGGGCGTGCAGCCGGTGCCGAGCCGCTGTTTGGCCCGGTGCTGAACGTGAAAATATTCGACTATCAGCTGAATATTCCCGGTGTTCAGGCGCAAACCCACACGCTGGCGACAGGACCGGTGAACGATCTTGAGCTGGCGTTATTCCCGGATGAAAACGGTGGGCTGAGTATTGAAATTCTGGCCAATAAACAGCGCTACGATGCAGAAACGCTGGCGCAGCATGCCTCGCGTTTAATCGGGCTTATCGAGCAGTTTGCCGACAATCCGGCGCTATGCTGCGGCGACGCCGGGATGCTGTTGCCAACAGAACATGAGCGGCTGGCGAAGATTAATGACACCACCGTCGAGATCCCGTCCACTACGCTGAGCGCGCTGGTGGCACAGCAGGCCGATAAAACGCCGGATGCCCCGGCGTTGGCCGATGCCCGCTATCAGTTTAGCTATCGCGAAATGCGCCAGCAGGTCGTGGCACTGGCGAGCCTTTTGCGTGCACGCGGCGTCAAGCCTGGCGACAGCGTCGCCGTGGCATTACCGCGTTCCGTGTTCCTGACGCTGGCGCTGCACGGTATCGTTGAAGCCGGTGCAGCCTGGCTGCCGTTGGATACCGGATACCCGGACGATCGCCTGCGGATGATGCTCGAAGACGCGAAGCCAAAATTGTTGATCGCGACCAATGAGCAACTGGCGCGCTTTAGCGATATTCCTGGGCTGGAAAGTCTGTGCTATGACTCGCCCCTGCCAGCAGAAGATGCTGATTCGCTGGCACTATCTCAGCCCAATCATACTGCCTATATCATTTTTACTTCCGGTTCTACCGGTAGACCAAAAGGGGTGATGGTTGGGCAAACCGCCATCGTTAACCGTCTGCTGTGGATGCAAAATCACTATCCGCTGACCGCAGATGATGTGGTGGCGCAAAAAACACCGTGCAGTTTTGACGTCTCGGTATGGGAGTTTTTCTGGCCGTTTATTGCCGGGGCAAAGCTGGTAATGGCAGAACCTGAGGCGCACCGCGACCCGCTGGCGATGCAGCAGTTCTTTGCCCGTTATGGGGTGACGACCACGCACTTTGTTCCCTCTATGTTGGCCGCTTTTGTCGCTTCACTGACGCCGGAAACCGCGCGGGAGAGTTGTGCCTCGCTGAAACGGGTATTTTGCAGCGGCGAAGCCTTGCCTGCAGATTTATGCCGTGAGTGGGAACGGTTAACTCATGCGCCACTGCACAATTTGTACGGACCAACGGAAGCGGCGGTTGATGTGAGCTGGTATCCGGCCTGGGGGGAAGACCTTGCTGCTGTAACCGGCAACAGCGTGCCGATTGGCTATCCGGTATGGAATACCGGTTTACGTATTCTGGATGCCATGATGCGCCCGGTGCCTTTCGGCGTGGCTGGTGACTTATATCTGACGGGGATCCAACTGGCGCAAGGTTATCTGGGCCGTCCGGATCTGACCGCAAGCCGCTTTATCGCCGATCCGTTTAACGCTGGCGAACGCATGTATCGTACCGGAGATGTGGCGCGCTGGCTGGAAAATGGCGCGGTGGAATACCTCGGGCGCAGCGATGACCAGCTTAAAATTCGCGGACAACGCATTGAGCTCGGCGAGATTGACCGGGTGATGCAGCAGTTGCCTGATGTCGAGCATGCCGTTGCCCACGCCTGCGTATTCAACCAGGCGACGGCGACAGGCGGCGATGCGCGTCAACTGGTGGGGTATCTGGTGTCACAATCGGGTTTACCGCTGGATACGTCCGCGTTGCGGGAAAAGCTGCGTGAAAAACTGCCTGCGCATATGGTGCCGACGGTTTTGTTGCAGCTGGCGGAGCTGCCGCTTAGCGCGAACGGTAAACTGGATCGTAAAGCGCTGCCGATGCCGCAGTTGACGTCGCGTACTTCCGGGCGCGCACCGCGAGCAGGGACTGAAACCACCATCGCGCAGTCTTTTGCGGCTTTGCTGGGTTGCGAGGTTAATGACGTGGCGGCAGACTTCTTTGCGCTTGGCGGACATTCGTTGCTGGCGATGAAGCTGGCGGCACAGTTGAGCCGGGTTTTTGAGCGTCAGGTGACGCCGGGGCAGATTATGGTGGCCTCTACCGTTGAACAACTGAGTGCTCTACTGGAGAGCACTGATGATGAGCAGTCGCAACATATGGGATTTGAGGCACTGCTGCCGCTGCGTGAAAGTCACGGCCCAACGCTGTTCTGTTTCCATCCGGCGTCGGGTTTTGCCTGGCAGTTTAGCGTGCTGTCGCGATATCTCAGCCCGCAGTGGTCGATTATAGGTCTTCAGTCGCCACGACCGGATGGGCCTATGCAGACGGCAGAAAACCTCGACGCGGTATGCGAACATCATCTGGCAACGTTGCTCAGTCAACAGCCTCACGGACCTTACTATTTATTAGGTTATTCGCTGGGTGGGACGCTGGCACAGGGGATCGCCGCGCGCTTACATGCCAGAGGAGAGACCGTTGCATTCCTCGGACTGTTGGATACCTGGCCGCCGGAAACGCAAAACTGGCAAGAAAAAGAGGCCAATGGGTTGGATCCAGCGGTACTGGCGGAGATCGAGCGTGAACGCGAAGCGTTTCTGGCGGCGCAGCAGGGGAATGCGTCAGAGGCTTTATTTAACGCAATCGAAGGCAACTATGCCGATGCGGTTCGCCTGCTCACCACGGCACACAGCGTGCCGTTTGCAGGTCACGCTACGCTGTTCGTTGCTGAGCGCACGTTAGTACCGGGTGTCAGTCCTGAACGCAGCTGGTCTCCGTGGATATCCAGTCTGGATGTTTACCGCCAGGATTGCGCGCATGTTGATATTATTTCCCCTGCCTCATTTGAGGCGATAGGGCCTGTAATAAATGCACTGATTAATAAATCTGTGCAACAAGACGAATATTGCTATCGCGGTGATCAAACAATTCCATAATGTAAATAACATGTTATGGAATTGTTCTTTTTTATGCGATACAAGGTGATGAAAGGGGTGAATAAATTCCGAATATAATTTTTGGTAGGGCGACAAGCACAAAGAGTGTTTCGGATAATTCTGACTAGCTGATAGACTTCTCCCACAGGAATGTTTTTCTTTTAGGAAAGTTTTCAGGTCACGCAACATGTCATCATTAAATATAAAGCAAGATAACGTTTCGGAATTTACTGGGTATCCTCAGCCAACGGCAAACGCAAATGAAATCGATTTAGTGAATCTAATCGAAATCTTATGGCGTGCAAGAACGAAAATTATAGCGACCGTTTTCGCCTTTGCTTGTGTGGGTATTCTGGTCTCTTTTCTGCTGCCACAAAAATGGACCAGTCAGGCGATCGTGACGCCGGCGGAAGCGGTTCAATGGCAGGGATTAGAGAATACGCTGACCAAATTGCGCGTGCTGGATATGGATATTAGCGTTAGCCGTGGTGATGTGTTTAACCTGTTTATCAAAAAATTCCAGTCGCCTTCATTGTTAGAAGAATATCTGCGCTCTTCGCCTTACGTAATGGATCAATTGGAAGGTGCTGATATCGACGAAATGGAGTTGCATCAGGCAATTGTCAGGCTCAGTGAGAAAATGAAAGCGGTTGATACTAACCTAGGTAAGAAGAACGAAACTTCGCTGTATACCTCATGGACACTGAGTTTTACCGCACCTCAGGCCGAAGAAGCCCAGTCAGTGCTGAAGGGATATATCCAGTATATTTCTGCCCTTGTGGTGAAAGAAACGCTGGAAGATATTCGCAATAAATTGTCCATCAAAACCAGTTATGAAAAAGAGAGACTGGAGATGGATCGCGTCAGGCTCAAAAACCAGCTGGAAGCAAATATCCAGCGACTGAACTACTCGCTGGAGATCGCTAATGCCGCCGGGATTAAAAAGCCGGTCTACAGTAATGGCCAGGCCGTGAAGGATGACCCCGATTTCTCTATTTCACTGGGTGCTGACGGCATCGAACGTAAATTAGAAATAGAAAAATCAGTAACGGATGTTGCTGAAATTAACGGTGAATTACGTAATCGCCAATATCACGTTGAGCAGCTGTTAGCGATGAATGTGGGTGACGTAACATTTACGCCGTTTAAATATCAACTTTCACCTTCGCTGCCGGTGAAAAAAGATGGTCCGGCTAAATCGATGATCGTTATTCTGGCCGCATTACTGGGGGGAATGGTGGCGTGTGGTGGTGTTCTGTTGAACCATGCCATGATGTCGCGTAAGCAAAAAATGACGTTTATTGATCAGCAACTGGTGTGATGAATTGTCGTATGGCGGCAAGCTGGCCGCCATACTGTAACGCGTGTTATTTGTTGCGTCCAAGCGGCACCACTAACGGCGTTCCGGCAACCGGATCGTCGATAATCATACAGCGCAGTCCATAGATTTTTTCAATAAGCTGCGCGGTGACGATCTCCTTCGGTGCACCCTCGGCAATAATTTTTCCGTCACGCAGCGCAATCAGATGCGTTGCATAGCGACAGGCCTGATTCAGGTCGTGCAAAACGGCGGCCAGCGTGTAACCTTTTTCCCGGTTTAGCTCACTCAGCAGTTCCAGCAGATCGATCTGATGACTGATATCCAGCCAGGTGGTGGGTTCATCGAGCAGCATAATCGACGTTTCCTGCGCCAGCACCATCGCAATCCATGCACGCTGACGTTGTCCGCCGGAAAGGGTATCCACACTTTGTGATGCCAGGTGGGTGATACCCGTCGCCTGCATGGCGTTTGAGACCGCAATTTCATCCTCTTGCCGCCAGCGGGTAAACAGCGGCTGGTGTGGGTAGCGTCCGCGAGCAACCAGCTCCTGTACCGTAATATCTCCCGGCGTGGTGGCGTTTTGCGCCAGCAAACCTATTCTGCGGGCGACTTCTTTGCTGGCATAGTGCTGAATATGCTCGCCATCGAGCCAGACCTTGCCGTGCGCGGGCGTCATCAGACGACTCA
This sequence comes from Citrobacter sp. Cpo069, assembly GCF_030332785.1. Classification (NCBI taxonomy): domain Bacteria; kingdom Pseudomonadati; phylum Pseudomonadota; class Gammaproteobacteria; order Enterobacterales; family Enterobacteriaceae; genus Citrobacter; species Citrobacter sp. Cpo069. The sequence continues at coordinate 156,061 of NZ_JAOWHD010000063.1, forward strand.
GCGTGCGCAGTAGCGTTGATTTCCCGCAGCCGTTTGGCCCGATAATCGCGGTGAAATGGCCGTCGGGAATCGATACATTGAGGTTTTCCGCCACGGTAAACTTGCCATAACCCAGCGTTAACTGGTCGCCACGCAAACGGGCTACTGATTCGATCATTTTTTGCGGGACTCCTGAATTAACAAGACGATAAGATAAATACCGCCGAGGCTTACGGTGACAACGCCCACCGGAAGCTGATAAGGCATAAACAGCTGTTGGGCGCATAAATCCGCCATCAGCAACAGCAACGCGCCGCACAGCGCCGACAGGGTTAATCCCCAGCGCGATGTACCGCTTATACGTCGCGCGATATGCGGCGCGACTAGAGCAATAAACGAGATAGGACCGGCCAGCGCGGTGGCGGCAGCGGTCAGTACTACCGCAACCAGCATCATCATTAGACGTGAACGCTCAACGCTGACGCCAAGCGCACAGGCGCTGTCATCACCCATTTCCAGTAAACGCATCCGGCGTACCAGCAGCGCGGCGCATACCAGCATGATGATAATCAGCGGGGCAGAAGGCCAGGTTTTGGCCCAGGTCAGGCCATTGAGCGATCCGGCGTTCCACAGCCCAGCCGTCAGCGCTGTTTCTAATGATGCTTTCAGCAGCAGCCAGGTGTTGAACGCCACCAGCATGGCGCGAATGCCGATACCAATAATAATCAGCCGGAAGGTGTCGATCCCATTGCGCCAGGCGAGCGCCCAGACCACCAGAGAGGTCAGGATCCCGCCCAGCATGGCCGCCAGCGCGATAGCGGTGAGATGCTGTCCGAACAGCACCATTGCCACCAGCACACCGCTCCAGGCTCCGGTATTGAAACCCATCACATCCGGGCTACCCAGCGGGTTACGCATCAGTGACTGAAATATTGCGCCGCTCACACCGAGAGCCGCGCCAATCAATAGCGCCATGAGCACGCGTGGCAAACGCCATTCGGTTACCACCAGCGTAATACTGCGCGGCGCATCGCCGAGCAAGGCGGCAATAATTTGCTGGGTTTCCAGCGTAACAACGCCGCTACGCAGGCTCCACAAACCAATGACGAGACAACCTGCAACCAGCAGCAGGCTGCTGATTATCAGGCGGCGGGAGAGGTGCATCATGCGCCACCTCCGCGCGATTTACGACGTACCAGAAAGATAAGCACCGGTGCACCGATAAACGCACTGACTACCGACACGCGCAGCTCGCCGGGAACAATCAGGCGACCGATTATATCGGCAATCAGTAACAGAGAAGGCGTTGCCAGTAGGGTTACGGGCAGTGACCAGCGGTGATCCGCCCCCACCAGCCAGCGCGCCATGTGCGGCATCATTAGGCCAATAAAGGCGATAGGACCAACAATCGCGGTCGCACTGCCGCACAGTACGGTAATAACCAGCAGGCCAATAAACTGCGTGCGAGCGACTTTACTGCCAAGCGCGGTAGCGGTGTCGCTGCCGAGACTCAGGCTATTCAGAGCGCGACTGAGGAACAGTGCGACAGCCGCGGCAATCAGTACCGGTACCAGCACAACTTTCAGCGTTTGCAGGCTGCGGATATCCAGTGAGCCGGCTTGCCAGAAACGCAGCTGATCGTAAACGTCCGGGTTGAGCAGGGCGATGCCGGTGGATAATCCTTCCAGCACCGCGCCCAGCGCGACGCCCGCCAGGGTCAGACGTACCGGGCTTAACTGCCCGCCGCCCTGACTACCGGTAAAAGCTACGATCAGCGATGCAGCCAGCGCACCGCAAAAGGCCATCAGCAGCTGTTCTTGCGCAGAGGAAAAGCCGAACAGCGCGGCCCCCAGCACAATAGCGAAGCTGGCGCCGGAGTTGACACCCAGAATGCCGGGATCGGCGAGAGGGTTACGCGTGAGCGTTTGCATTAGTGCGCCAGCCAGGCCCAGCGCACCACCGGCGAGCAGCCCCGCCAGAGTGCGCGGCAAGCGCGCGTCCAGCACGATGGTGCAATCAGCACTTTGACAACTGCCGGTGAGCGCATCCAGCACCACGGAGGCAGGTAGCGACTTGGCGCCAATAACCAGACTTAATACCGTGGTGAGAACAAGTAATAACAATAGTCCGGGCACGGCGAAGGCGCGTGTCGCGGAAACAGAGCATGACATATCAACTTCCCTGATAATGATAGTAATTATCGTTATCGATCTTATTTGGATATGTTAGCATGTGCAGCCATCGAATGGATATTGAAAAAGTACCTGGTAAGGCTCTGTAATGAATCGACAATCCTGGCTGCTCAATCTCAGCCTGTTAAAGACCCACCCAGCATTTCGCGCTGTCTTCCTCGCCCGTTTTATTTCCATTGTCTCTCTGGGGCTACTCGGCGTGGCGGTTCCGGTACAGATCCAGATGATGACCCAGTCGACCTGGCAGGTGGGTTTGTCGGTGACGTTGACCGGTAGCGCAATGTTTATTGGCCTGATGGTGGGCGGAGTGCTGGCCGACCGCTATGAGCGTAAAAAAGTGATCCTGCTGGCGCGTGGAACCTGTGGTATTGGCTTTATTGGCCTGTGTCTGAATGCGCTGCTGCCCGAACCGTCGTTGCTGGCGATTTATCTGCTTGGCTTATGGGATGGTTTCTTTGCCTCTCTGGGCGTGACCGCATTGCTGGCTGCGACGCCAGCGCTGGTTGGGCGCGAGAATTTGATGCAGGCCGGGGCGATTACCATGCTGACGGTGCGTCTGGGATCGGTAATTTCACCGATGCTTGGCGGGGTGCTGCTCGCGACTGGCGGCGTGGCCTGGAACTACGGGCTGGCGGCGGCGGGAACCTTCATTACCTTACTACCGTTGCTGAGCCTTCCTGCGTTGCCGCCTCCGCCGCAGCCGCGCGAGCATCCGCTGAAATCGCTGCTGGCAGCATTTCGCTTTCTGCTTGCCAGCCCGCTGATTGGCGGCATTGCGCTGCTCGGTGGTCTGTTAACCATGGCGAGCGCCGTGCGTGTGCTGTATCCGGCATTGGCGATTAACTGGCACATGTCGAGTGCGCAAATTGGCCTGCTGTATGCGGCTATTCCGCTGGGGGCAGCCGTGGGCGCATTGACCAGCGGACAACTGGCGCACAGCGTTCGCCCGGGACTGATTATGCTGGCATCGACCGTGGCTTCATTTCTGGCTATCGGCCTGTTTGGCTTGATGCCCGTCTGGCAGCTTGGTGTGGTTTGTCTGGCGCTGTTTGGCTGGTTGAGCGCGGTCAGCTCTTTGTTGCAGTACACCCTGTTACAGACGCAGACGCCGGAAGCGATGCTCGGGCGAATTAACGGTTTGTGGACGGCGCAAAACGTCACCGGCGATGCGATTGGCGCGGCGTTGTTAGGTGGTCTGGGCGCGATGATGACGCCGGTTGCTTCGGCAAGCGTGAGTGGATTTGGACTGGTGATTGTCGGTCTGTTACTGCTGCTGCTGTTGGGAGAAGTGCGCCGATTCCGGCAGGTCCCCGTGAATGTCTGATCGCGTTGTGCTCTACGGTTGTAGGCCGGATAAGGCGTTAGCCGCATCCGGCGCTGAACATTAAAACAGAGCCGACAGACGTTGCAGCAGCAGCGTGGCGCTGTAGTAGTCGAGACGGAAGGTTTCCGTACCCAGGGAGTAAACGCGTTTATTCTGCACGGCTGGCAGATGCGCCAGAAGCGGATTGGCGTAAATAGCGTCGACATCTTTGCTGTCGCCTGCAAACAGGAACAGCGCTTCGCCGTTCAGGCTTGCCGCCAGGTTCTCACCGCCAAGCTGGATGATATCGTGGCGTTTGCCCTGACTCTGGCTGGTGTGCAAGTTGGCAGGCAGCGTTGCCAGCGTGAACCCTAACTGCTCCATCAGCTTGCCTTGCGCTGACTCAGGCGTCCACAGGTTGGCGCTGTGCGCCGCGGCGGTATATACCAGCGCGCTGACCGGCTGTGGTGGCAGGGTAATATGTTGCTTAACCGCCTGAAGTTGCTTATCAAACTCGGCAATTCGCGCAGCTGCCTGTTGCTCCTGACCGGTAATTTCACCTAACTGGGTCAGCAGCGACTGCCAGCTTTTATCGTCGTAATTAATGATGAGCGTTGGCGCAATGGTGGACAGCTGATCGTAAAGCGCGAGGGCTGAATCGCCCCCAGTGGCGCTTATCAGAATCAGATCCGGCATTTGAGCTGCGACGGCCTCGGCGCTCGGTTCGCCGATATACAGGCGGCTCAGTTTGCGTTCTTTTGCTACTTCGCTCCACTGACGTAAAAAGCCCTGCGCATCGCCGATGCGATTGTTCGGCGTAGTGGCACCGCTGGCAATGACCGGGGCATCAATCGCCAGCAGCGAGCCGGTGAGGGTGACGCTGGTGGAGACAATTCGCTGTGGCTTATGCTCCAGCGTATGCGTGCCGCGACTGTCAGTAACCTGACGCGGCCAGTCGGCGGCGTGACCTGAAGAAATTCCTGAAAGAGATAAACCTGCCAGTAAGAGCACGGTGCGGCAAAAAGAGGGGAGACTCACGAATCGGCTTCCTGTTATCAGTATAAGTAATGCTTCTCATTTTCATTGTTAGCGAGCAAGGATGCAAGCCAAAGTCGCACATTGTGCTACCACAAGAGTTGACATACCGCCGCTTTACTTTTAGGTTAGCGACCAAAAATATAAATGATAATCATTATTAGAGCCTTTATCATTTTTGGAGGATGATATGGATACGTCACTGGCCGAGGAAAAAACGCAGACTATGCCGACGCTCGCTCCCGACAGTTTTTTCTTTATGTCGCCGTACCGTAGTTTTACGACGTCAGGATGCTTCGCCCGCTATGCGGAACCGGCAATTGATGGCGATTCGCCAGACAGCCCTTTCCAACAGAAAATGAACGCACTGTTTGCTGATGCCAAATCGCAGGGCATCGTGAACCCTGTCATGGTCGGGGCGATTCCCTTTGATACCCGCCAGCCATCATCGCTGTTTATTCCCCAATCATGGCAGAGCTTCTCTCGTACGGCGAAGCAGCAATCATCACGTTACTTTACCGCGCATCAGTCGCTGAACGTCGTTGAACGTAAATCGATCCCGGAACAGGACTTTTTTGAAGATATGGTCGCCCGGGCGGCAGCGCTGACGGCAACCCCGGAAGTCGACAAAGTGGTGTTGTCACGCCTGATCGATATCACCGCCGATTCCAACATTGACAGCGGTGCGCTGCTGGAGCGTCTGGTGGCGCAAAATCCAGCGAGCTACAACTTCCATGTACCGATTGAAGACGGCGGCGTATTGATTGGTGCCAGCCCGGAACTGCTACTGCGCAAAGAAGGCGATCGTTTTAGCTCACTGCCGCTGGCAGGCTCGGCACGTCGTCAGCCAGATGATGTGCTGGATCGCGAAGCAGGGATCCGCCTGCTGGCGTCTGAGAAGGACCGCCATGAGCACGAACTGGTGACTCAGGCGATGAAAACGGTATTGCGCGATCGCAGCCGTGAATTGCAACTGCCTTCTTCTCCGCAGCTGGTTACCACGCCGACGCTCTGGCACCTCGGCACGCCGTTTGAAGGTAAAGCCAACCCGCAGGAAAACGCCCTGACGCTGGCGTGCCTGCTGCATCCGACGCCTGCGCTAAGCGGCTTCCCACATCAGGTTGCGCGCAAGCTTATCGCCGAGCTGGAGCCGTTCGATCGTGAATTGTTCGGCGGTATTGTCGGCTGGTGTGATGCCGAAGGTAACGGTGAGTGGGTGGTAACGATCCGCTGTGCGAAGCTGCTGCGCAATCAGGTGCGTTTTTTTGCCGGAGCAGGAATTGTTCCAGCCTCTTCCCCGGTTGCGGAATGGCGTGAAACGGGGGCCAAGCTCTCCACGATGTTGAATGTTTTTGGACTGCATTAAGAGCCTTATTGACCAGGCTTCTGAGGAGCGATAATGAGTATTCCTTTCACCCGCTGGCCGGAGGAGTTTGCCCGCCGCTATCGTGAAAAAGGTTACTGGCAGGATTTGCCGCTGACCGACATTCTGACCCGTCACGCAGAAAGCGATCATACGGCGGTAATTGATGGTGAACGCCATCTGAGCTATCGCCAGCTAAATCAGGCCGCTGACAATCTCGCCTGCAGTTTGCGTTGCCAGGGGATCAAACCCGGCGAAACCGCGCTGGTGCAACTGGGCAATGTGGCTGAGCTGTATATCACCTTCTTTGCGCTGCTCAAACTGGGCGTAGCTCCAGTGCTGGCGCTGTTCAGCCATCAGCGTAACGAACTTAACGCCTACGCCAAACAGATTGAGCCGGCACTGCTGATTGCCGATCGCCAGCATACGCTGTTTAGCGGCGACGATTTTATTAACGCTTTTGTGGCCGAACACAATTCAGTGCGCGTGGTGTTACTGCGTAATGATGAAGGTGAACACAATCTGCAAACGGCGATAAACCAGCCTGCGACAGATTTTTCCGCCACGCCATCGCCTGCTGATGAGGTGGCGTACTTCCAGCTTTCTGGCGGGACGACCGGGACGCCAAAACTGATTCCTCGCACTCATAACGATTACTACTACAGCGTGCGTCGCAGCAATGAGATTTGCCGCTTCACCGGGGAAACGCGTTATTTATGCGCAATCCCGGCGGCGCATAACTACGCCATGAGTTCGCCAGGCGCGCTGGGCGTATTCCTGGCCGGTGGCACCGTGGTACTGGCGGCGGACCCGAGTGCCACGCTGTGTTTCCCGTTGATTGAACAGCATCAGGTTAACGTCACGGCGCTGGTGCCGCCTGCGGTGAGCCTGTGGTTGCAGGCGATTGCGGAGTGGGGCAGTAATGCGCAACTGGCTTCGCTGAAACTGCTACAGGTCGGTGGCGCAAGGCTTTCCGCCACGCTTGCGGCACGTATTCCGGCTGAGATTGGCTGCCAGTTGCAGCAGGTCTTCGGCATGGCGGAAGGGCTGGTTAACTATACCCGTCTGGACGACAGTCCTGAGCGCATCATCAATACCCAGGGGCGCCCGATGTGTCCCGATGATGAAGTCTGGGTAGCAGACGCTGACGGCAACCCTTTAGCCCAGGGAGAGACCGGACGCCTGATGACGCGTGGTCCGTACACCTTCCGCGGTTATTTCAAAAGTCCTGATCATAATGCCAGTGCCTTTGACGCCAACGGCTTTTACTGTTCCGGCGATCTGATCGCTATCGATCCGGATGGTTACATCACCGTTCAGGGGCGTGAAAAGGATCAGATCAATCGCGGTGGGGAGAAGATCGCCGCTGAAGAGATTGAAAACCTGCTACTGCGCCATCCAATGGTGATCCATGCCGCGCTGGTCAGTATGGATGACGAACTGATGGGTGAGAAAAGCTGTGCCTGGCTGGTGGTGAAAGAGCCGCTGCGCGCGGTGCAGGTGCGCCGTTTTCTACGCGAACAGGGCATAGCGGAATTCAAATTACCCGATCGTGTTGAGTGCGTTGAGTCATTACCGCTGACTCCAGTGGGGAAGGTAGATAAAAAACAATTACGTCAGTGGCTGGCATCACGTTCACTGGCCTGAAGGAGAAATAGAAATGGCAATTCCTAAACTGCAGGCTTATGCGCTTCCAACGGCGCTCGATGTTCCGGTGAACAAAGTCGACTGGGCATTTGACCCTGAACGCGCCGCGCTGCTGATCCACGACATGCAGGATTATTTTATCGGCTTTTGGGGCGATAACTGCCCGATGATGGAGCAGGTCGTCGCGAACATCGCCGCGCTGCGCCAGTACTGCAAAGAGCATAACATTCCGGTGTATTACACCGCTCAGCCGAAAGAACAGAGTGATGAAGACCGCGCTCTGCTCAATGATATGTGGGGACCGGGCCTGACGCGTTCCCCGGAACAACAAAAGATCGTTGAGGCGCTGGCGCCGGATGAAGCGGATACCATTCTGGTGAAATGGCGTTATAGCGCATTTCATCGTTCCCCGCTGGAACAGATGCTCAAGGAAACCGGGCGTAATCAACTGATCATTACCGGGGTGTATGCGCATATCGGCTGTATGACCACCGCAACGGACGCCTTCATGCGTGACATCAAGCCGTTTATGGTTGCCGATGCGCTGGCGGACTTTAGCCGTGACGAACACCTGATGTCGCTGAAATACGTGGCGGGACGTTCCGGGCGTGTGGTAATGACCCAGGAATTATTGCCGACACCGGTCCCGACCAGTAAAGATGCGTTGCGCAGCGTTATTCTGCCTCTGCTGGATGAGTCTGAAGAGCCGATGGATGACGAAAACCTGATCGACTACGGGCTGGATTCCGTGCGCATGATGGCGCTGGCGGCGCGCTGGCGTAAGGTTCATGGTGACATTGATTTCGTGATGCTGGCGAAAAAACCGACCATTGACGCATGGTGGGCGCTGCTCTCCCGCGAGGTGAAGTAATGGCTGGATTTGATTTTGCCGGGAAAACCGTCTGGGTAACCGGCGCGGGTAAAGGGATTGGCTACACCACGGCGTTGGCATTTGCGGAGGCTGGTGCTGAGGTGACAGGATTCGATCGCGAATTTCCTCAGGATAACTACCCGTTTGCGACCGAAGTGCTGGATGTGGCGAATGCCGGACAGGTAGCTGAAGTGTGCCAGCGCGTCCTCAAAGCACGCGAGCGTTTAGATGTGTTGGTCAATGCCGCAGGTATTTTGCGTATGGGGGCCACCGATGCGCTGAGCGCTGAGGAGTGGCAGCAGACGTTTGCGGTTAACGTTGGTGGGGCGTTCAATCTGTTTCAGCAGACGATGGCGCAGTTTCGTCGCCAGCAGGGCGGGGCGATCGTGACCGTCGCGTCGGATGCGGCGCACACGCCGCGTATCGGCATGAGTGCTTACGGCGCGTCAAAGGCCGCGTTGAAAAGCCTGGCGCTGACCGTCGGACTTGAACTGGCGGGCAGCGGTGTGCGCTGTAATGTGGTGTCGCCAGGCTCGACCGACACCGATATGCAGCGCACGCTGTGGGTTAGCGATGACGCGGAGCAACAGCGCATTCGTGGATTTGGCGAGCAGTTTAAACTCGGGATTCCGCTGGGGAAAATCGCCCGGCCGCAAGAGATCACCAACACTATTTTATTCCTCGCTTCCGATCTGGCCAGCCACATTACGTTACAGGATATCGTGGTGGACGGCGGTTCCACACTGGGGGCATGACGATGATCTGGAAGCGTCATTTAACGCTGGATGAACTCAATGCCACCAGTCAGAACACGATGGTGGCGCATTTAGGCATGGTCTATACCCGGCTGGGTGATGATGTGCTGGAAGCCGAAATGCCGGTGGATAGCCGCACGCATCAGCCATTTGGCCTTCTGCACGGCGGCGCATCCGCGGCCCTGGCGGAAACGCTGGGTTCAATGGCGGGTTATCTGATGACCCGCGACGGGCAGTGCGTGGTGGGGACGGAACTCAACGCCACGCATCATCGGGCGGTATCGCAAGGGAAAGTGCGCGGTGTCTGCCAGCCGCTGCACCTCGGGCGTCAGAGCCAAAGCTGGGAAATCGTTATCTTTGATGAACAGGGACGACGCTGTTGCACCTGTCGTTTAGGCACTGCAGTGATGGGGTGAAGATAAGCGCGTCGTTTAGACGCGCTTCGTGACACCAGTTACCAGCTATAGCGCAGATTAAAACTCCCGTTGAGATCGCGGTAGTCGTTATTACCTTTCTGACCCGCCGCCTGGACGCTGACGTTCCACTGGCTATTGAGATTCGCCTGAATTCCCACTTTTAGCTCGCTGCGATCGGCAGGAAGATCCTGTTTTACCGTTGCGTTATCAAATGATACGGCCAGATCGTCGGTGGAGTGTAGCCAGTTAATCTCTGAGAATGGCCGGACGGTTGCATCGACGAATGAAAGCTGGCTATCAATTCGCAGACCAAGACGTGTGGTCCAGCTATCGCCATTTTGCCCGTCTATGCGTGTACCATTTGTCTCAACGCTATCTGCCTCGTAGCGTTGCCAGATAACCTGCGCCTGTGGCGTCAGGCTTACTGTGTTAGCGCTGCTCATATTCATGTCGTAGCGATAACCGCTTTCCAGCGAAATCGCGTGAGCCAGGGAGTCGTAATGCGTTGAACCGGCATTGCCATTCTCGACGCTATTATTGTAGAAGCCATACTGATACCACGTATCAACATACCAGCCGCGATGTTGCCGGGCATCAGAGAACCAGGTGGCATACGCGCCAAGATTGTAACCGTCGATATCGCCTGTGGCTGTAAACTGACTGCCATCCGCGCCACGATTTCCGGTGCTGTCGGTACTGCCGTCAAGGTAACTGGCCATCAGGCCAAACGTGATGCTTTGTTGTTCATCGCGCCAGATAGCAATATCGCTGCCAAGCTGAAACTGGGTGTAATCGCTGTCCATGTCGATATTGCCGTTGACAGCTGATGTGTCCGTTTTTCCGCCTTTAATTCGCGCCCAGACGCTTCCTTCGGCCGAGCGGTACTGGCTACCTTCACGATCGAATAGCGTTTGCATCTGCAGGTTACGCGCCAGCCATTGGTTGCCCAAATAGGCGCCGATGTCGGCGCGATATTGTGGATTTGACGGAGTAACGTTGCTGCCGCCGTCATCAGGATCAACCGGTGTGACGTCGCTGCCGCCGTCATCAGGATCAACCGGTGTGACGTCGCTATCGCCGTCATCAGGATCAACTGGCGTCACGTCGCTGCCGCCATCGTCAGGGTCGACAGGCGTCACGTCGCTGCCGCCGTCATCAGGATCAACTGGTGTCACGTCGCTGTCGTCAGGATCGATCGGAGTGACGTCATCATCCGGGTCGTCGGGTGTTTCTGCTTTGGAACGCAAATACCAGCTTTCGTTATCTTCATACAGACGATACTCATACAGGCCGATTTGAATCTGATTGCCAAGAGAAAATGCGTCATCCGATGATATCCCTCCGACGTCGACAATCTCGATACCTTGATCGGTATATGCACCCACGCCATCCACATTATTGATGTAGAGCGTGGTGCTGCCGTTAACATTACCCGAGACAATGAGCTGGTCGGTTGGTGAATTATCATCGCCTAAACTGGCGTTAAGTGAGAGCTGAGCGCCGTTGCCCGTGTAGTCGCCGTTGATGATTAACGCATTCCCGGGAGTCGTGCTACTGCTGCGGATTACACCTTGATTGGTTACGTTACCATTAACGATAAACTGGCTATCTGGCGTTGTACGATCACCAAAGCTTAGCAGGCCGACGTTGTTCACAGCACCGTTGATTACCCCGTTACCGCCAAGAGTGGCTCCAGCTTCAACATCGATGCTCTGCTTGCTCCCTTCAGAGCCAATAGCGCCAGAACTAGTCAACCACAGCGTTCCCTGCTGAATGTCTGTGATTCCGCTCCAGGTATTCTTTGCGGTAAGGGTGAGCGTGCCGTCTCCTTTTTTGGTCAGACTTTTACCGTCCCATCCCGTGGTGGCGTTGGGTGAGGTATCTGCAAGCAACCCATTGACGGTAAATGTCTGGCCCGCGTTCAGGGTGAACGTACCGTGTGCAGGCGTAGAGACCGCGGCGGAGTCTCCGGCGTACCAACTGAGCCCCACGCCCAATTCATATTGGGTATTATCAAGGGCATTAACCTGACCAGAAATCGCGATATAGTCGGGCAGGGTATCCGGATCGGTTGAGATCGAAGCGAATTCGCTCACGATTGCGGAGTTGGCATCAATTAGCGTAACCGTGTCGATGTCTGCCAGTTGATTGTCTGAGGTCAGCGCGTTGAGATCCAGCGCATTACCCGAATTGCTGATGTGTAGATCGCCGCCAGGATTAACCTGTCCGCCGGTAATTAGCGGGTTAGCGGACTGACTGGCCAGCGCCGCGGCGCTTAAATCGACGCTGAGAATACTGCTTTCTTTCAGCGTGACCTCGTCAGCATGCACAGTGCTGTAAGTTCCGGCTGTGTGGTCTGCCGCCAGCTCAAGGGTTCCTGCGTTGGTCAGCGTCGTGAGCGTGGAATCATCGGTAACCCGCCACTGGCTCTGCTCGGCAAGGTTAAGATTGAGGATTGAATCAATCCCCTGAGCGTTGAAGCTTTCATTAACCGAGGTTGCTCCGGCGAAATAAGAACCCGCGTCCATATTGAGGTTGATATATCCCCAGCCGCTGTTAACGATGTCGCCGGTTATGGTCATTTTTCCTGAGCCACTTACCGTCCCGCCAGGTAGAACATTCCCGCCCGAGGAAACTTTCGGGTTCCAGATGGCAACGCCGCCGTCGGCGATGATGGTGGTATCGCCCGTCAGATTCACGATACCGCCTTCTTGCACCACCACGCCGTAACCACTGCCGTTAGCGCCGGTCATATCAATGGTCAGATTCTCACCATTGATGATGCCTGCATGGGTAAAATCCCCATCGCCGATGGCCCAAAGACTGTAAGGATTTTTACCGCTCATGATGATATCCGTATTGGATATATTGATCGTCGCGCCACTGTATTGGGCTGATGCGCCATAGCCGTTAACCGCGTAGATAGTGTTTCGCTGCTCTGCGGAACCGTTGAAATTTATGGTTGTCGGTGCGCTGTAAGGGGTGTTGGCCACAATACCGTTGGTCGTGTGGCCTGTGGAATTTCTTCCATCAATGCTGCTGCCTTCACCAATGTTGGCGACGGCGGCATGCATGCTGCTCATTAGTGTAAGAGCGGTGGACTGCGCGGTCGTGACGGTCAGATTTCTGGCATTGAATTCACTGTATCCTCGGCCGGTCAGGTAAATTGTTGATGCAGTCCCGTTTGCGCTAATGGCGCTGTCTGACCCTAAATCAACCACGCCGCCTTCTATTCGAAGCCCTTCCGTCTTCTGGCCGGTGACGTCAATGGTGAGGTGGTTGGCCTTTACTGTTCCGATGGCATCATCTTTACTGGTTGCCGAATAATCCTCAACAATCATCCCGTATCCTTCGGAGAAACCGTGCACGGTGATGGTGGGATCATTGCCAAAATCCACGTAGCCGCTGATGTCCGCGCCTGTACCGTTTGCGCGCTCGTTAGAGGTTGTGGAAAGGGTGATATCAAGGTTATCTGCCGTAAAATAACTTTGTGAACCAGAAACAAGTCCATATGCCGTACCTCCAGGCGTTGAGAGCGTAATTGCGCTGTTCTTGCCCAGATTAATTTGGCTGTATTGCCCCTCCTGGATACCATAAATCGTGGTGCCTGTTCCTGTCTCTGATACGGTGAAATCAATGTTCAGCCCGTTCGCGTTAACCTGGGTGTTTTTTCCAAGATAGAGCGCGCTGCCGCCGGCTGTGCCGCTGGTTAATTCTATGCGGCTGTCATCCCCAAAATTGAGCGTGGTACCATTTGCCCAGTATGTGTCGATACCTACAGCCTTACCGGTTGCATCGGTGTTAACCTGGATTAATCCAGCGTTCATGGTTAACGTATTATTGTCGTCATAGAAATAGACACCCGTCGCATTACCATTTTGGGATTCGGTGATAATTTTACTCTTGTTGCCGAAGTTCAGCGTGGTGTTTTCTGTATGAACGTTAATTCCGTAAGCATCTTTTTTACTGATGGTGTTAATTGATATATTCTCGGCGTCTATATTTGTGCCTGGACTGGTGTTGTTAATATAAAGACCTGTGGTTGATGCTGCTTTCGCCGTTCCTGTGTCTGTAACGTTAATCTGTGTACCGGTACCTAAATTATTATTGGCGCTGTTATCAAGTTTTACCCCAATAGAACCACTATCACCGGTAACGTTAATGGTGGTTTTACCATTAATCTGTACGCCTTGCCCCCCTGAGGACAGACTTTCGATACCCGTGGTTCCATCGACAGATGTCACGGTATCGCCATCATTTAAGTTGATGGTTTCACCGCTAAGTGGGCCGTAGTCGCTGGCATGAACGCAATTTGCCATTAATCCAACTGCCGATAACACCAGGCCTGCGACGGTTGCGCGAACCCGTTGATCGCCCTGCGAGAGTTCTGACGTCACCACAAACATATTTCTCGCGATATTCCAGACGATGCGATAGCATTTATTCATAATTTATATCCTTATACGGCCGTCCTGAACAACCTGGCGCTGAAAAATTCTGCTGAATTAATTTTATTTTTTTTATGTGGGGTATTTTGTCATTAAAACTGGTGCTGCAGGTATATTCTTTGTTTTGAAATTGGTGATTAAGGTGAAATAAAGCACTTACTGCATACAAAATCAGGATGGTCTGAATCTCTAAGAGCAATAACCGTTAAGCTGAGAAAGTCAGGTTAATATTGTTAATTAATATCCTTATTAATAGTAAAAAACATTAAGTGGCACGCTCAGCATCATGCTGAGAGGAGAATTGGATAAAACATAGAGGTGTTGGCACATACTGCGCAATTTTTTCAGTTGTCTCTGCGTTGATAGTGATCAAGTTAACAATACAATGTAAAAAATCAGTGATATATCTGCTTTGCATGGTTGTCAGGTTGTTAAATTCAGAAAAGATGTTATAGAAACAAAATGTAACATCTCTCTGGATCGGACAACGGATAACAACTATGAACAAATCAGGGAAGTACCTCGTCTGGACAGTGCTCTCCGTTATGGGAGCATTTGCCCTCGGCTATATCGCATTAAATCGTGGTGAACAGATCAACGCGTTGTGGATAGTCGTGGCGTCGGTCTGTGTCTACCTTATCGCTTACCGTTTCTACGGCCTGTACATCGCGAAAAATGTACTGGCGCTTGACCCGACGCGTATGACGCCAGCCGTGCGCCATAACGACGGTCTGGATTATGTTCCCACCGATAAAAAAGTGCTGTTTGGTCACCATTTTGCGGCAATTGCCGGAGCGGGTCCGTTAGTTGGACCAGTGCTGGCGGCGCAAATGGGCTATCTGCCGGGGATGATCTGGCTGCTCGCCGGGGTGGTACTGGCGGGTGCGGTGCAGGACTTCATGGTGCTGTTTGTTTCTACCCGTCGCGATGGTCGTTCCCTTGGCGAACTGGTGAAAGAAGAGATGGGCCCAACGGCGGGCGTTATTGCGCTGGTGGCCTGTTTTATGATCATGGTGATTATTCTCGCGGTGCTGGCGATGATCGTCGTGAAAGCGCTGACCCACAGTCCGTGGGGAACCTACACCGTGGCGTTCACCATCCCGCTGGCGATCTTCATGGGGATTTATCTGCGCTATCTGCGCCCGGGCCGCATTGGCGAAGTGTCGGTCATCGGTCTGGTGTTCCTGGTGTTTGCCATTATTTCCGGCGGCTGGGTGGCTGAAAGCCCGACCTGGGCACCGTACTTTGACTTTACCGGCGTACAGCTGACGTGGATGCTGGTGGGCTACGGTTTTGTTGCCGCCGTCCTGCCTGTGTGGCTGCTGCTGGCCCCGCGTGATTACCTCTCTACCTTCCTGAAAATCGGCACCATTGTTGGTCTGGCGGTAGGGATTTTGATCATGCGTCCAACGCTGACCATGCCTGCGCTGACCAAGTTTGTTGACGGTACTGGCCCGGTCTGGACCGGTAACTTGTTCCCGTTCCTGTTTATTACCATTGCCTGTGGTGCGGTTTCTGGCTTCCATGCGCTGATCTCCTCCGGAACCACGCCGAAGATGCTGGCGAATGAAGGGCAGGCCTGCTTTATCGGCTACGGCGGAATGCTGATGGAATCCTTTGTCGCCATTATGGCGCTGGTTTCCGCGTGCATCATCGATCCGGGCGTGTACTTTGCAATGAACAGCCCGATGGCGGTGCTGGCTCCTGCGGGCACGGTTGACGTAGTGGCTTCTGCGGCACAGGTAGTCAGCAGTTGGGGCTTTGCCATTACGCCAGACACCCTGCATCAAATCGCCAATGAAGTGGGTGAGCAATCCATCATCTCCCGCGCAGGTGGTGCGCCGACGCTGGCCGTCGGGATGGCGTACATTCTGCACGGCGCGCTGGGCGGCATGATGGATGTGGCGTTCTGGTATCACTTCGCCATTCTGTTTGAAGCATTGTTTATTCTGACGGCGGTAGATGCCGGTACACGCGCCGCGCGCTTTATGCTGCAGGACTTGCTGGGCGTGGTATCACCGAGCCTGAAACGTACCGATTCGCTGCCTGCAAACCTGCTGGCTACAGCGCTGTGCGTGCTGGCCTGGGGTTACTTCTTACACCAGGGCGTGGTGGATCCTCTGGGTGGTATCAATACCCTGTGGCCGCTGTTTGGTATCGCTAACCAGATGCTGGCCGGTATGGCGTTGATGCTCTGTGCTGTGGTGCTGTTCAAGATGAAACGCCAGCGCTACGCGTGGGTGGCGCTGGTCCCAACGGCCTGGCTGCTGATTTGTACCCTGACCGCTGGCTGGCAGAAAGCGTTTAGCCCGGATGCGAAAATCGGCTTTCTGGCTATCGCCAACAAGTTCCAGGCGATGATCGACAGCGGTAACATTCCGGCGCAGTATACCCAGTCGCAGCTGACGCAACTGGTGTTTAATAACCGCCTGGATGCGGGTCTCACCATCTTCTTCATGGTCGTCGTTGTGGTGCTGGGTCTGTTCTCCATCAAAACTGCGCTGGCAGCATTGAAAGAAGACAAACCAACTTCGAAAGAGACACCGTACGAGCCAATGCCTGAGAATGTTGAAGAGATCGTGGCGCAGGCGAAAGGCGCGCACTAATATTCTCTTAACCAACCAGCCCTCTCCTGAACGGGGAGGGCGTTTGTACGACAGGGAAACGCTATGTTTGAAACACTCGCCAAAGCCGGGAAGTATTTAGGTCAAACCGCCCGATTAATGATAGGTATGCCGGATTATGACAACTATGTTGAACATATGCGCGTCACTCATCCGGACCAAACACCAATGACCTACGAAGAATTTTTCCGCGAGCGCCAGGATGCGCGATATGGCGGGAAAGGTGGCGCGAAGTGCTGTTGATTTTTTGCCGGATGGCGCTGACGCTTATCCGGCCTACAACATCGTATTGGCGTAATTTGTCGTCGTAGGCCTGATAAGGCGAAGCCGTCATCAGGCAACCCGCACCATAATCACACCGTAAACGACTCTACCTTTTCGAATGCTGCGCGCAGTGTCTCCGGCTTTAACGTTACCGGCAGGGCGTGAATGGACTCCACCGGGCGCAGAGTGTGCGCAATCACTTTGTCGATTTCGGCGCGGTTATTGATGTCCACTTCCAGTTGAGCTAATCGGGTTGGCAGGTTGAATCGCTGATAAGCGGTAATTAACTGCGCCAGCACGTCATCTTGTCCCAGCAGCGCGCTCTGCACCAGGATGCCGTACGCCACTTTGGTGCCGTGTAAAAACTTCTCGGTTTGTGGGAGGACGGTCAGGCCATTGTGAACAGAATGCGCCGCCGCCACGCGGGTGTAGCGCTCGCCCAGACCACCAACCATGCCGCCTCCGGCAATAATCGCATCCACCACATCGCAAAACGTGCGGCTTAGCGTGCCTTGTTGTTTGTCTGCCAGCGCCTGCTCGCTGCTTTCCAGCAGGACGTCGCGGATGGTCTGCGCGGCTTGAATACCCAGACGTACTGTCAATGGCAGTGTTTCCGGCTGAGGTGCGAGCACGACGGCTTCATACCACTTTGCCAGCGTGTCGCCGATCCCCGCCAGTAGGTATTCTTCTGGCGCATTGAGAACGATCTCGGGTTCGACCAGCACGAGGAAGTTCGCGTCAGGGAAAATTTCGAAATGTAGTGCCTGGCCCGCATCGTTATACCAGACGGAGAGCGGCGTCCAGGCAGCGCAGGTCGCCGCGATAGTAGGAATACCGACAAACGGCAGATCCAGACGACGGGCCAACGCTTTAGCGGTGTCGAGCAATTTACCGCCACCCACGCCAATCACCACACTGCGATCCTCTCCCGACTCTTTTGCCAGTTGAGCAACATCGGTTTCGCTGCAATGTCCCGTAAACAGCAGGCGTTTAGCCTCGGCAAGATGAAAAGCCTCTGGCAGGTAAGGGCGGGCCGCTTTGATGGCGCGTTCACCATAAACCCACACGGCGCGTGAAAGTTGGTCGGCAGTGAAAAAATCGTTCAGTCTCGACAGGCTGCCAGGATGGGAAAAATAGTTGGCTGGGCCGGTGACGACGCGAATTTCGGTATTACTCATGTTGTGTTGTCCTTTTGGCTGTCCTGTCCAGGCAGGTTATTTTTATATAGACGTCTGAACGTCTTGATTGCCAAATACTAGCATCGTGCTATAGTGGCTTCAACCACAACATCACACGCTGGGATAACAATAATGAGTAATAACCCGCTGATTCCGCAAAGCAAACTGCCTAATCTGGGCACCACTATCTTCACGCAAATGAGTGCGCTGGCTCAGCAGCATCAGGCCATTAACCTCTCGCAGGGGTTTCCTGATTTTGACGGTCCACTCTTTTTGCAAGAGCGTCAGGCGTATCACGTCGCGCATGGCGCAAACCAGTATGCGCCGATGACGGGCGTGCAGCCGCTGCGCGAAGCTATCGCGGATAAAACGGCAGACCTGTACGGCTATAAACCTGACGCGAATAGTGAAGTGACCATCACGGCAGGGGCCACAGAAGCATTATATGCCGCGATCACTGCGCTGGTGCGCCCTGGTGATGAGGTGATTTGTTTTGACCCGAGCTACGACAGCTATGCGCCTGCGGTTGAATTATCCGGCGCTGTGGTTAAACGTATCGCCCTGCAACCACCGTCTTTTCGCGTTGACTGGCAGGCGTTTAGTGCCTTACTCAGCGACCGTACCCGATTGGTTATCCTGAACACACCACATAATCCTTCTGCCACCGTGTGGCATCACGCCGATTTTGATGCGCTGTGGCAGGCGATTAAAGAAAGCGAGATCTTTGTCATCAGCGACGAAGTTTATGAGCATATCTGTTTCGCCAAACAGGGGCATGCCAGCGTGCTGGCACATTCAGAGCTGCGGGAACGCGCTGTTGCCGTTTCATCGTTTGGTAAGACCTACCATATGACCGGCTGGAAGGTCGGATACTGCGTTGCGCCAGCCGCCATTAGCGCTGAGCTACGAAAAGTGCACCAGTATCTGACGTTTTCCGTCAACACGCCGGCTCAGCTCGCACTGGCGGATATGCTACGAGAAGATCCGGCACACTATCGCGAACTGCCCGCGTTTTATCAGAAAAAACGCGACGTGTTAGTGAACGCGCTGCGTGACAGCCGACTGGAAATTCTGCCGTGTGAAGGTACGTACTTTTTACTGGTCGATTACAGCGCCGTTTCCTCGCTTAACGACGTGGAGTTTTGCCAGTGGCTGACCACTGAAGTGGGCGTTGCGGCAATTCCGCTGTCGGTGTTCTGCGCCGATCCTTTCCCGCATAAACTGATTCGCCTCTGTTTTGCCAAGCAAGAATCGACGCTGTTAGCGGCAGCCGAGCGTCTGGTTTCGTTGTAGCTATTTCACAGTCCAGGCTTTGGAGAATCGACGGTCAGCAAACAACGCTTGCAGGCCGTTGATTTGCTTCAGGCGTAACACCTCGTCGCTGTCCATACCAAGATCCTTGCCAATTCTTTCTTCACTCCATCCCAGTTGCGATAGCTCGCGGACAATCTCGGACATGGCGTGGATTTGATGACGCCCGCGAGCGCGGTTGTGGCGAATGGTTGCCGCCATACGCTCATGGCGTTCGCGTTCTAAACAGGCAACCGGCAGATATCCTTTCAGCCTGGGCCTCAGTGAGGCTTTGGCTTTACCTAACTCGTGGCGGTGGAAACCGTCGACAATTTCGTACTCTTCAGCCGTTGAGTGAACCACCACAATGGGCTGTGTAAACCCGTCAGCCTCGAGGGACTTCAGCAGCAGCTTTTTCTCCGGTGGCGCAACGTTATTGGGGTTGTAGTCATTGGGTGAAATATGATCATTTTTAACCCAAAGAACGCAATCTACGGGCTCCTCGCGAAAGGGACTGACGCTGTGTATTGCCTTTCTGAATTCATTTATGGCTTCAATTCTCTCTGGTTCTGATAAACCAGAAAGAAAGCCGAGGAGTTCCTGAGTTAATCGCTGTTGCATAAGAGTCCCCATTCCTGGCGTTTTGTTTTCATGCGCTCATTGTAGCGTTGATAGTTTTTGGGTTTCGTTGGACTAAATGAGAGAGCCCGGCACCAATAGTCGTTATTCAGCAGGACCTTACAGATACGCCGCCACGACGGAATATCCACTGAACCAATATCTCTTTCCTGGGTTTGTGGGATAATCTCCATGCCTTTTTTCTTATACCACTGTAAATAGACGGCGATTTTATTGCGGTAATGTTCGGCGGTCGTTTCCGGCATACTCTTCAATAACAGCATGGCGTATTCCTGCCAGCTTAAATGTTCGGGTTTTAATATTTTGCGGTGACCGTAAAAATGGTTGTCCTGACCAGCATATATCCCGCCACTTTTTACCCCGCTGACGCGGGAGCACATCATTGCCCAGCGTTCAGGCTCAATAACATGGTAAAGCCACAGTCCCTGGCGTTGTTCAGGCCCAAAGGGTTCGCAGATACGCATGTATCGCGTGGGAACTCCCGCCTGATACATCAGGTTGTACAGGGGATTACACGGGAGCGTTGACTTCGCAAACCACGTCCAGATGTCAGCAGTTTTCCAGTCATAAATCGGATAAATATACCAAGTATGCCCGCCGGGGGCGCTGGTGGTCCAGGGTTTGTCATCGGCAAAACGCTGTTTTTTCGAGTTCGCAATGGCGACGAAACGATTATATGACTCATCGGCGCGTATCCCGACCATCATGGCGGCCGGTCGTTTCTGCGAAAACCATTCAGCGAACTCACGAACAAATTGCTCGAAAGTCATACCGGGTTGGTAGAAAGAGAAAAACTCGGGATCGGTAATGGCATCTGCAGGCGGTTGGCGAACCCATTGAGTACCCGGCTCCCAGCATTGCCATTCAGGCTGAAATTGTGACAGTGAATTTTGCGTCGTCAGCGGCAATGCAACCCAATAAAATTCTTCGATGACATCGGAATAATTCTCGCGTAGCGCCTGGACATAGTCGATAGTGCAGGAAAACTGAGCCTCCCAGTCGATAAATAAGACGTTTATTTTTTTCTGTAACTGGCGGGCAATGGCGGCGGTCAGATGCAACATTAACCCCGAATCTTTACCTCCAGAGAAAGAAACGCAGACACGCGGTAGAGTTTCAAGCGTCCAGGTAATGCGTTCCTGTGCTGCTTGCAGAACATTTTTATCCAACGGTATTTTATAAACAGACATATCAAATCCATATCGAATTTTTATTATTTGCAGCCATAATAAATGTCCGTAATAGGATAAGCTTTTTCTTGCGGCATGCAATATTTAAATATATTCATTATTTGCATGCCACATTGTCATTGTATGTTTCATGTGAATTATGATGTGCTTTTAATCATGTTACCATTAACTATCGAAGGATAGTTTGTTTATGTATTCTGCGAAGGCTTTATGATTCAATGATGCGCGGTTATACATTATGAATAATTTTATTTTTGGTAATTCAAAATCGGTTTTAATTTCTTTAAATTTCAATGCTGGTTGATAAAGTTCATAAATTTGTTTGGGGAGAAAACCAATAATATCCGTACTGGCGATAACGTTAGCAATCGAGAGTAAGGAATCGCTACTAAAACCTACTTTATGGAATGCCATCGATTCGCTTGCACGGGAACGATAATCTTTAATACCCTGATCTTCAGAGGAAAAATATGTAAATTGCTCTTGTTGGATTTGTTCGAGTGTGCTCGTTTCATTTATTCTAGGATGGTTGCCACTGCACACTAAAACACAGTCAATAGTCTTGAAATGAGTACATACAATAGAACGATTGTGAACTGGCGTTGTTGTAATCACCAGATCGGCTTTACGATAGGCAAGGATGTTTTCGGCCGTTTCTGCTGACATTAATATATCATGATGCTCAATTTCAATATCTGAATTTTCTCTGAGGCTATTAATTAAAGATGTCACATTCAGGTTGGTTGTAATTTGTGGGCTGTAGATGACGAATTTATTTTTCAGGCTGGAACCGTGCATGATATTGATGGTTTGTTCCAGATTATTGAGATTTTTTTCAAGGTGAAGATGAAGGTTTACCCCTGTGACCGTAGGCGTAATGCCTTTGCCTGAGCGAATAAACAAGGGGTCGTTAAACTGTGTACGCAGTCGCTGTAATGACTGGCTGACGGCTGAAGGGGTGATATACAGTGTTGCCGCAGCTTTACTGATGCTCAAATGTTGATAAATACATTCAAAAATTACCAACAGGTTAAGATCGAATTTTTTGAGGTCATAGAGGTTAGCCATGCATACCTTCCTGTGATGGTAATGTATAGGATAATTCAATTGTTGAATAATTTAAATTCTAATCATTCTTAGAGTTTATGTTTATGGCTTAATGAATAATTAACTTAAACTAAAATAACACAGATTGCTTGATGGTTACGATAAAAATACATTTTAAAGAGTGATTGAAATGAGAACCATAACAATCACTCATTCTGTTACCTTTATTTATTTCCCATAATAATATTTAATTTATCTTTATCGGGTAATCCCACTTCCTGTTGTAACGTATCGTCTTTGCTCATGTAGTAGATCGCGGGCGTCACATTAGCACCTAAATCATCCATGAGTTTTTGGTTGATATTCAGTACTTTCATCTGTTCTGGATGGACAGACGTGGGGATTTCCAGCTTCATTTTCCCGCCCGATGCTTCATAGTCATGCCAGGTTTTGGCCGGATCTTTGGATGCCAGGATTGCAGCAGCGGTTGCCGGGCTTTCGGGTTTGATCACGCCAACCAGCAGCGTACGCAGCTGAACTTTACCGGAATCTACCCATGGGCGCGCCTGCTGCCAGAACTGTTTACAATAAGGACAGAAGGGATCGGCAAACACGTAAACGATGACCGGGGCTTCTTTTTTCCCGTCCAGAATCCACGACGCTTTTTCCATTCGCTGCCACATCTCACGTCCGGCAGGGGCATAGATCTCTTTTTCTATGAGCGCATTACTGAGGTTTTCGCCTTTTTCATTATACATGTAGCCGGAGATGGCATGTTTACCGTCAGGCGTGACATAGATAGTGACCCCCATGTCCTGGTATTTTCCCAGATAGCCTTTCATTCCACCCGGTGCGTCGAAGGGCTTCAGGATCGTAATTCCCTGTTTCTCAATGGCTTTAACAGGGGCAGGGAGCTCCTCTGCGTGCACGATAGCGGGGAGAAGAGTTAAGAGTAAGGTGCGTTTAAACATTGATTTTCCTTATAAAATCAGCAGGAAAGTGGGCTTAATTGCAAAACCTATCACAGCCATAGGTAAGATCGACGGTCTGTCGATTGCCCTTTCTTTAGTTGGGTGATGTAATCCCCATCGCTGTTACGACCTTTGTTAAGGTAATGTAGAGCGCAACACATAGCCAGCCCTGCTGGCACTGACGTTACCTGCGGGTAGCTCGGGTAATGAGGCTCCCTGCAAAGGGGGCCTTTTTTACTTTTATCTTTAGGTTCACAACATGAGTTTGAGTGGGTTGTTAGTTAACGCTTATTGATTTGATAAAGGAAACGCATTAGCCCTGCGAAGAGATTTTCGTTAACTTATCTCTCAACGAAAACACGGAGGAAGTACAGATGTCTTTGATTAATACCAAAATTAAACCTTTCAAAAACCAGGCGTTCAAAAACGGTGAGTTCATCGAAGTAACCGAGAAAGATACCGAAGGTCGCTGGAGCGTCTTCTTCTTCTACCCGGCTGACTTTACTTTCGTATGCCCGACCGAACTGGGTGACGTTGCAGACCATTACGAAGAACTGCAGAAACTGGGCGTAGATGTGTATTCCGTTTCTACCGACACCCACTTCACCCACAAAGCATGGCACAGCAGCTCTGAAACCATCGCAAAAATCAAATACGCGATGATCGGCGACCCGACTGGCGCCCTGACCCGTAACTTCGACAACATGCGTGAAGATGAAGGTCTGGCTGACCGCGCAACCTTCGTTGTTGACCCGCAGGGTATCATCCAGGCAATCGAAGTTACTGCTGAAGGTATCGGCCGTGATGCGTCTGACCTGCTGCGTAAAATCAAAGCCGCACAGTACGTCGCTTCCCACCCAGGTGAAGTTTGCCCGGCAAAATGGAAAGAAGGTGAAGCAACCTTAGCGCCATCTCTGGACCTGGTTGGTAAAATCTAAGTCGCATAGTTTGTAGGCCGGATAAACGTAGTGCATCCGGCATTCCACAGGCGCAAATTTGCGCCTGTTTCATTCCAGCACCATGACGCAAGTTGCATTAATGCAGTCCCGCAAAATCGGCTTGCATGATGATGTTTTCAGAGAGGGAAGAAGAATGCTCGACACAAATATGAAAACCCAGCTCAGGGCTTACCTTGAGAAACTGACCAAACCTGTTGAGCTGATTGCGACGCTGGATGACAGCGCTAAATCGGCAGAAATCAAGGAACTGCTGACTGAAATTGCTGAACTGTCAGAAAAAGTCACCTTCAAAGAAGACAATACTCTGGCGGTGCGTAAGCCATCGTTCCTGATTACCAATCCCGGTTCTCACCAGGGACCGCGTTTTGCCGGTTCTCCGCTGGGTCATGAGTTTACCTCTCTGGTGCTGGCGCTGTTGTGGACCGGTGGTCATCCGTCAAAAGAGGCGCAGACGTTGCTGGAGCAGATCCGCGATCTCGACGGTGATTTTGAATTTGAAACCTATTATTCACTTTCCTGCCATAACTGCCCGGACGTGGTGCAGGCGCTGAACCTGATGGCGGTGCTGAACCCACGTATCAAGCATACGGCGATTGACGGCGGTACATTCCAGAACGAAATCACCGATCGTAACGTGATGGGCGTTCCGGCGGTATTTATGAACGGCAAAGAGTTCGGTCAGGGGCGTATGACGCTGACTGAGATCGTGGCGAAAGTGGATACTGGCGCAGAAAAACGTGCGGCTGAAGAGCTGAATAAGCGCGATGCTTATGACGTATTGATTGTCGGTTCTGGTCCTGCAGGTGCGGCGGCAGCAGTGTACTCTGCACGTAAAGGCATTCGCACCGGTCTGATGGGCGAACGTTTTGGCGGTCAGGTCCTTGATACTGTTGATATTGAAAACTATATCTCAGTACCGAAAACTGAAGGTCAGAAACTGGCAGGTGCGCTGAAAGCACACGTTGATGATTATGATGTCGATGTGATTGACAGCCAGAGCGCGAGCAAACTCATTCCAGCAGCGCAGGAAGGCGGTTTGCATCAGATTGAAACGGCCTCCGGTGCGGTGCTGAAAGCACGTAGCATTATCATCGCCACCGGCGCGAAATGGCGCAACATGAACGTTCCGGGCGAAGATCAGTATCGCACCAAAGGCGTAACCTACTGCCCTCACTGTGATGGCCCGCTGTTTAAAGGCAAGCGTGTAGCGGTGATTGGTGGCGGTAACTCCGGCGTTGAAGCGGCTATCGACCTGGCAGGTATTGTTGAACATGTGACGCTGCTGGAGTTTGCTCCTGAAATGAAGGCTGACCAGGTGCTGCAGAATAAGCTTCGCAGTCTGAAAAACGTCGACATCATTCTGAATGCGCAAACGACAGAAGTGAAAGGCGATGGCAGCAAAGTTACTGGCCTGGAGTATCGTGACCG
The DNA here is from genome assembly GCF_030332785.1 of Citrobacter sp. Cpo069. Taxonomy (NCBI): domain Bacteria; kingdom Pseudomonadati; phylum Pseudomonadota; class Gammaproteobacteria; order Enterobacterales; family Enterobacteriaceae; genus Citrobacter; species Citrobacter sp. Cpo069. The sequence goes on from NZ_JAOWHD010000063.1 coordinate 181,660, forward strand.
CGTGAGCGGCGATGTTCACAATGTGGAACTGGCAGGTATCTTTGTTCAGATTGGTCTGCTGCCGAACACCAACTGGCTGGAAGGTGCCATTGAACGTAACCGTATGGGTGAAATCATCATCGATGCCAAGTGCGAAACCAGCGTGAAAGGCGTTTTCGCTGCCGGTGACTGCACCACCGTACCGTATAAGCAGATTATCATCGCGACCGGTGAAGGTGCGAAGGCCTCGTTAAGTTCGTTTGATTATCTGATTCGCACGACAGTAGCATAAAAAAAGTAAGACTCACCTGCAATGCCAAAACCGCCAGCCATCCGCTGGCGGTTTTTTATTTCCATACACTTAAATTGTCAATTCTTGAAACAATAAACCGTTTAAAACATTCACTTAATTAGCCTGATCATTATTTTCATCAAAGAAAGAGAGGGCGTTATCTTTATTATATTAACCTGCATTATTTTTTTTATTTGTTGTGTGAATAAATGGTTGGTTAATTCATGGGTGAAATATATGAAACCCTGACGATCTTTGAATCGACAGGGTTATTGTTACGTGATTTTTTTATCTCTCACGATAGTTACACGCTGAAAGCGGCTTATTCAGCTTTAGATACAAATGCTTCAACTCTAACAGAGCAGGAGTGGTTGGAGGCGGAGTACGACTTCAATGCACTATTTGTTGGGCCGCAGACGCTAAAAGCCCCGCCGTTCGCTTCGGTATACCTTGAAGAAGATGCCCTCGTAATGGGTAAATCAACCTTAAGCATTCGGGAATTCATGTCAAATATAGGTCTATCTATAAACCATGTAAATAATATCCCGGATGATCATATTTCCTGCGTATTGGAATTAGCCGTTTTATTATCGGCAAATGCCAGGCTATCAGCAGAATACCAGATCGTTATGACTCAATATGTAATTGAGTATATAGCGATGTGGATGCCCGCGTATATAGAAAAAATACATATAAATGCACAAACCGTTACGTTGAAAAACGTTGCGGAAAGGTTGTCTTTTTGGCTTGATGAATTAAACACGAGAGTATCAATATGAGTAATGAACCGGGAGTTCTGAACAGACGTTCATTTTTGAAAGGGTTGATTGCCCTTGGAACGGTGGCTGCCCTGCCAGGGGGATTGCTGACTTCACGCTGTGCATTGGCGCAACCGCCAATTCCGTTTAATCCCAAAACCTACAAAATCTATCGTAACGCCTGTCCACGTAACTGCTATGACACTTGTAGCCTGAAAACCTGGGTGAAGGATGACGTCATCACCTTTGTGGAAGGCGCGCCTGAATCAACGTTTACGCATGGAACTCCGTGTGTGAAGGGATTGAGCTATCCACGTAGGGTATACAGCCCGGACCGCATTAAATATCCGATGGTTCAGGATGTTCGCGGCAGCGGTAACTGGCGTCGTATCTCCTGGGATGAAGCAATGCAGCGCATTGCGACCAAGATGCTGGAGATTAAAAAGAAAGATGGTTCAATGTTGGGTCTGGCGCTGACCAAGTACTCAGGCAAATTTGGTGTATTGAACTATGCCGTTGAAGGGATGATGTCTTCACTGGGTTACACCACCCGTTTTGCCGGAACACCTTGCTGGCCAGCCGGTATCGACGCGCAAAACTACGACATGGGCGACATGTGGTGTAACGACCCGGAAGATATGGTGAAAGCCAAATACATTATTATCTGGGGCGCTAACCCGGCCTGGTGCTCTATGCACACCATGAAGTACATCTATCAGGCGCGGGAAAAAGGCGCAAAAGTGGTCGTTATCGATCCACTGTTAACCCAAACCGCTGCGAAAGCCGATCTCTATTTACGTGTTCGGCCAGGATCAGATGGCGCTCTGGCGCTGGGCATGGCACGCCACCTGGTGGACAAAGGATTGGTTGATCAGGATTTCGTTAACAACTATTCCCATGGTTATGCTGAATTTGAAGAGTATTTGCGTAATAACGTTACCGTAGAGTGGGCATCTGAGATTTGCGGGCTGTCGGCGGATGTTATTCGCCAGTTGGCGGAAGAATTTACCGCGGTTAACCCTGCTACCGTGTGGATTGGCTACGGCATGCAGCGCCATGTCAACGGCGGCGCTAACGTACGGGCGATCGATGCCTTTGTGGCAATGACCGGCAATATTGGCATTGAGGGTGGTGGCGCTCGCTACGGTCATTTGCATACCTGGGGCTTTAACTACAATGCCATGTTGCAGAAGCCACCGGTAGGCTCTATCGGGATGCCGGAGGCGGCGGGCACAACCAGCGAGTTTGGTTCTGCGGGGGAAGTCGCACAGTATTCCGATCGCTCGTTGAATATCAACCAGACCGCAAAGGGAATTCTGGAAGCCAATGAGCCGCCTGTCCGAATGCTTTGGGTTGCCTGTAAGAACCCGTTTGCTCAGGATTTTGATCGCAGCAAGATGGAAAAAGCATTCGAAAAACTGGAAATGGTGGTGTGCGCCGACCAATTCTTTAACGAGACCGTCCAGCATGCCGATATCGTTTTGCCTGTCACCACAGCCTTTGAAGAGTGGAACGTAGACGCCTCATATTGGCACTACTGGCTCTCAATCAACCAGCCTGCAATTAAGCCAATGTATGAGGCAAAATGCGATCTGGAAATCGCCGTTTTACTTTCCCGCACAATCAACAAGCTGGAGCCGGGTTCTTGCACATTCCCGCAGGAGTTCGATCATAAGCGCTGGCTGGACCAGGAGTTCAATGACGGAATGGCCAAAATGTTTGGTATCTCCTCCTGGGATGATTTACTGGAAGGGCCGAAAAAAGCCATTCTGCCAAGTTCTGCGGCCTGGTATGACCGTAAGTTTAAAACGCCCTCTGGAAAGTTTGAGTTCAAATCTGAGCTGTGTGAGAAAAATGGTCATACGGCGCTGCCGGAATACAAACCGGAGGCAAAAAGCACGTTGCCATTCCACCTGTTTACGCCGCATGTCCAGTTCGGTATCCATTCCCAATTCATCAACCTTGACTGGATGCAGGTCTTCTATCCTGAACCGTTTGTTTATATGCACCCGGTTTCCGCCGGGAAAAGAGGCATCGCTGAAAATGACCTGGTGAAAGTGTTTAACACCGCAGGTGAGGTGGAGTTACGTGCGAAGGTAACCGCTAACGTTCCGGAGGATTTCCTGGTGATGTACGAGGCTTGGTTCCCGAAACGGAAATACAACGTTCAAAACGTAGTGGCGGATACTCCAGCCGATATGGGCTTGATGAAAACTGGTGCGCCAGGTGCGGCCATCCATAGTCAGTTTGCGGACATCATTTTGATCGATAAAGGAGCAGCGGCATGAGGCGCGCGTTTTTAGTTAATAGCGATAAGTGTATCGGCTGCCGTGGCTGTGCGATGGCGTGTAAGAGTTTTAACCAGCTGGAGCCAGAACGTTTCTGGCGCTACGTCTACCCGCTGGATAAAGAAATTTATCCGCATGAAGAGCGAGCGTTCTACTCGCTGGCCTGTAACCACTGCGAAAATCCGGCCTGCCTGGCGGCTTGTCCGGTAGAGGCGTACACCAAACGTGAGGATGGCGTTGTAGTGCATAACCCGGAACGTTGTATCGGATGCAAAAACTGTATTCGCAACTGTCCATACGGTGCGCCGCGCTTTAATGAAGAGACGAAAAAAGCGGAAAAATGCAGCATGTGCTATGAGCGTCTTGATGTTGGCATGCAGCCGGCGTGCGTGAATGCCTGTCCGGTAGGTGCGCTGACGCTTATCGATCTGGATGCCGATCCTATACCTGATAATGCGGTGCAGTATCCGCCGGGATTCCCGCGTATGCCGCAGCTTAATCCTGGCACGCGTTTTATCCTTGCGCGTCAACCAAAGCAGCCGGAGGCCAAGTAATGGAAAAGTATGAACTTCCTCTGGTCATTTTTACCGTATTAAGCCAAATGTCGGTTGGGATCACGCTCATTCTGACGCTGCGTGTGCTGCAAGGAAAACTGGAGAGCAAGCGCCTGTACTGGCTGGTAAGTGGACTGGTTCTGGCGGCGGCGTCCGTGGCGGCGATATTACACCTTGCGCATCCGGACCGCGCCTACGATGCCTTGATCAACCTGCAGCACGCCTGGCTGAGCCGAGAGATTCTGGGCGCCACTTTATACGGTGCAGCTGTCGGGGTGACGTTTTTGGCAAAAGGGCACAAAGCACCAGCTGTTCTGGCCTCTGTTCTCGGTATCGCGCTGGTGGCGGTACAGGGGATGACCTATGCCGCCCCGGCAATGGTGGCGATTGCCAACGGTCTGACAATGCTGTTGTTCTTCATCACGGTGTGGGTGATGGGGTGTGCTGCGATTCCACTGCTTAACCTCGCACCTGCCGTTGCTGCATTGCGCCAGGGGATTGTCGTGTGTATGGCAGTCATGATCGCCGCACCCATTATCTGGCTAAGCGGTGGCACCATCATGCAGATGACGGCGCATGCCTGGCTGACGTCGCCACTTTATCTGGCGAGTCTGGTGTGTCTGGCGGTGGCCTTTGTGCTTAGCCGTCAGGGCGAGCGTCGCGCAAAAGCGCTTTTCGCCCTGCTGTTTGTTGGCATATTCCTGAGCCGTCTGACGTTTTTTGGCGATACGATCAGCTCCATCGTGAATATCGGCCATTTGTATTAATCGTGAGGTAATAAAAACCCCTGTCAGGCGTTAACCTGGCAGGGGTTTTCTTTAGCAAATCAGTGGCTGTTAACGAACAACCAGCACTGGCAAAGTCGCGTGACGGACAACGCTGGAAGCGTTAGAGCCGAGCAGATGGGTGCTGATTGATGGGTTACGCGACCCAATGACAACGACATCCGCATTCAACTCTTCACCCAATTCGTTGACCACGTCACGGACGCTGCCAAAGCGGACGTGTTGCTTAATACGGGAAGGATCGATGCTGAAGTGACCGACCATCGTTTGCAGACGGGTTTCCGCTTCGTGTTGCAGATGCTCTTCAAAACGACGGACATCGGCTGCAAAGCGGTGCAGGCTTAAGCTCGCTGAGCCTGGCAGCACATGCAGTAGATGGATAACCCCTTTATCCTGGGCCAGAAATTCTGCATGGCGAATAGCCTTGTCGCTCAGTTCCATTTCGAATACATCAACAGGCATTATGATTGTGTTGTACATAAACATTCTCCTTGTCATTACATGAACACATAACAGCATAGTATTAAAAATGATTCTGTCAGTCACGACACAGATTTATGTTTTGCGAACAGGAAAGAAAGCGAGGAGCAGGGAGATCTAACCGGAAAGAGGATGCGGATGCATCCCCTGTAAGATAAAGCGAGTGGCTTTGATAAGACAGAGTTAGCGCAGGTAGTCGCCTGCAGCTTCAGGCTGGTACTCAAGCTCGATAACTTCGAGGTGTGTTGAGGTCCCGCCTGGCAATTCCCAGTGAATGGTATCACCAACGCGCAGCCCCAGAAGTGCAGCGCCGACAGGTGCCATTACCGAAAGCTGTGTGTTGCTGTCAGTCATAGTAGCCGGATACACCAGGGTACGCACACGGACTTCGCCATCACTCAGATTGCGGAATTTCACGCGGCTGTTCATGGTCACGACGTCGTGCGGCATGGTTTCTGGAGAACACATTTGGGCACGATCCAGCTCGGCGTTAAGGGCGTCGGCAATCGGTAAACCAGCAAACGCAGGTTGCTCCAACAGGCGGTCAATGCGTTCCGCATCGAGGTCGTTAATGATGATAGTTGGTCTGGACATTTATTACTCCATGTCGTCGAAACTGCGGGTGCGCAGGTAAATAATCCCAAAAGAAAACCCTCACCGTCAGGCGGCAAGGGTTTAGCTTTTATGATGATACTGAGACTTACCCCATGTTTGAAGTGATTTAGTTCACATTCAGGTAAATCATCAATTTTGTCGCATATGGTGTGATTTTAGCCGAAAAACGTGATCGTTCTCCAATTTGCATTATGCTTTTTAAGCGCTCGCTGCGGGCGCGTCAAACAACTCAGTGTTCCGCGACAGGAGATCTCATGAGCCAGTACGACAAACTTACCTTGAAAGACGGCAGCTATTTGCATTTTAAAGACTGGGGAAGTGGACAACCTATTGTGTTTAGTCACGGTTGGCCGCTGACGGCAGACGCGTTTGAAGATCAGATGCTGTTCCTTGGATCGAAAGGATTTCGTGTGATCGCCCATGACAGGCGCGGACATGGGCGTTCGGCCCAACCCTGGGATGGACATCATATGGATCAGTATGCTGACGACCTGGCTGAACTTACCGCGCATCTCAATCTTAAAGATGCCGTACATGTTGGGCACTCTACCGGCGGTGGGGAAGTGGCTCGTTATATTGGCCGGCATGGGACGCAGCGGGTGGCAAAAGCGGTGTTAATTGGCGCGGTGACGCCCATCATGATCAAGACTGACTTTAACCCAAATGGCGTGCCGAAAGAGGTATTCGATGGCATCCGTGAGGGGGTTGTGAACGATCGCGCCGCCTTTTTCTATGAGCTGACCGCTGCATTCTATGGTTACAATCGTCCTGGCGCGAAAGAGTCGAAAGCTGTACGGGAAAGTTTTGTTGAACAGGGCTTACAAGGGTCCATCAAAGCGTTGTACGACTGCATTCATGCGTTTTCGGAAACAGATCTGCGTGAAGACCTCAAAAAGATGACCATCCCGACGCTGGTGATCCACGGTGATGACGATCAGATTGTCCCGTTTGAAACCTGCGGAAAAGTCGCGGCGGAAATACTGCCGGACTCGCAGTTGAAGGTATATGTCGGCGGCTCGCATGGCATTTGCACCACCCATAAGCAACAGATCAACGGTGACCTGCTCAACTTTATTCAGTCGTAATCGTTGGCAGATTGTTCTACGCTGATCTTTTTTTTCCAGGGGGATGAGCGAAGCATAATTTGTGCTGCGCTGACGTTAACTTCAACAGGGAACGCTATGTATTTCTATCAACCGTCACAGGGACACGGCTTACCGCATGATCCGCTAAATGCCATCATTGGACCGCGCCCGATTGGCTGGATTGCGTCGCGTGACGGCAACGGTCGGCACAATCTGGCACCATACAGTTTCTTTAACTGTTTTAACTATCATCCGCCGATTATCGGTTTCGCCAGCAGCGGCTGGAAAGACAGCGTGCAGAATATTATCGAAACCGGTGAATTTGTCTGGAACCTGACGACTCTTGAGCTGGCCACTGCGATGAACGAAACGTCAGCCAGCTTGCCGCACGGTGAGGACGAGTTTTTTGCCGCCGGGCTTAGCAAGGCAGATAGCCGGATAGTCAACGTGCCGCGCGTGGCGCAAAGCCCGGTCAATTTTGAGTGTCGCTTATCGCAAAGCCTGCAACTGACTACCGCTGATGGCTCACCGGTTGATACCTGGCTGGTGTTGGGGGAAGTGGTAGGCATTCACATAGATGAAACGCTCCTGGAAGACGGCATCTATCAGACGGCGAAAGCGAAACCGGTACTGCGTGCAGGTGGGCCAACGGCGTATTATTCGATCAGTGAAACACATCGTTTTGATTTAGTTCGCCCGGACGCCCGTGCAAAACGCTAAGTTTACGGACCGACGCCAGCTCGCAGCGTCGGTCGCAAGTTTCAGTATCCCACTTTGTCGATAATAAACTGTTTACCGCAGCTACCCGGATGCGGTTGCGGTAAGAATGACTGGGCAGATAACGTCTGGTTGATGTTGTCGGCTTTCAGGGATAACTGGATCTCAGTGAGATACGCTGGATTGCCGTGGCAGCTTAGCTTCACAGCTTTGACGTTTTCTTTGCCCCAGCTTTTGGCAACGGCGGCGTCAAATGCGTTACGGCTGACGGTTTTGCCGTAGTTTTCCGCCAGGAATTTGCCCACCTCGCTGTCCTTAACCTCATTATTCAGCCGCACCATCGTGCCGAAGTACGCGTCGGGATCAAAACCGAAACACGCGCCATGTTTGGCATACTCGTAACGTTCCAGACAGGATCTTCCTCCAGCGCCGGGCATTACGGCGCTGAGTTTTGCCGCGCTTTCCAGCGACAGCCCGGTTTCGGGGGCCGCGCATTTACGGCTGGCGCGGGCTTCAGGCAGGTTGGGAATAGGGCGAGTCGCGCAGCCAAAACGCATCCAACGGCGATTGTCTACTCCACGGGCGGCAATGGATTTAGGCAGGCTGGGCCATAAACCGTGAACGGTCAGGAAATCAGCTTTGTCTGCGCTCTCTTTTTGCAAACGACATTCGTCAGGCTCCTGACGATTACGCTCGTGTTGGCTCTGACAAAATCCGGTTTGCCAGGAGAGAGCCAGCACGTAGCTGTCAAAATCAGCGTACTGTTTTGCCTGAAGTTCATCGGCCTGAGCTGCAGAAACTGGTAGCAGGAGTGCTGCCAGCAACGAAGAATAACGCCATGTTGATGTCATGATGATTTCGGACACTTATATAAATTCTGAATATCATCTATTTAATCATAAAAAATGCCAGTCAGGTTTAGCTGACTGGCATCATTTTCATCAGGCGTGAACGGGAATGATTAGCTCCACATTGCCAGAATCGGCCAGCCGACCAGCAGAAGCATAGCGATGTAGATAACGCCGAAGATAGCACCCAGACGCCAGTAGTCTTTGGACTTCACATAACCACAGCCGTAGATGATAACGCCTGGGCCTGTTGCATATGGAGTCAGACAGCCCATGATACCGATGGACAGTACCAGCAGGATACACAGGTGTTCCATCGGCACGCCCGGGATACCTTTACCGACGGCCAGAATAACCGGCAGCATGGTGGCGGTGTGAGCGGAAAGGCTGGCAAACAGGTAGTGAGCAAAGTAGAACACCAGCACCAGAACGATCACGGTCGCGTTAGGCGAGAAGCCTTCCAGGTGCGTGCTCATAGTGTTGGCGAACCAGTCGATGAAGCCTGAACGGGTTAAACCATTCGCCATAACGACCAGCGTGGCGAGGTTAACCAGAGTGTTCCATGCGCTGTTATAACGGGTAATATCTTTCCACGGTACAACGTGCAGCGCCAGCATTAGGGAGACAGCCAGCAGGCCCACTGCGGTTGCATCAATCAGTTTACCACCGAAGACCCACAGGCCCAGGCTGAGCAGTACCAGACCGATCAGCGTTATCTCTTTACGGGTCAGTTTACCCATGCCTTTCAGTTCATCACCGGCCCAAGCGGCAACTTCAGCACTGTGAGTAACTTCTGGTTTGTACAGAACGTATGACAGCCACGGAGCAACGATCAGCAAAATAATACCGACCGGCAGGAAGCTGAGGAACCACTGCAACCAGCTGATTTGAATACCGGCAATTTTGTTGACGAATTCCAGACCCAGCACGTTAGGTGCAGCGCCGGTCACGAACATCGAGGAGCTCAGGCTGGTACTGATGACCATCATCCACATCAAATATCCACCGATACGGCGCGCGGAAGGATCGTTCGGGAATGATTTAAACAACGGCGGCAGGTTTTTGATAACCGGGAATACGGTGCCACCGGTACGCGCAGTGTTAGATGGAGTAAACGGTGCCAGCAGAATGTCGATGATAACAATCGCATAGCCCAGCGTCAGGGTACGTTTACCCATGAATTTCACCAGGAACAGCGCGATACGACGACCCAGACCGGTGACTTCATAACCCAGTGCGAAGATAAACGCACCAAACACCAACCATACGGTGGTGCTGGAGAAGCCAGCCAGACCCCATTTCAGCGCTTGCTTACCCGCTTTAAACGCCGGGTCGGCCAGTTCTGAAGCATCAAACAGCAGATAGTTGCTGCCGATAACGCAGATCGTTACGGCGATAAAGCTGATCGCTGTTGCCGGAATTGGCTCCAGGATCATACCGACGATCATCGCCACAAACACGGCAAAGTAGTGCCAGGCCTGTGGAGGCATTCCATCAGGGACGGGGATAAGAAACATGACACCCATGACGACCAGGGGGGCCAATAACTTCCATATTTTATCTTTTGCTAAAGACATGTGTGTGATTCTCCGGAAAGGATCTTTAATTGTGATAATGATGAACTTGTGAAATCTGAGCTAAGAACCAGGTGACGATCAGCAGATCGGCGCAGCCTCCGGGACTGAGGTTGCGTTCAATGCACTGTTGGTCGAACTGGTGTAGATATTCGAGATCGGCAGGGGTACGAATCCCCCCTTGCTGCATCAGGGCGGTGGCCTGCTGCTGTAGCCAACGCAGACCTTCTGCGCCGCCACGTGAAGCCACGTTGGTGTCGCCGTTGATAGACATCAGCAGCAATAATGTGTCGAGTAACGCCAGTTCAGGGTCGCGGCCCTGAGTCAGCAGTGCGCGGTAGTGTGGCAGGGCATGCTGGATGACTAGCGGATATCCCGCTTCGGCTTCGCCCCGTGCGCCGGTTAATCCCAATTGCTGATAAAGACGTTGGCCAGCCGTGAGTTGTTGATTGTTCTGGCGCAGTTCGCGCTCGGTCAGGCCACGGCAAAATGTTGCTGCCGTAGAGCAAATGGTTTCAGCGGTAACAGTGAGTTGGAGCTGGTGCAGGCGGCCAATGGCGGCGCACAGCAGTCCCAGTGAAAAGATACTCCCTTTATGGGTGTTCACCCCGGCGGTGGCGCGGAACATATCGGCTTCGCAGGCCATGCCCAGCGGGCGCAGTCCTTTCAATACATCCTCAGGCGACAGCTGTGCGCTAAACGCCCCATATTCAATAAAACGTGGTAGCCATGACTGAATCGCTTCAGCGCTGCGATGAAAATCTTCCAACGCCATATCTTTATGCGCGCCGTTGTTAATACGATCTACCAGACCGGGTTTGGGCGACAGGTTGACTTCAGTCAACATGGCGCGCCACGCAAGCGTTGCGTAAGCATCAGGCAGATCCAGAGGAAGGACTGCGTTATTGGTTGATGTTGCGGGAATCGGCATCATGCAGCAGTGCCTCCATCTGAGTGAGTAAGTCGGAAAGTGCGTGGGTTTTACCCCGCGCACAGTCGGCAGCACTTTGCTCGCACAGCAGACAGCGGCGGGCAGGGAGTGCGAAATGACGCCGGGACAGAATTTCCCCTTCAGGGGTCAGGACATCGATATCCCATAGCCGTCCCAGCGGGTGTGAATGCTCAAGTTCAATTGTGGCGAGCTTGAGGTCGTGGGCCGGAGCCTCAATAGACAAAAGACCTTCTGGACCGCTGGCAGAAACCAGCGCTGTTTGCTCCCTGACAATCCAGGTGGATTGTTTCGCCAACGCGAGCAAGGCGGTTACGCCGTGATTAAAGATACGACGGGTTAATTCGCTGTCTTTAATCGGTCCCGGTGCGACGACGGTAAACGAGACCAGCGGCGCAGAGTGGCGTGTCAGCCACTCCTGTTGCCTTGCCTGTCTCTCATCGCGGCTGGCTAGCAGCTCGGGAATGGAAACCGCGTGTTGGGTGGCGTATTCAGGGAGCAGGTGCATGGTTTATTCCTTCACCTGATGCACAACGTCAATCACTGAACCATCGCGGTAACGCACAACGGCAATCACGCGGTCAGTGAATTCGATAGCGCATGGCTGACCGGTGAGCTGCTGTGCACGTTCGCGCAGCCATTCAATGGACACCACTTTCATACCGGCTTCTTTCAGACGTTCTGCCAGTTCCGGACGTGCAGGGTTGACGGCGATACCGTGGTCAGTGACCAGAATGTCAACGCTGGAGCCTGGGGTTACGCAGGTCAGCACGTTATCAACCAGGGTCGGGATGCGTCCGCGAACCAGCGGCGCGACGATGATAGACAGCGCAGCGGCAACCGCGGTATCGCAGTGACCGCCGGATGCGCCGCGCAGTACGCCGTCAGAACCGGTCAGTACGTTGACGTTGAAGCTGGTATCAACTTCCAGCGCGCTGAGCACCACGACGTCCAGACGATCGACGGATGCGCCTTTTGAGCCCCAGTTGGCATACTGGTTGGCACTGATCTCAATGTGGTTTGGATTGCGGGCCAGCGATTCTGCGGCGTTACGGTCAAAACTCTGAACGTCCAGCAGTTTGCGAATCAGGCCTTTTTCGTGCAGGTCAACGATGGTAGCGGTAATGCCGCCCAGCGCGAAGTCGGCACGGATATCGCGGCTGCGCATTTTGTCTTCCAGGAAACGCGTAACGGCCAGAGAAGCGCCGCCGGTTCCTGTCTGCAGTGAGAAGCCTTCGTTGAAGTAGCCGGAATTAGCAATGACCTCAGCCGCGCTACGGGCGATTAACAGTTCACGCGGGTTGGTGGTCATGCGGGTCGCATCGGCACCAATTTTGTCCGCATCGCCGACCTGATCGATCTGCACGATCAGATCTACCTGATCCTGCGTAATGCTGGCCGGGTTATGCGGATAGGTCAGCAGCTGTTCAGTCAGCAGGACAACCTGTTTCGCGTTTTCGGCGTCTACGCGGGCATAGCCCAGTGAGCCGCAGCACGCTTTACCGGTATAACCGTTGGCGTTGCCAAACTGGTCGCAGGACGGCACGCCGAGGAACGCCACATCAATGCTGAGCTCGCCACTTTGCACCAGGTGCACACGGCCACCGTGGGAGTGAATTTGTACCGGTTCGGCTAGCAGGCCACGTGAGATTTCTTCCGCCAGCGGGCCACGCAGACCGGAGGTATAAATGCGGCTAACCACGCCCTGACGGATGTGCTCAACCAGTGGAGCATGGCAGTCGCTCAGAGAGCTGGAGGCCAGCGTCAGATTTTTAAAGCCCATATTGGCGATGGCGTCCATCACCAGGTTAATCGTCAGATCGCCACCGCGAAAAGCGTGATGGAAAGAGATGGTCATACCATCCTGTAAACCAGAACGACGAATGGCGTCTTCCAGGTTAGCGCACAGCTTTTTGTCGCGCGGTTTTTGCGCCTGCAATTCTACTTTTGCGGTGCTCTGATAAGCGGAAAGCTCACTTTCTGCATGACGGCTCCAGGTCGCCACGCGATCCTGGCGTTGAGACTGTTCGATTTTCTGCGTCATTTTTTTGCCTTATTCTTCGCGAATGCCGGAAAGTTCTGCACGGGAGATAACCAGAAGGGCGCGCTCGATAACCGGGCTGTCGACCATTTTGCCGTTCAGGGAAACTACGCCACGACCTTCGCGAGCAGCGGCTTCAGCGGCTTCCACAACCAGACGGGCGTGAGCCAGTTCTTTGCGCGTTGGGGCGTACAGGTTGTGCAGGAGTTCGATCTGGCGCGGGTTGATGAGCGATTTGCCGTCAAAACCCAGTTGCTTGATATGTGCGGCTTCGTGCAGGAAACCCGCTTCGTTGTTGGCATCGGAATACACGGTGTCGAACGCCTGAATACCGGCAGAACGTGCAGCCTGCAAAATAGAGCAGCGGGCAAACAGCAGTTCAGTACCTTCCGGTGAGCGCTCAGTGCGCAGGTTACGTACATAGTCTTCCGCACCCAGGGCAATACCGATCAGACGTTCGGAAGCATGGGCAATTTCTACCGCGCGGGTAATGCCTAACGGCGATTCGATGGCGGCTAACAGACCGGTGCTGCCTGGCTCACGGCCACAGGCGTTTTCGATACGCAGAATTTCGCTTTCGATGTCGATGACATCCTGCGCGGTATCGGTCTTCGGTAAACGTACGATGTCAGCACCGCCACGTACCACGGCTTCAAGGTCGTTGATACCCCATTCGGAGTCGAGGGCGTTTACACGCACGATGGTTTCAACGTCGTGATACAGCGGATGCTGCAGCGCGTGGTACACCATGCGGCGAGCGGTATCTTTTTCACGCAACGCGACGGAGTCTTCCAGGTCGAACATCAGTGCATCTGCCGGGTAGATGAACGAGTTGCTGACCATGGCGGCATTGGCGCCCGGTACGAACAACATGCTGCGGCGAGTACGAGTTTTACGTTGTTGCAAAGATTCGGAAATCACTGGCAATCCTCCCATGGCAGTGCCGGAATACCGCCAGCGCGGGCCAGTAGTGCTTCCAGTCGCGCACGTAAAATGCAGTCCAGTGCGCCTTTATCATCAACATTCAATTGCACGCCGCGTACGTTGTAGCGGGACAGAACGTCCAGAATGGTGGCCCGGATGGCATCACCGAACTGCTTTTCGACGCTACTGTTAACCTGCAGGTCAATATCCTGCGAATCGAGTGGGGCGATGCGAATCATCACATCACCGGACTCGAGTGTGCCTGCGACGGCTGCCTGGTTTATTTTCATTTTTCACCTGTTGCTAATGCGGGGGTATTTTGGCGGACTGCCGCACCCGATGAGGCTCGCTCAACCATGCTTTGCAGATACTGCAGCGTGGCGTCAGGGACCAGGGATGCGATAGCCGTGAGATCTTTTTTAACCAGCAGCTTGCGCACCCAGGAGGCGGAAATCGGCATCTCCTGGAAGCACAGCCGCTCAATTTCCACCAGTTCAATCGGCGGGGCGGGAAGCGTTGGGGTCTCCAGCCAGTAACGCATGTCGTTGTTATACTGGGAGGTGACGGTGCAATACGGCTCAGTACCGACGAAGCGGTGCGTGACGCCGAGAGCCGGAGCCAGATACTGGCGGAAGATTTTCAGGTCTATTTCGGTGTAGCAGTGGTTAATAACGCTCTGTTCTTTGATGAAGTAACACGGGAACGTGGCGCGGGAAATGATGTACTCCGAACCGCGATGCACGGTTAAACGTGGAATGTCTTTTGTTCCTTTAAGCACCAGATCCAGGCGGTCTTCATACGGAAAACGTGAGGTATCTTCTTTCACCAAAAACAGATGCAGCCAGTCACATTGCGCGGCCGCCTGTTGGATCAGAAAACGGTGTCCGTTGGTGAAGGGGTTGGCGTTCATGACGATACAGCCAATTTTTTTCCCATCATGACGCTGTTTTGCCAGTGATTCGGCGTAGCGTTTCAGACGTGTGGTGCTGTTTTCCATCAATACCATAATGCCGGGAACGCTGGTGAGCGTAGAAAAACCGCACTGTTTAAACAGCGATTCGTACTCGGTTTTGGTATAGATGAAGAGGTGCGTACAATGGCGTTCATAGGCAAGGTTGATTAACTCAGTCGCCAGCGTCAGCGCTAAACCCTCGCCGCGGACAGATTCACAGATTGCGACACACTTAATAATATTCCCAGCGATACCACCGCAGGCAATCAGACGGTCGTCACGGGTGACGGTGATAAATACTTCGACGGTCGTATCTACGCTCAAATCATTCTCTTTCAGAAATTGCGCGATAGCCGCCATCTTTTTATTTTCTGAGCGTTTAACTTGCGTGAATATATTATTACCGAACATAGTGAATAGAGCCCCGATGCTATATTTGTTACTGGGTTTCTGTTTTTGTTGCTCTGTTTAGCAACCTGATAACGTTTTGTTTGCAATTGAAGGGAATGGTTTTTTATTACGGAGTATTTCTTTTTTTCCCTGCTGCATACATCGTAAGGGGTATTTTGGAGGTAATTTTTGATTTATTTCACAATAAGTTAGAAGGTTTTAATGTGTTTTATGGTTTTAAGTTTTTTAATTAATTTAACCCTAAAATAAGGTGTGGTTTTAATTTGTTTAATTGATTTAAGGTGGGGAATCTGCAACGATCTTGTTTTATACCATAACGTGTAAATAGAACATTTTAATTACAACTACAATGAGAAATTAGTTTTAGTTAACGTCGGTGAGGAAAAATGTGATGGCAGAACAGAAAAATAAAACACGGTTTCCTTTTTTCCGCAGTCTGGCGTTTCCTTTACGTATCTTTCTGCTCATTCTGGTCGTTTCTGTTTTTATCATCGCCGCCCTGGCACAATACTTCACCGCCAGCTTTGAAGATTATCTGGCAACGCATGTCCGCGATATGGCAATGAATCAGGCCAAAATCATCGCCTCTAACGACAGTATCATCACGGCGGTTAAGCATCGTGATTACAAGCGATTGGCGACGATTGCCGACAAACTGCAGAGCGGAACTGACTTCGACTACGTGGTTATCGGGGATACCAACTCCATTCGTCTATATCATCCGAACCCGGAAAAGATTGGCTATCCGATGCAGTTCACCAAACCCGGTGCGCTGGAAAAAGGGGAGAGCTACTTTATTACCGGTAAAGGCTCCATTGGGATGGCAATGCGCGCTAAAACGCCCATCTTTGATGACGATGGCAAAATCATTGGCGTAGTCTCAATTGGTTATCTGATCAGCAAAATCGATAGCTGGCGATCGGACTTCTTACTGCCAATGGCTGGGGTATTTATCCTGCTGCTGTTGGTTCTGATGCTGCTCTCCTGGTTTTTCGCTGCCCATATTCGTCGGCAGATGTTGGGTATGGAACCGAAACAAATTGCGCGTGTGGTACGTCAGCAGGAAGCGTTGTTCAGCTCGGTATATGAAGGATTGATTGCCGTGGATCCTGATGGATATATCACCGCAATAAATCGCAGTGCGAGGAAAATGCTGGGGCTGTCTTCACCTGGGAGAAAGTGGCTTGGAAAACCGGTGAGTGAGGTGGTTCAGCCAGCGGACTTTTTCACCCAACAGATTGCGGAAAAACGACAGGACGCGATGGTCAACTTTAATGGACTGAGCGTTATCGCCAACCGTGAGGCGATTCGATCCGGTGACGAACTGCTTGGGGCAATCATCAGTTTTCGTAGTAAAGATGAAATTGCTACTCTTAATGCGCAGTTAACGCAAATCAAACAGTATGTAGAGAGCCTGAGGACGCTGCGTCATGAGCACCTGAACTGGATGTCGACCATCAATGGTCTGCTGCAAATGAAAGAGTATGACAAGGTTCTGGCCATGGTGCAGGGGGAATCCCAGGCGCAACAGCAACTGATTGACAGCCTGCGCGGCGCGTTTGCCGATCGTCAGGTAGCCGGTCTGTTGTTTGGCAAGGTGCAGCGCGCGCGGGAACTGGGTCTCACCATGACTATTGTTCCGGGCAGCCAACTGCATCAACTCCCCGAGGGGCTGGATAGCACAGAGTTTGCAGCAATTGTTGGCAATCTGCTTGATAATGCATTTGAAGCGAGCTTGCGCACCCAGCAAGGCAACAAGGTCGTCGAACTCTATTTGAGCGATGAAGGGGATGACGTGATCATCGAAGTTGCCGATCAGGGATGCGGTGTGCCGGAAGCATTGCGTGAAAAAATATTTGAACAGGGTGTGAGCACCCGTACCGATGAACCAGGTGAACATGGCATCGGTTTGTATCTTATTGCTAGTTATGTGAGGCGCTGTGACGGGGTGATTACGCTCGAAGATAACTCCCCCTGCGGCACCTTATTTTCTTTATTTCTTCCGAAAGTGAAAAAAAACAATGACGGAACCATTAACGCTATTGATCGTTGAGGATGAAACGCTACTGGCGGAAATGCATGCTGAATATATCCGCCATATACCCGGCTTCAGCCAGATATGGCTGGCGGGTAATCTTGCGCAGGCGAGGATGATGATTGAGCGTTTTAAGCCCGGTTTGATTCTGCTCGATAACTACTTGCCGGACGGCAAGGGAATTACCTTATTGCATGAGCTAACCCAGGCGCGTTATCCGGGCGGTGTGGTGTTTACCACGGCGGCCAGCGACATGGAAACAGTCTCCGAAGCTGTGCGCAGCGGCGCGTTTGATTACCTGGTCAAACCCATTGCCTACGAGCGGCTGGGGCAGACCCTGACGCGTTATCAACAGCGGCGACGCATGTTGGCGGGTAATGATAGCGCCAGTCAAAAGCAGATAGATGAGATGTTTAATGCCTACGCGCGGGGCGAGCCGAAAGGGGATTTACCGACCGGGATTGATGCCTTAACGCTGAATGCAGTGCTGAAATTATTTGCCGATCCGACGGTACACCATACAGCAGAAACGATCGCCCAGGCGCTCACCATCAGCCGAACGACTTCCAGACGCTACCTGGAGTACTGTGCCAGCCGTCATTTGATTATTGCGGAGATTATTCACGGTAAGGTGGGTAGGCCGCAGCGTATCTATCACGGCGGCTAAATGCTGATTTCTGACGTAGGCCGGATAAGATGCTTTAGCATCGACATCCGGCAACGTTGCAGTCGAAATGCCGGATGCGGCGTGAATGCCTCATCCGGCCTACATTTCACTGAGTATCAGCCGCCAACGAGGGCTGAAGAAGAACCTGGTACCATCACTTCAGTTGCGATAATCACAACCAACAGCCCAACCAGAACCGGAACCGAAGTACGTTTCACCACTTCGAACGGAGAAATCTTCGCCATACCTGCAACAGCAACCACCACGCCGGAGACCGGGGAGATTGTGCGTCCAAGGTTTGACGCCTGCAGCATCGGGATAACAAGGTAAGCTGGGTTAATGCCGGAGGAATGCGCCAGCTTAGGGATCATCTCAACGAAGGCATAGAACGGAGCGTTACCGGAACCCGTAGTCATTGCCGCCAGCATAGTCAGGATCACCAGCACCATCATCAGAATAATGCTCGCCGAACCAAACGAGGTGGCGATAGATATCAGACTCTGAATAAAGCCGATTGTGCTCAGGCCCTGGGCAAAAACACCCGCAGCGACTAACAACATCACCACGTTAGCAAAGGCATCCGCCATACCACGGTAAGCGACTTCCAGACCAGAGAAAACCTTTTGGGTGTTGAACCCACGTACGAACTCCAGAATAGCCGCGATGAGCATGCACAGAACCAGAATCGTAATGATATGCAGCTGTGGACCCCATTTACCATCAAAAATCAGGACGCCAACAATCGGGGTAAACGGCAGAATGGCGTAAAATGACGGAGCAGTCGTGGTGATTTCAGCCACATCTAACATTTCATGAGAAATGTTCTCTTTTTTATCCAGAAAACGCTGCCAGAAAAAGTGGGCAATCGCCATAGCAATGATGGCGGCAATGGAAATTGGCAGCGTGGTTTTAAAGGCGAAATCGATCAACGGCATTTCCGCAGCTTTTGCCGCCAGCACCACATCACCGGATGTTGGTGAAAGAATAATTGCAGCAGGGGAGGCACAAATGGCCGCTGCGGCGCCACGGCTGATCCCAACGTTAACCATGACCGGGAACAGTGTTGCCATCAGCAATACGCCCAGACCGGTTGCTGACGAAACCGCCAGTGACATCAGGCAGGCGACAAAATAGGCGGCAATCATTAGCAGGTAAGGAGAGTTGATGTATTGCAGAGGCTTGGAGGCCAGCTTAACGACCATATCGTTCGCGCCAATGTGGGTCATATAAGCGGCAAAACCACACAGCATCATGATCATCATGCCGAGATCGCCACCACGGCTCATCAGCAAAATTTTAATATATTCAACAATGTCTGTTGCCGTATAGCCCGTTGATGCCGCGCTGGACGGCAAAACTTTATGCCCCATCAGCGCACTGATAATCAGCAAAACCAGACCACCAACAAACAGTACGCCTGTCGCGGAATAACCTTTAATGATGTAGCGCGCTACACCCACAATAACCACAACCCCAATAAGGAGTTCAATAAATGTCAACATCGTTTCCCCTGTCGCATTGCTGCCCAGAAAGTAAAAAAACTAAAAAAAGTAAAAAGTGGTGACAGAATGTGCCTAATAAACCGATAACTCTTGCTGATTAAAATCAATAAAAATACGGATTCAAGCGATGGTTAAGCCGTTTTTTCAGCATCGCGGTTTAAAAAAGAATCTCACAATAAGAAACTGTGAAGCGCAGCGCTGATGTGTGTGTTTTGTGGCAATAATGAATATTAATTGTTAATTTATTGTGATGATATTTAACTTTTTTCGCAGGAAAGAACAATTTATTGGCAATAAAGAGAAAATAGTTCCTATTAGATGGCTCAATAAACTCATGGATAATTATCTTAAAAATTATAGGCTGAGGATTATTCTGATTTTTTAGCTGCGCATTTTTGTTAAGCTAACATTAAGGTTGGGTTTGCTACAATTAATAATAAATCCCAGGATGGTAATTAAGTTGTGATTGTCGCTAAACGATATTTTCTCATTTTTTCATTTCTTTTTATTCAGTTAGCTTTCATTCCCCAGGGTGCTGCTGAAGATAAAGGCTGGTTCGCTACTT
Source organism: Citrobacter sp. Cpo069 (assembly GCF_030332785.1). Lineage (NCBI taxonomy): Bacteria > Pseudomonadati > Pseudomonadota > Gammaproteobacteria > Enterobacterales > Enterobacteriaceae > Citrobacter > Citrobacter sp. Cpo069. The sequence goes on from NZ_JAOWHD010000063.1 coordinate 201,681, forward strand.
TTAAAGACAACGTCAGTGAAACCTGGCAGCAGCCAGAACATTATGATCTGTACGTGCCGGCTATTACCTGGCATGCTCGTTTTGCTTATGATAAAGAAAAAACGGATCGCTACAATGAACGCCCATGGGGGGCGGGCTTTGGTCAATCCCGTTGGGATGATAAAGGTAACTGGCACGGGCTTTATATAATGGCCTTTAAGGATTCCTACAATAAATGGGAACCTATTGGTGGTTATGGCTGGGAAAAAACCTGGCGACCGCTGACAGATGAAAATTTCCATACCGGACTTGGCTTTACCGCCGGTTTTACTGCGCGCGATAACTGGAACTACATTCCGGTTCCCGTGCTGTTACCGCTGGCATCGATAGGGTATGGTCCGGCAACGTTCCAGATGACCTACATTCCGGGAACGTACAACAACGGTAACGTCTACTTTGCATGGATGCGTTTCCAGTTTTGATGGACTACCTGTATTGTCAGGTGGATTATTAAAAAGTCTTTTAAAAACAGTGCGATATTAACTTTAACTGAAAAATAACGCGACATTTATCACTTTTTGATAAAGTTCGACTGGACAAAGTCCACCACAATTGTTGTACTGATACCCGACACAGCATTTGTGTCTATTTTTCATGTAAAGGTAATTTTGATGTCTAAGATTAAAGGTAACGTTAAGTGGTTTAATGAGTCCAAAGGATTCGGTTTCATTACTCCGGAAGATGGCAGCAAAGACGTGTTCGTACACTTCTCTGCAATCCAGACCAATGGTTTTAAAACTCTGGCTGAAGGTCAGCGTGTAGAGTTCGAAATCACTAACGGTGCCAAAGGCCCTTCTGCTGCAAACGTAATCGCTCTGTAAGCATACGACAGCAAGCATTCAAAACCCGCTTAATTGCGGGTTTTTTTTCGCTTCAGTGCGCGGGAGAGGCCGAAACCAGCCAGAATGCCAGGGCGGTCATCGCAAATGATCCCAACAGATTAACCAGTACATTCACCATAGCCCAACCAAAGCGTCCTTCCTGTAGCAAAAACACCACCTCAGCTGAGAAAGTGGAAAACGTTGTTAGTCCCCCGCAAAAGCCAGTGGTAATCAGTACCTTCCACATTGGATCAATGTTAGTCATGCGATTAAACCACGCCAGACCCATACCAATGATAAATGCGCCAAGTAAGTTTGCAGCCAGTGTACCGAATGGGATGGCCTGATGTAGCGGGTTAAACCTCATGCTCAACATCCATCTTGCTACACTACCTGTACCACCACCGATAAAAACCGCTAAAAGGAGTTGTAACACTGCATAATCCTGCTATTTGATTGTATATAGGATGAGTGTAACGCTGAATAATCGTGGTTGGCGAGCCTAACAACGTTTTCTGGAGGGAATATGTTCGTTGCAGCAGGGCAATTTGCCGTGGGACCTTCATGGGAAAAAAATGCAGAAACCTGCGTCTTATTGATGTCACAGGCTGCAGGAGAGGGGGCGTCGCTGCTGGTATTACCGGAGGCGCTTCTGGCCCGTGACGATCTGGACCCAGACCTGTCAGTGAAATCAGCTCAACTGCTGGAGGGCGGATTTTTGACGCGCTTGCTGCGAGAAAGCGCGCAAAACGAGATGACGACAATCCTGACGATTCATGTTCCTTCTGTGCCAGGCCGGGCGTTTAACATGCTGGTGGCGCTACGGGCAGGTCAGGTCGTGGCCCATTACGCTAAATTACATCTCTATGATGCCTTTTCGATTCAGGAGTCACGTAATGTTGATGCAGGGGACGCCATAGCGCCGCTGCTGGACGTAGACGGGTTAAAAGTAGGGTTAATGACCTGTTATGATCTGCGCTTTCCTGAGCTGGCGCTGGTGCACGCATTGCAGGGAGCGGAAATTCTTGTCTTACCCGCAGCCTGGGTTCGGGGATCGCTTAAAGAGCATCACTGGGCTACGCTTTTGGCGGCAAGAGCGTTAGATGCGACGTGTTACCTGATTGCGGCGGGAGAGTGCGGTAACAAGAATATCGGCCAAAGCAGGGTCATCGACCCCTTTGGTGTGACCATTGCTGCTGCGGCAGAAACGCCCGCGCTAATTATGGCCGAGGTTTCCGCCGAGCGGGTGAGGCAGGTTAGGGCACAACTCCCGGTGTTAAGTAACCGACGCTTTGCGCCACCGCAATTATTATGACGTTTTTTTAAACAAGGCTTGATTCACCTTGTTACAGATTGCTATTGTGTGCGCGCGTCGAAAGGCCGTTAATATTCTCAGGTTAATATGGCGCTTTATGCAGCCTGGTTTAAGTCAAGAAGGTATCTATGGGTGAGATTAGTATTACCAAACTGCTGGTGGTTGCCGCACTGGTTGTTCTGCTGTTTGGTACCAAGAAGTTACGTACACTGGGTGGAGACCTGGGAACGGCAATCAAGGGCTTCAAGAAAGCAATGAACGACGATAATGCCGATGCTAAGAAAGATGCTGATGGTAGCGTTCAGGCTGAGAAGCTTTCTCATAAAGAGTAATGTCAGGAGCATGATGCTCATACTGCATACTCTGCATGAAAAAAAACCGGCAATTTGCCGGTTTTTTATTGCTGATATGTAAGTGAGTATTACACGATTACTTCACTTCCAGCCCTTTGGCCTGCATGTCAGCATGGTAAGAAGAGCGAACGAATGGACCGCAGGCTGCATGGGTAAAGCCCATTGCCATAGCTTCGGCTTTCATCTCATCGAACTCATCCGGGCTCACATAGCGTTGAACCGGCAGGTGATGGCGGCTTGGCTGTAAATACTGCCCCAGCGTCAACATAGTTACACCATGACTGCGCAGGTCACGCATGACCTCAATGATTTCCGCATTGGTTTCGCCCAGACCGACCATCAGACCTGATTTAGTCGGAATCTCCGGGTGCGCTTCCTTGAAACGTTCCAGAAGCTTCAGTGACCAGTTGTAGTCAGCCCCGGGGCGTACATTGCGATAAATACGTGGTACGTTTTCGAGGTTGTGGTTAAACACATCCGGCGGAGTGGCGGTGAGAATATCCAGCGCGCGATCCATACGACCACGGAAGTCAGGCACCAGCGTTTCGATTTTAATCGACGGGCTTTTCTCACGAATAGCGGTGATGCAGTCAGCAAAGTGCTGAGCACCGCCGTCACGCAGATCGTCGCGGTCAACGGAGGTAATGACGACATAGCGCAGCGCCATGTCAGCAATCGTCTGAGCAAGTTTTAACGGCTCGTTAGCATCAGGAGAAACCGGACGGCCATGGGCAACGTCACAGAATGGGCAACGGCGGGTACAGATTGCGCCGAGGATCATAAAGGTTGCAGTTCCGTGATTGAAACATTCAGCCAGGTTAGGGCAGGAAGCTTCTTCGCAGACAGAGTGCAGGCCATTTTTGCGCATTGCCGCTTTGATGCCCTGGATGCGAGTGGAGTCCGCTGGCAGTTTTATTTTCATCCATTCCGGTTTACGCAGCAGGGCTTCACGCTCTGTTGCCACATTTTTTACCGGGATAAGAGCCATCTTATCGGCATCGCGGTATTTAACACCGCGTTCCATCACAATGGGTTTACTCATAGCTTGCGTGTTCCAGTTGCGAATTACGAAGGAAAGCGTTTCAATTCAAGGGAATGTTGCATTTATCAACTATTTTTGAATTAGTGATACGCAGTATATCATTGAAACGGGCCAGAAAGCAGCCTGACAGGCTGGCAAAATGTAAAATAGTTGTTGTTTTGTGCCATTTGCCACAACATATGCCGTGGCAAAGTATGCGCGTATTTTCAGTCCGCGATGTACTCGTGCGGTGGGTTACCCAACAGCGCCAGAATGTTGGCCAGCAGCCTTGGGCGAATGCTCTCGGTCGTGGCTGTGCTATCCCACTGCGATATCTTCGCCATTTCCATTCCGGCATAACCACAAGGATTGATACGCAGGAAAGGCGACAAGTCCATATCCACGTTGAGCGCTAAGCCGTGAAATGAACAACCTTTACGAATACGTAACCCCAAAGAGCAGATTTTCTTCTCTCCAACGTATACGCCAGGCGCATCGGCTCGCGGGTGAGCGTCAATACCGATTTCCGCAAGGGTATTCACAACGGTTTGCTCCAGCAGCGTAACCAGTTCGCGAACGCCAAGTTTACGACGCTTCAGGTTCAACAGCACATACATGACCTGCTGGCCCGGCCCGTGATAAGTCACCTGACCGCCACGATCGCTCTGGATCACCGGAATATCTCCCGGCATCAGTACGTGCTCTGCTTTACCTGCCTGACCCTGGGTAAAAACAGGATAATGCTCTACCAGCCAGATTTCGTCATAACTGTTTTCATCGCGGGTATCGGTGAATTCGTGCATGGCCAGAGAAACTGGCTCGTAAGGTTGAAGACCGAGCTGGCGGACAAGAATTTTATCCTGATACAAAACGGCATCTCCGTAGATACTCACATAGAGTAGAGAATATAAAAGAGGGGGAAAAGTATATCACAGGAGGGAGGGGTTACCCGAGCGGGGGATGCAGCGGGTAACCAACAGGTTTTTACAGTACCATGCGTACGATATCGATATTGCCTAATTCTTCGTACAGCGTTTCAACCTGCTCAATGTGTGTAGCAGTAATAGTGATTGAGACCGAGTGGTAGTTGCCTTTGCTGCTCGGTTTTACCGTCGGAGAGTAATCACCTGGCGCATGGCGCTGTACCACTTCAACCACCTGATCAACCAGCTCAGGCAACGCCTGCCCCATTACTTTGTAAGTAAATGGAGTAGGGAATTCAAGCAGTTCGTTAAGTTTGGTTTTCATGTCAGCTCCGGCGTTACATCAATAAATAATAACTCCCACAGCGCGTGGGAGTTATCTGGATACCTAGTATATGGGGACGTAAATCACACTTTCAAGTGTTCAATTTTTAGCCAAACCAGTGATGGAACATTAATTTAATGTAATCAATGATTTTCCCAAAGAAGTTGCCTTCAGGGATTTCCTGCAGGACTACCAGCGGGCGCTGCTCAATGGTTTTGCCATCCAACTGGAAGTTGATGGTGCCGACAACCTGGTTTTTCTGCAGCGGTGCGTGCAGTTCTGTGGTGTTCAGCACATAGCTTGCTTTCAGATCTTTCATGCGGCCGCGCGGAATAGTCAGGTAGACATCTTTATCTACGCCTAACGATGCACGATCGGTATTACCAAACCAGGCGGGCTCTGAAGCAAACTCTTTACCGACTTTCAGTGGGTTCACGGTTTCAAAGAAACGGAAGCCCCAGGTCAGCAGTTTTTTACTTTCGGTTTCACGACCTTTATAGGTGCGGCCACCCATGACGGCGGAGATCAGACGCATCTGACCTTCGGTTGCGGATGCAACGAGGTTATAGCCAGCCTTGTCGGTATGACCGGTTTTGATACCGTCGACATTCAGGCTGTTATCCCACAGCAGGCCGTTACGGTTTAACTGACGGATGCCGTTAAAGGTGAACTCTTTTTCTTTATAGATAGAGTATTCGTTAGGCACGTCGCGAATCAGCGCCTGACCAATCATCGCCATGTCGCGAGCCGAGCTGTATTGACCGTCAGCGTCGAGACCATGAACGGTCTGGAAGTGGGTGTTTTTCAGGCCCAGCGCGTTCACATAGCTGTTCATCAGACCGACGAAAGCATCCTGGCTGCCGGCTGCGAAGTCCGCCATTGCTACGCACGCGTCATTACCGGATTGCAGGTTGATACCACGGATAAGCTGAGAAACAGGAACCTGCATGCCAGGTTTCAGGAACATCAATGATGAACCTTTAAAGACCGGGTTACCTGTAGCCCAGGCGTCATTGCCGACGGTGACCAGATCGGTTTCTTTGAATTTCCCGGCTTTCATCGCCTGGCCGATGACGTAGCTGGTCATCATTTTGGTCAGACTGGCGGGATCGCGGCGAGTGTCAGCGTTCTGTTCTGCCAGAACTTTGCCTGAATTGTAATCAATCAGGATATATGACTCCGCATCGATCTGCGGAACACCTGGGATCATGGTTTTAATATTCAGGTCATCGGCATGGGCAGCAGAGAGAGAAGCTGCGCAGAGAGCCGCGGTGAGCGCCATACGCTGCACGAAACGAGCGGAAAAAGTGGTCTTCATGGTCTGAACTACGACGTCCGTGATGAAATTAAAAAAAGTGCCCTACTATAGCAAATGCAAAACGGGCAGGCATCTGACTTTCCGCGTGACTTTGTTAATGTCATTTACAGAAACTGACAGTTCAGATACCTGATTTACGTTATTACACGCCGGTGATGAAGGACTGTAATTGCGCCTCGGCTTGAAGACGCTGCTGCAATGTGGAGGCTTCAGCTTTGCTGGCGAACGGCCCCATCTGGATACGCCAGACTGCGCCGTTTTGTACCACCCGACCTGGGACGCCAAATTGCTGGCTTAAACGTTTTTGATACTGCTGCGCACGCGACTGCTCGCTGACTGCGCCAACCTGAACCACGTAGCGTCCGTTGGCTACTGCCGCTGGCGCAGGTGCTGCGACGGCGGTTGGTGTTGCTGCTGGTGCGGTTGGCGTTACCGGTGCGGTGGTGGTCGGTTGCGGAGCCGGAGTCGGCTCGCTACCTTCCAGCACGCCTGCAGCGAGCGTGGTCGGCGCACCGAGGAATCCACTGCTGTTCACTGGCGCACCGGTTGTATCATCGCTTTTCAACGTGGAATTGCTGATCGGACGAATATCGCCTTGCGGCTGACCCGCATCCGATGGCGCAGGCATGCTGCCCATATTGCCACCGCCGCTTAAATCAGGACGCGCGGGCAGGGCATAGGTTTGTTTCGCTACCGTGGTACAAGCCATTCCCGGCCCGGACAAGGAACCATCCTGGGCGACGATGATCGGGTCGATACGTACTTTGGTATTGTTGGAGGTATTCAGACGGTCGGCTGCTGCACGTGAAAGTGAAATCACGCGATCGTTGCCATAAGGGCCGCGATCGTTAATGCGCACGACAATCATCCTGCCATTAGCCAGGTTAGTTATTCTGGCATAGCTTGGGACTGGCAGCGTCGGATGCGCTGCGGTTAACTGCATCGGGTCGAACGCTTCACCAGACGCGGTTAAGTTGCTTCCGGGTTCCGCATCATAGATAGCGGCAAGCCCTGCCTGGCTAAAGCGGGAAGGGTCCTGGACGATTTTGTAGCTCTTACCATCACGCTGATAGTCCTGATTCGCCGTTGGGTTCAGGGGTTCAAAGCGCGGATCGGCCCCGCTGATTTCAACAATCGGACCATTACACACCGCAGGCTGCGGCGCGACAGCACCCTGTTGCTGACCATCATCACTCGAACACGCCGCGAGCATTCCTGCTGCGATGCAGATACCAAGCCACTGCTTACGCATTGCGTACCCCTTACACGCTTTTCGATAACATTTTTCTATGGGTATGGATCGACATAACAATCCCGAACCCAGCCATCAGCACGATAAGTGCCGAGCCTCCGTAACTGACCAGTGGGAGAGGAACGCCAACCACGGGCAGAATACCGCTCACCATACCAATATTTACGAAGACATAAACGAATAATATCAACATTAAACCACCCGCCATGACGCGACCAAAGGTGGTTTGCGCGTGGGCAGCGATCCATAATCCGCGCATAATCAGCAAAATGTACAGCGCCAGCAGAATTAAGATCCCTACCAGACCCAGTTCTTCCGCTAATACCGCGAAGATAAAATCTGTATGACGTTCGGGTAAAAACTCAAGCTGCGACTGCGTACCGTGTAGCCAGCCCTTACCACGTAGACCGCCGGAGCCAATAGCAATTTTAGACTGAATGATGTGATAACCCGCACCCAGCGGATCGGTTTCCGGATCGAGTAACATCATGACGCGCTGACGTTGATAATCATGCATCAGGAAGAACCACAGTATCGGGATAAACGCCGCAACCAGGACCACCGCAACACCGATTAAACGCCAGCTCAAACCAGAAAGGAACAGAACAAACAGACCGGAAAGGGCGACCAGAATTGAAGTTCCGAGGTCTGGCTGGGCGGCCACCAGCAGGGTGGGCATAAATATCAGCACCAACGCAATGGCGGTATTTTTTAGCGATGGCGGGCAAACATCACGGTTGATGAAGCGCGCGACCATCAGCGGCACGGCAATCTTGGCGATTTCGGAAGGCTGAAAACGCACAATCCCCAAATCCAGCCAGCGCTGCGCGCCTTTGGAGATAGCGCCGAAGGCATCTACCGCCACCAACAGAATGATGCAAAAGATGTAGAGATAGGGTGCCCAGCCCTCATAAACCCTGGGCGGGATTTGCGCCATCACCACCATGATGACCAGGCCCATCGCGATCTGACCGACCTTGCGCTCCATCATGCCAATATCCTGGCCGCTGGCGCTCCAGATGACCAGCGAGCTGTAAACCAGCAGCGCCAGCAAAATAAGCAACATCGTGGGATCGATGTGGATTTTGTCCCAGAATGTTTTTTTGTTCGGATTATCCGTCACGATTATTGGTCCTCCGCTGCTGCAACCGCGGGGTTTTCTGCAGGCAGATTGGTGTTATTGTCGCCCAACATAATGTGGTCAAGGATCTGGCGCATAATGGTACCTACAGCCGGGCCCGCGCCACCGTTTTCAAGGATTATGGCGACAGCAACCTGGGGCTTATCATAGGGTGCGAAGGCCGTCATCAGCTTGTGGTCACGTAAGCGCTCGGCGATCTTATGTGCGTTATAGGTTTCATTGGCTTTCAGGCCAAAGACCTGTGCAGTACCGGATTTCGCCGCAATTTTGTAAGGTGCGCCAGCGAAATATTTGTGCGCAGTACCGTTAGGACGGTTGGCTACACCGTACATGCCGTCTTTTGCGATTTCCCAATAACCGGAATGAATGTCACCAACGGGTGGTTCGTGTGGCTGGATCCACGGCACTTGCTTGCCGTTTTCTGCTGTGCTCATCAGCAGATGCGGGACTTTTACCAAACCGTCGTTGATAAGGATCATCAGCGCTTTACTCATCTGGATAGGGGTTGCCGTCCAGTAACCCTGACCGATGCCGACCGGAATGGTATCACCCTGGTACCATGGCTTTTTAAACCGTTTTTGCTTCCACTCGCGGGTTGGCATGTTTCCGGCGCGCTCTTCGGCAAGATCGATGCCCGTATATTGGCCGTAGCCAAACTTGCTCATCCATTCTGAAAGGCGGTCTATCCCCATATCATAGGCGATTTGATAGAAAAACGTATCCGCCGACTCTTCCAGAGAACGGGTGATGTTCAGATGGCCGTGCCCCCATTTTTTCCAGTCGCGGTAGCGTTTCTCAGAGCCGGGTAACTGCCACCAGCCCGGATCGAACAGGCCGGTATTGCGGGTGATGACGCCCGCGCTTAATGCAGATACCGCGACATATGGCTTAACCGTCGAAGCCGGAGGATAAACGCCTTGCGTGGCGCGGTTAACTAATGGGGTATTCGGGTCATTGAGCAATCCAGAGTAATCTTTGCTGGATATGCCATCCACAAACAGGTTCGGATCGTAGCTCGGCATGGACACCAGTGCGAGAACGCCACCGGTACGCGGGTCGGTGACTACCACCGCGGCACGACTGCCCGCCAGCAGCGTTTCGATGTACTGCTGGAGTTTCAGGTCAAGGGTGAGATAGATATCGTGCCCGGCCTGCGGCGCCACTTCTTTCAGTTGGCGAATGACGCGGCCACGGTTGTTCACTTCAACTTCTTCATAACCAGTCTGGCCGTGAAGTACGTCTTCATAATAGCGTTCAATACCTAACTTACCGATGTCGTGCGTCGCCGCGTAGTTGGCCAGCTTGCCGTCTTTGTCCAGGCGGTCCACGTCTTTATCGTTGATCTTCGATACGTAGCCAATGACGTGGGTCAGCGCAGAGCCGTAGGGGTAATAGCGGCGTTTATAGCCTTTAACTTCGACGCCGGGAAAGCGATATTGATTAACGGCGAACCGTGCCACCTGAACTTCACTCAGGTTAGTTTTTACCGGAATGGAGGTGAAGCGGTGTGAACGGGCGCGCTCTTTTTTAAAGGCGGCAATGTCGTCGTCCGTCAGGTCTACGACGTTACGCAGCGCGTCGAGGGTATCCTGAACGTTGTCGACCTTTTCCGGCATCATTTCTATCTGATATATGGTGCGGTTAAGGGCGAGCGGAATTCCGTTACGGTCATAAATGATGCCGCGACTGGGGGCGATAGGCACCAGTTTGATGCGGTTTTCGTTCGAGCGAGTCTGATAATCAGTAAAGCGAACGATTTGCAGATTATAAAGGTTGGCGATCAGCACGCCGGTGAGCAGCAAAATCCCCAAAAAAGCGACCAGCGCCCGGCGCACAAACAGCGCGGACTCAGCCGAATAGTCGCGAAAAGAATTCTGTAGTTTCATCCGCTGCTTAATCTACTCAAGAATCAATGATCACTCACGGTGATAAGGATGGTTGGTGGTGATGCTCCACGCCCTGTACAGACTCTCCGCGACCAGAACCCGAACAAGAGGGTGAGGAAGGGTTAACGCAGAGAGTGACCAGCTTTGTTCCGCTGCCGCTTTACAGGCAGGGGAGAGACCTTCCGGCCCGCCAATCAATAGACTGACGTCACGACCGTCCAGTTTCCAGCGTTCCAGTTCAGTCGCCAGCTGCGGCGTGTCCCAGGGTTTACCAGGGATATCAAGGGTGACGATGCGGTTTTTGCCTGCGGCAGCCAGCATCTGCTCACCCTCTTTGTCGAGAATGCGTTTAATATCCGCGTTCTTGCCGCGTTTCCCTGCCGGGATTTCGATCAGCTCAAAGGGCATATCTTTCGGAAACCGACGGAGATACTCCGTAAAGCCGGTTTGCACCCAGTCAGGCATCTTCGTACCCACAGCGACAAGTTGCAGCTTCACGCATTAACTCCAGAGTTTTTCCAGTTCATACAGGCGACGGCTTTCTTCCTGCATCACGTGGACAATCACATCACCGAGGTCAACGACGATCCAGTCTGCAACGTTCTCGCCTTCTACGCCGAGCGGCAGCAGGCCAGCTGTGCGGGACTCCTGAACAACGTGGTCTGCGATAGACATTACATGACGGCTGGACGTGCCGGTGCAGATAATCATGCAATCAGTGATGCTGGATTTGCCCTGAACGTCTAAGGCGATGATGTCTTGACCTTTCAGGTCATCAATTTTGTCGATTACAAAATCCTGAAGTGCTTTACCCTGCAAGTGTTCCCCCTGGGTGAAAAGAGTTAAAAACGTCTGTTAGTATACCTGAACCAGAGGCGATATCGGGACAAATGTCTCCGAAAGCGCTTTTGAAGTGCGCTATCATCCCACCCCACGCCGCAGAATGCATCGCCATTTTTGTAAAACAATTTCTGCAAAGCTCTGAAGGGCGGGAAAAGTCAGGTTGCGGAGAATAACAGCCTGTCATGGGGTGTCAATGGGAGAGAAGCCCTTCGGCAGAAAAAACAGGGCTTTCACTCCCCGTCGTGCCATACAGCCCGGCTGTTGAGCACTTTAAGAACCGCAAAATCGTCGCAAAAATCAATTGCGCTCCAGCAACCTTGTTCGACGCGAAAATGCCACATTGCTGTAGCCGGCATGGACAGCAGACGGGCGATCAACACGCTCAGAACACCCTGATGGCTCACCACCAGTAGGTTTTGGCACGTTTTGTAATCAGCGAGCTGAGCAATAAAGCGTTCCACGCGCAGGGAAAACGCCTGAAAACCTTCACCATTGGTTGGCGTCGCATTCTGCCAGTCGTTACACCACACGGCGTAGTTTTCGGCGTCTTCTCGCGCCAGATCACGATGATGGCGCATTTCCCAGTCACCAAAAAACATCTCATTGAGCTCAGGCATGTTGCGCACAGGAACCTCGCGATCGCCTAAGATCAACTGCGTTGTATGGCGGGCACGTTCCAACTCGCTGCACAGAACGTTGTCGACAGGCACATTGCGTAACAGCGTACCCAGTGTTTGCGCCTGAGCGATACCCCGTTCCGTTAGCGGTGTGGGGGCGTGGCCGCTGTATAAACCAGCGACATTGGCTTCAGTTTCTCCATGACGTACTAACCAGAGTCTCATTTTTTCCTCTTGAGGTTATTCGCACAAAACATGATGTTTGCCCTGATTGCGCAGAGATTTTTCACTAAAATACCTTTTTTTGCGTGGAGCGGCACGATGTCTTTATTGAAGAGCGCGCATGGTGGCAATACCCGAGAAGCCGCCGAACTGTTGGGCATCTCGCCTGAACAATTGTTGGATTTTAGCGCGAATATTAATCCGCTGGGTATGCCGGCAAGTTTAAAACGCGCGATCGTCGACAACCAGGACTGCGCGGAGCGTTACCCGGATGTTGATTACGCTAAATTGCATGCGGCGCTGGCGGAGCATCATCAGATTCCTGCCTCATGGATACTTGCCGGAAACGGCGAGACTGAGTCGATTTTCACTTTGGTGCAAGGACTTAAACCACGTCATGCGATGATCGTGACGCCCGGGTTTGCTGAATATCGTCGGGCGCTGCAATGGGGAGACTGTACGATCCATGAGTTTGCGCTGCGCGAAGACGATGGCTGGCAGCTTACCGATGCAATCCTCGATACGTTAACCTCAGAGCTGGACTGCCTGTTTCTCTGTACGCCCAACAATCCCACTGGCTTGCTGCCCGATAACCGCCTGCTGCGCGAAATAGCCGCGCGTTGTGAGTTGCTTGGGATCAATCTGATCCTTGATGAAGCGTTTATCGATTTTATTGCCGGGGAGCAGGGGTTTATTCCGCTGCTTCGGGATAACCCGCATATTTGGGTGCTGCGCTCGCTAACCAAGTTCTATGCGATACCGGGGCTGCGGTTAGGGTATCTGGTCAACAGTAATGAACAGGCTGTTGCACAGATGCGCCGTCGACAAATGCCGTGGTCAATTAACGCATTTGCTGCACTGGCAGGCGAGATTATTTTACACGACAGCGCATATCAGCAGGCAACATGGAAGTGGCTGGAGCAAGAGGGCGCGAGGTTTGATCGGCAGTTGAAAGAACTGCCCGGCCTGACGGTGTATCCTGGCAGGGCAAATTATCGCTTATTGCGCTGCGATCGGGCGGATTTTGATCTGCAACGCGCAATGCTGGAACAACATGTCTTGATTCGCAGTTGTGCTAATTATCCGGGGCTGGATGCGCGCTATTATCGGGTAGCCGTTCGCAGCCAGGAAGAGAATAACCGCCTGTTGGCGGCTCTACGCAAGGTGCTTAGCGGTACAACCCCTGCTGATTGATATAGTCAAGCACTGCTGCTGGCATCAGGTCGTCGCACGGCTCGCCTTTTTCCAGACGCTCACGGATGAGCGTGGCGGAGATGTTAAACCACGGCGTTTCAGCCAGATAAATTTTCCTGCAAGGCAAGTTGTGCAGGTCATCTGGCGAATGGGTCAGATGATCCTCCAGCCACTGCTGGTGCTTTTCCTGCGCCATTTCGAGCGGATAGCCCGGACGTCGGCAGACAATGAGGTGGGTGTTACTCAGAATCGTGTCGTAGTCATGCCAGGACGGAAAGGTAAGCAGTGAGTCCTGGCCAATAATAAACGCTAATGGCACGTCCGGTCCTTGCTCCTCGCGCCACTCTTTGAGCGTTTGCGCGGTGTAGGAGGCGGTATCGCGTTTCAGTTCGCGTTCATCAAGGGAGAACAGCGGCTTATCGGCAATGGCCAGTTCAACCATGCGTTGACGTTGTTCGCCGGACGCTTCGGGTTGCGCACGATGCGGCGGCACATTATTGGGCATGATAATAACCCGGGAAAGGCCAATCAGATTCGCCAGAATTTCAACCGGTTTAAGATGACCATAATGTACCGGATCAAAGGTGCCACCGAACAGAGCCTGCAATGATTTCATATCAACCATCAATAAAAACATCGGCCAGCGATTTATGGCAGAGCAACAGGGAAAGCCCCTCAAGTTCCGCCCACACTGACTGACCATAGTCTTGTTTAAGCGTAATTTCAGTACGCGTTAACAGCGTTACAGCCTGACGCAACTGCGCAGGATTCAGCCGGTTTAGCGCGTCTCCCATCATACCCCGGCGATTTTGCCACACCCGGTGTTTATCAAACAACGTGCGCAAAGGCGTATGGGCTGACTGCCGTTTTAAGTTGACCAACAGCAGTAATTCACGCTGTATCGTGCGCAGCAAAATAACCGGCTCACTGCCTTCCAGGCGTAACTGTTGCAGAATGTGCAGCGCGCGTTTGCTTTTGCCCATCAGCAGCGCATCCACCCAATGGAACGGGGTAAAGTGCGCGGCATCGTTAACGGCTTTCTCCACGCGAGGCAGCGTTAGTTTGCCATCAGGCCAAAGCAATGCTAGCCGTTCCAGCGCTTGCGCCAGTGCTAACAGATTACCTTCATAGCAATAGCACAACAGCTGATTGGCTGCGTCATCCAGTTGTAGATTGTTAAGCTTCGCTCTGGCGGCGACCCAACGAGGAAGCTGTGCTTGCTCCGGCGTCTGGCAGCTTACCTGCACCGCATTATTGGCAAGTCCGGTATACCATGCGGCGTTTTCCTGCGCTTTAGTCAGTTTGTTGCCGCGAACAATCAGCAGCAGGTCGTCATGTAGCAGTGTGACGAGTGAAGCGAGCTGTTCGTTAATGGCGGCATTGGGGCCATTTTCTGGCAACTGCAGGAGCAGGGTTTGACGGCTGGCAAACAGGCTCATCGCCTGGCAGAGTGAAAAAATCTCTCCCCAGTCGGTGCTGTTGTCCAGGGTGAAAGCGTGGTGTTCTTCGAATCCTTGCGTTGCTGCTGCCTGACGGATAGCGTCCTGGCTTTCCTGCAATAAGAGAGGATCGTTACCTAAGAGCAAATACGCCGCGCGCAGCCCTTCATTGAGCTGTGCGCGGAGTTGTTCAGGGTACAACTTGAGCATCAGTTACCCAGCGTGGTGGAAACACGCGCCGGAGATGATGCAGGCTCTGCGGCTTTTGTCGCCGCTGGCTTAGCATCATCATCAGCATTGGATGACAGAGTATCGGCCAGATGTACGCTTGGCAGCTTACGAATTAACTGTTCAGCCGCTTTGTCATACATCTCTTTGATGATCATGTCCTGCTCGTTATCCTTCGCCAGTGCAGCCTGTGGGTTGTCAAAGAACGAACGATAAACTTTGGCGCTGATTGGATAAATATCATGACCTGGGATCAGCACGGATGCACTCACGGACATCACCATCTGGTATTCAGCCGTTTGACCGTTCTGGAATACCGACGCCGTATCCTGCGAAATGCTGACCGCGCCCAGACGTAAGGACGTCACATCTTTACGCATTGAGCCGTCTTCAAGCAGCGTAACGCCGTTCAGACGCAGCTGATTACGAACCGCGCGGCTTAATGGGCCGTTCGGATCACCAGAGTTCAGGATCATGGTTTTCATTGAGGGTGGGACCTGCGTAGTATTACGCAGATGCCAGCCACACCCGGCGGTGACAAGCACCGCCAGAGATAACAACAATGTTGTCAGAAGTCGCACGCTTCCTCCCGCGCTTAGCCAACGACCAGATTGAGGAGTTTACCCGGTACATAAATCACTTTACGTACGGTAACGCCATCAAGATATTTTGCCACCAGATGCTCCTGGCCAGCACGTTCACGAACCTGTTCTTCTGTCGCATTTACCGGAACGGTAATTTTGCCACGGACCTTACCGTTCACCTGAACTACAACCAGCGTCGAGTCTTCAACCATTGCCGCTTCGTCCGCCACCGGCCACGGTGCGTTGTCGATATCGCCTTCGCCTTTCAGTGCTTCCCACATCGTGAAACAAACATGTGGGGTGAACGGGTTCAGCATGCGAACGACGGCCAGTAACGCTTCCTGCATCAGGGCTCTGTCTTGTTCGTCTTCCTGCGGTGCTTTCGCCAGCTTGTTCATCAGCTCCATAATCGCCGCAATTGCGGTGTTAAAGGTCTGACGACGACCGATATCATCGGTAACTTTAGCAATGGTTTTATGTACGTCGCGACGCAGCGCTTTTTGGTCTTCGCTCAACGCATCAACGTTCAGGGCAGCTACATCGCCTTTGGAAGTATGTTCGTAAACCAGCTTCCATACACGTTTCAGGAAGCGGTTCGCCCCTTCAACGCCGGATTCCTGCCATTCCAGCGTCATATCAGCCGGAGAAGCGAACATCATGAACAGACGTACCGTGTCAGCGCCGTAACGTTCAACCATGACCTGCGGGTCGATACCGTTATTTTTCGACTTGGACATTTTGCTCATGCCGGTATAGACCAGTTCATGGCCTTCTGCGTCCTGAGCTTTGACGATACGACCTTTTTCGTCGCGCTCAACGATGGCATCAACCGGAGAAACCCAGTTACGCTCGCCGTTTGCACCAACGTAATAGAACGCATCAGCCAACACCATACCCTGGCACAGCAGCTGTTTGGCCGGTTCGTCAGAGTTGACCATGCCCGCATCGCGCATCAGCTTGTGGAAGAAGCGGAAGTAGAGCAGGTGCATGATGGCGTGTTCAATACCACCAATGTAGATATCAACTGGCAGCCAGTAGTTTGCGGCTTCTGGATCCAGCATCCCTTCGTTGTACTGCGGGCAGGTGTAGCGCGCGTAGTACCAGGAGGATTCCATAAAGGTATCGAAAGTGTCGGTTTCGCGCAGCGCAGGCATGCCGTTAACGGTGGTTTTTGCCCACTCCGGATCGGCTTTGATTGGGCTGGTGATGCCGTCCATAACCACGTCTTCCGGTAGAATAACCGGCAACTGATCTTCTGGCGTCGGCAGTACAGTACCGTCTTCCAACGTCACCATCGGAATTGGCGCACCCCAGTAACGCTGACGGGAAACACCCCAGTCACGCAGACGGTAGTTCACTTTACGCTCACCCACGCCTTTGGCTACCAGCTTGTCAGCAATGGCGTTGAAGGCAGCTTCGAAGTCGAGGCCGTCAAACTCGCCAGAGTTAAACAGCACGCCTTTTTCGGTCAGAGCTTGTTCGGACAGATCCGGCTCTGCGCCTTCAGCGGTCAGAATTACTGGCTTGATGGTTAGGCCATATTTTGTCGCAAACTCGTAATCGCGCTGATCGTGGCCCGGAACGGCCATGACTGCGCCCGTACCGTATTCCATCAGGACGAAGTTTGCTGCCCAAACGGGGATTTCTTCGCCAGTCAGCGGGTGAACAGCTTTAAAGCCCGTGTCGACGCCTCTCTTCTCCATGGTTGCCATTTCGGCTTCAGCAACCTTGGTGTTGCGGCATTCGTCAATGAAGGCGGCCAGTTCTGGGTTATTTGCAGCAGCTTTCTGCGCCAGCGGGTGACCTGCGGCAACGGCCAGATAGGTCGCACCCATAAAGGTGTCCGGGCGGGTGGTGTAAACGGTCAGCGTGTTGTCGTAACCGTTCACATCGAAGGTGATTTCCACGCCTTCAGAACGGCCAATCCAGTTGCGCTGCATCGTTTTCACGGTGTCAGGCCAGTGATCCAGGTTATCCAGGTCACGCAGCAGTTCGTCAGCGTAAGCGGTGATTTTGATGAACCACTGTGGGATCTCTTTACGCTCGACTTTGGTATCGCAACGCCAGCAGCAGCCGTCGATAACCTGTTCGTTCGCCAGTACGGTCTGGTCGTTCGGGCACCAGTTGACCGCAGACGTTTTCTTGTACACCAGGCCTTTTTTGTACAGCTCGGTGAAGAATTTCTGTTCCCAACGGTAGTATTCCGGGGTGCAGGTCGCCAGCTCACGGCTCCAGTCGTAACCGAAACCCAGCATTTTGAGCTGGTTTTTCATGTATGCGATGTTGTCGTACGTCCACGGTGCTGGTGCGGTATTGTTTTTAACCGCAGCGCCTTCTGCAGGCAGACCGAACGCATCCCAGCCAATTGGCTGCAGTACGTTTTTGCCCAGCATGCGCTGGTAGCGGGCGATCACGTCACCGATGGTGTAGTTACGTACGTGGCCCATGTGTAGTCGACCAGAAGGATAGGGAAGCATAGACAGGCAGTAATACTTCTCTTTGCTCTCGTCTTCGGTAACTTCAAATGTGCGCTTCTCATCCCAGTGAAGCTGTACTTTGGATTCTATCTCTTCCGGGCGGTATTGCTCTTGCATGGCAGCCAGTGGTCCTGTTTTCAATACAGCTACAAACGTAGCTTTAGATGTGGTGTTTCAGATCCGCATAGCATAGCCCAAACGCCCGCGCCAAAACAGCCTTTCGCGCATTCAGCGTTGAATTCCCGCAAGGATAATTCTTGCACGAATTTACACACTCTGTGGACAGTCTTGCAAAGCGTAGCGTAAATAACGTCTATTATTATAGACAGTTAACGACCCAGGAGGCGAAGCGATGAACAAGGTTGCTCAATATTACCGTGAACTGGTGGCTTCACTGAGCGAACGTCTGCGTAATGGCGAACGCGATATTGATGCGTTGGTGGAGCAGGCGCGTCAACGAGTTATGCAGACCGGGGAGTTAACGCGAACCGAGGTGGAAGAGCTCACCCGGGCCGTCAGACGCGACCTGGAAGAGTTTGCTCTGAGCTATGAAGAAAGTCTCGATGAGGAGACAGACAGCGTCTTTATGCGGGTTATCAAGGAGAGTATCTGGCAGGAACTGGCCGATATTACAGATAAAACCCAGCTCGAATGGCGCGAGGTGTTCCAGGACCTCAGTCATCACGGGGTTTATCACAGCGGCGAGGTGGTCGGATTAGGTAATCTGGTCTGCGAGAAGTGCCACTTCCATTTAGCGGTTTACACCCCGGATGTGCTGCCACTGTGTCCGAAATGCGGACACGATCAGTTTCAGCGCCGACCGTTTGAGCCGTGATCGCTTATTGCCGGATGGCGACGCAAAGCGTCTTATCCGGCCTACAAATTGCACGATTTTGTAGGCCGGATAAGCGTTAGCGCCATCCGGCGTGTATTAGGCGTAAAACTTCAGCCGTTCTGCCAGCAAATCGACAAACCCTTCGCGATCCACGTCTACCATTACGGTGGCGTTTGGC
This sequence comes from Citrobacter sp. Cpo069, assembly GCF_030332785.1. NCBI lineage: Bacteria > Pseudomonadati > Pseudomonadota > Gammaproteobacteria > Enterobacterales > Enterobacteriaceae > Citrobacter > Citrobacter sp. Cpo069. The sequence goes on from NZ_JAOWHD010000063.1 coordinate 220,692, forward strand.
TTATTGCCGCTCAGGAAGTAGTAATCCACCACGGTCATTCCCTGGGTATATTTACCCTGAGTTTCCACGCCGACCCAGCGTTCAACGGTGGTAAACAGTTCAGGTTTCAGCAGCCAGGCAATGGTGCATGGATCATGCAGTGGTGCGCCGATGAATCCCCATTTTTCATCTTTGTGATATTCAAAGAAGAAGTCGAGTAGTTCAGCCACGATCGTCGAAATGGGATTGCCGATAGCGCGGAACCGCTCGGTATCTTCGCGATGTATTTGCGCTTTATGCGTGACGTCCAGACCAGCCATCACCACTGGAATGCCAGACTGGAATACGATTTCAGCGGCTTCAGGATCCACGAAAATATTGAACTCGGCGGCGGGCGTCCAGTTTCCGAGGCCCATCGCACCACCCATAATTACGATACGGGCGATTTTGGCGTGCAGCTCAGGATGGCTATTCAGAAGCAATGCTACGTTAGTTTGCGGCCCGGTGGAGACAATGGTCATCGGTTCCGGGCTTTCACGCAGGGTTTTCGCCATCAGTTCCACGGCGGTACAGTCTTGTGGCGCAAAAGCGGGTTCCGGCAGCGCAGGGCCATCCAGCCCACTCTCGCCGTGAACGTTATCGGCGATAATCAGATCGCGCATTAGTGGTTTCACTGCGCCACCAGCCACTGGGATATCCGTACGGTTGAGCAACGTTAACATGCGCAACACGTTACGCAGCGTTTTGTCAGGTGTCTGGTTACCGGCTGATGAGGTTATCGCTTTCACATCCAGTTCTGGTGAGGCGAGGGCGAGCACAATTGCGATAGCGTCGTCATGACCCGGATCGCAATCAAACAGGATAGGAAGTGCCATTGTTGCTCCTTGTAAGTGGGACTTTGTGACAAGGTTAACGCTGGGCTGTATGTGTTTCGAGAGGCGAAGGGATAAAGCGTGAGGTGGCGCGCACATGGAGGTGCGCGCCAGCAAGATTAGTGCAGTATTTTCGCGAGGAAGTCTTTGGCACGGTCCGATTTCGGATTAGCGAAGAACTCTTCTTTCGGTGAGTCTTCAACAATTTTCCCTTCATCCATGAAGATCACCCGGTTCGCCACTTTACGCGCAAAGCCCATTTCGTGGGTTACCACCATCATGGTCATCCCTTCATTGGCCAGTTCAACCATAACGTCCAGTACTTCGTTGATCATTTCAGGATCAAGCGCCGACGTTGGTTCGTCAAACAGCATGGCGATAGGATCCATGCACAGCGCCCGGGCGATAGCGACACGCTGTTGCTGGCCCCCTGAGAGCTGAGCTGGAAACTTCTCCGCATGTGCTGACAGACCAACGCGTTCCAGTAACTTTTGCGCTTTGTCGCGGGCCGGCTTTTTATCGCGCTTGAGCACTTTTACCTGCGCCAGAGTCAGGTTCTCAATGATCGACAGATGCGGGAACAGTTCAAAGTGCTGGAACACCATACCAACGCGAGAGCGCAGTTTGGCCAGATCGGTTTTTTTGTCGTTCACCACGGTACCATCAACGGTGATGACGCCTTGTTGTACCGGCTCCAGCCCGTTCACCGTTTTGATAAGCGTTGATTTACCGGAACCTGACGGGCCGCAGACCACCACCACTTCCCCTTTTTTCACTTCCGTGGAGCAGTCGGTCAGCACCTGAAAGTGACCATACCATTTAGAAACATTTTTCAGGGTAATCATTAAACTGTCCTTTTCTTCAAATAGCTGACCAACAACGATGCGCTCAGACTGAATACAAAATAAACGGCGCCAGCAAACAGGATCATTTCAACCTGTGTGCCGTCACGCTCGCCAATGGTGGAGGCGGTACGGAAGAAGTCTGCCAGACTTAATACATAGACCAGCGAGGTATCCTGGAAGAGTACGATGCCCTGGGTTAGCAGCAGCGGTACCATCGCGCGGAATGCCTGCGGCAGAATAATGAGCTTCATCGACTGCCAGTGGGTCATCCCTAGCGCCAGCGCGGCGCTGGATTGCCCACGAGAAATACTCTGGATACCGGCACGGATAATCTCGGAATAGTACGCTGCTTCAAACATCGAAAACGCGACCATTGCTGAGATCAGGCGAATATCGGTTTTTGGCGACAGACCCAGTACGTTTTGCAGGAAGCCGGGCACAATCAGGTAGAACCACAGCAGCACCATGACCAGCGGAATAGAACGAAATACGTTGACGTAGCCTTTCGCAAACCAGGCTATCGGCGCGAAGCTGGACAGACGCATGACGGCCAGGATAGTTCCCCATACGATACCAATGACTACCGCCGTAACGGTGATTTTCAGCGTGATCATCAGCCCGTCCAGCAGATACGGCAGGGAAGGGATGATAGAACTCCAGTCAAATTCGTACATTATTTGCCTCCCAAATTGCCAGGCAGGCGGATTTTACGTTCAACGAGATTCATCACCAGCATGATGACGGCGTTAATCAGCACGTAAGCCAGAGTGATAGCGGTAAACGATTCCCATGCGTGGGCGGAGTAATCCAGCAGTTTGCCCGCCTGTGCCGCCATATCGACCAGGCCGATGGTGGAGGCGATCGCGGAGTTCTTCACCAGGTTCATCATCTCTGAGGTCATTGGCGGAACAATCACGCGGTATGCGTTTGGCAACAGAACATAGCGGTAGGCCTGCGGTAACGTCAGCCCCATCGCCAGTGCGGCGTTTTTCTGCCCACGAGGCAGAGACTGAATAGCGGCGCGAACCTGTTCGCAGACGCGCGCGGCGGTAAACAGCCCCAGACAAAGCATTGATGAGAGGAAGAACTGGATGTTGGGATCCAACTCAGCCTTGAACCACATCCCAATGTTTTCCGGCAGCAGTTCCGGAATAACCAGATACCAGGTAAAAAACTGGACGATGAGCGGAACGTTACGAAATAGCTCAACGTACAGCGTGCCGATCCCAGAAAGGAAACGATTTGGAACGGTACGTAAGATGCCGAATAAAGAGCCTATGAGGAAAGCGATAATCCAGGCGGTGATGGATAACGCGACAGTGACCTGGAAACCACTCCAGAGCCAGCCGAGATAGGTGGTGTTGCCGAACGGGGCTTGTTGTAAAAAAATACCCCAGTTCCAGTCTATAGACATAAATCTACTCCAGAAAAAAAAGGGTAGCAGCGCTACCCTCGAAGATTGTTATTCGGCGTTTTGCGGTTTTCAGGCCTGATGGGGAACGACCATCAGGCTTATAGTCTGTCCGTGCCGAGTAACAATCGAGAGGGAGGGGAAGCCTCCCATTTATTTTAGTTAGTTAAGCGCTTTATCATTTGGTTCTTTGAACAGAGCTTTCATCTCGTCTGACAGTTCGAAATTCATGTTCAGGTTCTTCGGCGGAATTGGGTTTTTAAACCACTTATCAAACCATTTCTCAGCTTCGCCTGAGGTTTGCGCCTTGGCGATAGTGTCGTCCATCAGCTTTTTGAACTCAGGATCATCTTTGCGCAACATACAGCCGTAGGCTTCCTGAGACTGTGGCTTGCCGACGATCTCCCAGTTGTCTGGTTTCTTCGCTTTCGCGCGCTCGCCAGCCAGCAGGGCGTCATCCATCATAAAGGCAACGGCACGACCGCTTTCCAGAGTACGGAAAGAGTCACCGTGGTCTTTCGCGCTGATGATGCGCATATCCATTTTTTGTTCTTCATTCAGCTTGTGCAGCAGAACTTCGGAGGTGGTACCCGAAGTCACGACTACGGCTTTACCTTTCAGATCGGCGAAATCTTTGACGTCGCCGCCTTTTTTCGCCAGCAGACGGGTGCCGACAACGAAAATTGTGTCAGAGAAAGCGGCTTGTTTTTGGCGCTCGACGTTGTTGGTGGTGGATCCACATTCAAAATCGAAGGTACCGTTTTGCAGCAGCGGGATACGGTTTTGTGAAGTAATCGGGATCAGTTTCACCTGCAGATCAGGCTTGTTCAGCTTTTTCTTCACGGCGTCAACGATCGCGTTGGAGTAATCCTGTGAATAACCGACCACTTTTTGCTGATTATCGTAGTAAGAAAACGGTACTGATGATTCACGGTGGCCGACAACGATCACGCCATTTTTGGCGATCTTATCCAGCGTGCTGCCTGCCGCTGGTGCTGCGTCTTCTGCGTGCGCCAGACCGGCGGACATTCCCATGACCAGCATGGCAGTGGCGAGCTTACGTAATTGCATATCCAACTCCTTTATCGTCTGCGCCAGGGACGCATTGATACCCATTGTGATGTTGTTATTGTTTGCTACTAAAACGTGCAGTCTTGTATGTGTTTGTTAACATTTAGTTTGGATGAATGTAAAGAATTTGCTGTGTTATTGTTTATTTTTGCGAAGTGCGCCGCACCATTTGGGGGCAAAAATATCTTGTTGCACTTTTCAGGTGCTACCGGCGCTCAACTTTGGTGCGACCAGGTTGCACATTCAGCCAAAACAGCGTTTGCCTTGTAGAACAAAGCAATAGACGTGCCAGAATGGTCTTTTGGAGGGGGGAAGTAGGCCTGATAAGCGTAGCGCCATCAGGCACGATGCTGCACAACTGCCGGATGGCGGCGTACCGCTTTATCCGGCCTGCATTTGATGGGGCACTGTTTTACTTACGACGTTGGCGCAGACTCATTACCACTGCGCCAAAGCCAAACAGCGCGGTTAGCAGCCAGAGCGGCCAGTTTCCGGTACGGGCATAAGGGGTTAAGCCCGTCGTTGGCGTCACGCTGGTGGTCAGCACCTGACGGGTAAACTGCGGGATCATCGCCTGAACTTCGCCCTGCGGACCAATCACCGCCGTAATACCGTTGTTGGTGCTACGCAGCAGAGGTCGCGCCAGCTCCAGGGAACGCATACGCGCCATCTGGAAGTGCTGCCACGGGCCAATAGATTTACCAAACCATGCATCGTTAGAGATAGTCAGCAGGTAGTCCGTATCCGGGCGGAAGTTATCCCGTACCTGTTCGCCAAGAATGATTTCGTAGCAGATGGCAGCGGTCAGCTTAAAGCCGTGTGCATGCAACTGTGGCTGTACATAAGGACCGCGGCTGAACGAAGACATTGGCAGATCAAAGAATGGCGCTAGCGGGCGCAGGATAGATTCCAGCGGGACAAATTCGCCAAACGGTACCAGATGGTTTTTGTTGTAGCGGTTGCTGGAGTCGTAGCTGTATGGGCTGTCTTTACCCAGTGTGATGATGGTGTTGTAGGTGTCGTAACGATTCTGCTTGTTCAGACGCGCGTCTACAATACCGGTAATCAGCGTGCTGTTTTTCGATTTCAGCAGGTCATCCATCATGCTCAGAAAACGCTGCTGGTTAATTTCCAGGTCCGGAATAGCGGATTCTGGCCAGATGATGAGCTGTGATTTGCCCATCTCAGGCTGGGTGGCGTCGAGATAAATCTTCAGGGTGTTGAGTAACTGGCCTTCATCCCATTTGAGCGACTGCGGGATGTCACCCTGCACCATCGAGACCTGGGTGGTTTTTTCCGGCTCCAGCGTGTACCACTGAATATAGCGTAGCGGGAAGGGCAGAGCGAAAAGCACCACGGCGGCAGCCAGCGGCTTCCAGTTACGCGTTACCAGTGCAAGTGCCAGCAGGCCGCTAACCATCATCAGCAGGAAGTTTATCGCCTCAACGCCCATTACCGGCGCCAGCCCTTTTAACGGGCCATCGATCTGGCTGTAACCGAACTGCAGCCACGGGAAACCGGTCAGTACCCAGCCGCGCAGAAATTCAGTGATTTGCCAGACTACCGGCGCGGCAATCGCTACGCGTATCCAGGTGGTTTTCGGCCACAGACGCGCCAAAACGCCGGCAAACAGGCCAGTGTAGAGGGAAAGGTAAGCAGCAAGCAGAACCACGAGGAAGACGTTAACAGGGCCCGGCATACCGCCAAACTGCGCGATACTGACGTAAACCCAGTTGATGCCTGAGCCAAACAGTCCCAGTCCCCAGAAATAGCCGATAGCGGCAGACTGGAGCGGACGGCGGTTGAAGGTGAGAGCCTGCAGGCCCATCAGCGAAACAATCGCAGCGGGCCAGATGTCATACGGTGAGAAAGCCAGTGTCCCGCAGGCACCGAATAATAACGCCAGCAGCAGGCGAATGCGCTGGCGTTCAATTAAAGGGGCAAATGCCATGTAGTCTTAGATCCAGTTTCGGGTTTATTCGTCCAGTTTGGGCTGGGGTGAGTCGTCCGGAATTCTGACATGAACCTGAATAATACGACGGCTGTCGGCCATTGCCACTTTGAACTGGTAACCATCAATGTCGATGGTCTCTCCACGCGCGGGCAGATGACCGAAGGCCTGCATGACCAACCCGCCAATGGTATCCACTTCTTCATCGCTGAAATGCGTGCCGAAAGCTTCATTGAAGTCTTCAATCGGCGCCAGTGCACGAATAGTCCAGGTGTGGCGACTGAGCTGACGGAAATCAATATCGTCTTCTTCGTCGTACTCATCTTCAATTTCACCGACAATCAGTTCAAGGATGTCCTCAATGGTCACCAGACCTGAGACACCGCCAAACTCGTCGATGACGATAGCCATATGATAACGCTGGGAGCGGAACTCTTTCAGCATGCGGTCAACCCGCTTGCTTTCAGGGACGACAACCGCCTGGCGTAACACTTTCTCCATGCTGAAGGCTTCGGCATCGCTACGCATAAACGGCAGCAGATCTTTGGCCATCAGAATCCCTTCAATGTGATCCTTGTCTTCGCTAATTACCGGGAAACGCGAGTGGGCAGACTCGATAATGACATCGAGGCATTCGTCCAGAGTTTGGTTGCGTTTCAGGGTAATCATCTGGGAGCGAGGGATCATGATGTCGCGAACACGCTGGTCCGCAATATCCATTACCCCTTCGAGCATATCGCGCGTATCTTCATCGATAAGGTCGTTTTGCCCGGAATCACGGATCAGCTCCAACAGTTCGTCGCGGTTTTTCGGTTCACCGTGGAAAAGTTGGCTCAGTAACAGGGAAAAAAATCCCTTTTTGCTGTTTAAGGTGTCACTACTGTGTGAATTGTCGTCGCTCATGGCGTCGTATGGGTTCTCATGTTAGTTAATACAAAGCGCGTCATGCGTTTACTCAGCTGTTGACGGCATGTTTTGCCTGATGGCGCTACGCTTATCAGGCCTACGAAAGGCATGAATGTAGGCCGGATTAGGCGCAAGCGCCGCCATCCGGCAAGCTACTATTCTGCAATCTTCTCGGCAATGTACGGATCCTCATAGCCCAGAGCAAGCATAATCTCTGTTTCGAGGGATTCCATCTCTTCCGCTTCATCGTCTTCAATATGGTCGTAGCCGAGTAAATGCAGGCTACCGTGCACCACCATGTGCGCCCAGTGGGCCTCAAGCGGTTTGCCTTGCTCCTGCGCTTCTTTCTCAACCACCTGACGGCAGATGATCAAATCGCCCAGCAGCGGCATCTCAATGCCCGGAGGAGCCTCAAACGGGAAAGAGAGCACGTTGGTGGATTTATCTTTCCCGCGATAGGTCAGGTTCAGGTCGTGGCTTTCCGCGTCATCGACCAGACGAATCGTCACTTCAGACTCTTCCTGAAACTGCGGGATCACCGCATCCAGCCAGCCCTGAAACTGACTTTCTGTTGGCAGACCGGATTCGTCTTCACATGCCAGCTGTAAATCGAGGATAACCTGACTCATTTTTGTTCCTGCTCCTGAGCTTCGCGCTTGCGTTCTGCAGCCTGCTCGGCTTTGCGTTTCTGTTCTGCTTCTTCCCAGGCTTCATACGCCGTGACGATACGGGCAACCACCGGGTGGCGCACCACGTCTTCGCTATGGAAGAAATTAAAACTAATTTCGTCGACTTCAGCCAACACTTCAATGGCATGACGCAGACCGGATTTGGTGCTACGCGGCAGGTCAATCTGGGTAATATCGCCAGTGATGACCGCTTTGGAGTTAAAGCCGATACGGGTCAGGAACATTTTCATCTGTTCGATGGTGGTGTTCTGGCTTTCATCAAGAATGATGAACGCATCGTTCAACGTACGACCGCGCATGTAGGCCAGGGGCGCAACTTCAATGACGTTACGCTCAATCAGCTTTTCAACCTTTTCAAAGCCAAGCATTTCGAAAAGCGCGTCATACAGCGGTCGTAAATACGGATCGACTTTCTGGCTGAGATCTCCTGGCAGGAATCCCAGTTTTTCGCCCGCTTCCACTGCCGGACGGGTCAGCAGAATGCGACGGATCTCCTGACGCTCAAGCGCATCAACCGCAGCGGCAACCGCGAGATACGTTTTACCCGTACCCGCAGGGCCAACGCCAAATGTGATGTCGTGGTCGAGGATATTCGCAATGTACTGTGCCTGGTTCGGCGTGCGCGGCTTAATTACTCCACGCTTGGTTTTGATGTTCACCGCTTTGCCAAATTCAGGCACGCTGTCTGCGCTTTGCTCAAGCACTCGCGCTTCTTTGATCGCCAGATGAATTTGTTCAGGCTCAATGTCCTGCGTCTGACCGCGCATTGGGGCGGTATCGACGTACAGGCTACGTAAAATATCTGCCGCAGCGGTGACGCAAATTGGACGACCGGTCAGTTTAAAGTGGTTATCACGGCGGTTAATTTCGATGCCGAGGCGACGTTCCAGCTGTTTGATGTTGTCATCAAATGGGCCGCAAAGGCTCAACAGGCGGGCGTTGTCTGCGGGTTCAAGGGTGATTTCGCGAGTGTCTATGTTCAAACTGTTCCTCTTATGCATGTCTCGCCGGACGCTGAACATTTACCGGCATCTAAGGAAATTATTCACGCCATGGGGGAAAGGCGCAAGCATTGCAGCAAATATGGGGATGATAGGGCAGATTACAAGACCCGCCGGGACAGCGAGCCCAGGATTGTAGGCCCGATAAGTGTAGCGGTATCGGGCCTTTTTTACGTTTTTCAGCAGGATTAAGGCTGATAAATACCGACGCCCAGATCGTTTTCTTTGCGGGTACGCGCAATGACCGATTCAGGGGATTCTGCGATACGCAGACCCATTTCGTCCTCGGTACGCACCACTTTACCGCGCAGGGAGTTAGTCCAGACATCGGTAATTTCTACGTCTACGAACTTACCGACCATATCCGGGTTGCCTTCAAAGTTCACCACACGGTTATTTTCGGTACGGCCTGACAGTTCCATAATGCTCTTACGCGATGTGCCTTCAACCAGAATGCGCTGGGTCGTGCCGACCATACGGCGGCTCCAGGCCATAGCTTGCTGGTTGATACGCTCCTGTAGAATGTACAGACGCTGTTTCTTCTCTTCTTCCGGTACGTCGTCAACCATATCGGCGGCAGGGGTGCCAGGACGCGCAGAGAAAATAAAGCTGTAGCTCATGTCAAAATTGACGTCAGCAATCAGCTTCATGGTCTGCTCGAAATCCTGAGTGGTCTCACCCGGGAAGCCAACGATGAAGTCGGAGCTAATCTGGATATCCGGACGCGCAGCGCGCAGTTTGCGGATGATCGCTTTGTATTCCAGCGCGGTATGGGTACGCCCCATCAGGTTCAGTACGCGGTCTGAACCGCTCTGTACCGGCAGATGCAGGAAGCTCACCAACTCTGGCGTATCACGATAAACTTCAACGATATCATCGGTGAATTCGATCGGATGGCTGGTGGTGAAGCGGATACGATCAATACCGTCGATCGCTGCGACCAGACGTAATAGATCGGCAAAAGATCCAATCGTGCCGTCGTAGTTCTCACCACGCCAGGCGTTCACGTTTTGCCCCAGCAGGTTCACTTCACGCACGCCTTGGGCTGCAAGCTGGGCGATTTCAAACAGAATATCATCCGCCGGACGGCTGACTTCCTCACCGCGGGTGTAGGGCACCACGCAGTAAGTACAATATTTATTACAACCTTCCATGATGGACACAAACGCGCTTGGACCTTCAGCACGCGGTTCTGGCAGGCGGTCGAACTTTTCGATCTCCGGGAAACTGATATCAACCACCGGGCTACGGGTCGTGCTTCCACGCACTTTGTTGATCATTTCCGGCAGGCGGTGCAGAGTTTGCGGCCCAAAAATAATATCGACGTAATGCGCGCGCTGGCGAATATGATCGCCTTCCTGAGACGCAACACAGCCACCGACCCCAATGATGAGCTTGGGATTTTTCTCTTTTAACAGTTTCCAGCGGCCCAGTTGATGGAACACTTTTTCCTGAGCCTTCTCACGGATTGAGCAGGTATTCAGCAGCAGCACATCCGCTTCTTCCGCCACGTCAGTCAGTTGATACCCATGAGTGGCATCCAGCAGATCGGCCATCTTCGATGAATCGTATTCGTTCATCTGACAGCCCCAGGTTTTAATATGGAGTTTTTTGGTCATCGACTTGCTCTTGCGAAATTGTGGCTGAAATGCAGGGCGCATAGTGTACTGCTTTGGCGCGGTTGTGACCAGTATGACGGATGTCAGCCTCAAGGGGTAAAAAATCCTGTAAACTTACACAATACATGTAACTGGATAATTGACCATGACAAATCAACCAACGGAAATTGCCATTGTCGGCGGGGGGATGGTCGGCGGCGCGCTGGCGCTTGGACTGGCGCAGCATGGATTTACGGTAACGGTCATTGAGCATGCCGTTCCCGCGCCGTTTGTGGCTGACGGACAGCCTGATGTCAGAATTTCTGCCATAAGTTCCGCATCGGTGTCGTTGCTAAAAGGGCTGGGCGTCTGGGATACGGTGCAGGGGATGCGCAGCCATCCTTATCGTCGACTGGAAACGTGGGAGTGGGAAAATGCCCATGTGATGTTTGATGCCGCCGAGCTTAAGCTGCCTCTGTTGGGCTATATGGTGGAAAACACGGTCCTGCAACAGGCGCTCTGGCAGGCGCTGGAAGCTCACCCCAAAGTCACGCTGCGCGTACCGACGTCCCTGATTTCTTTGCATCAACATAACGATCGACATGAGCTTGAGCTGGCAGGCGGCGAAACCATCAGCGCGAAGCTGGTCATCGGCGCCGATGGTGCCAACTCTCAGGTGCGAAAAATGGCCGGGATTGGTATCCATGCCTGGCAGTACGCGCAGTCCTGTATGTTGATAACCGTGCAATGCGAAAATTCACCGGGAGACAGCACCTGGCAGCAATTTACGCCTGACGGCCCGCGCGCGTTTTTACCGCTGTTTGATAACTGGGCCTCGTTGGTGTGGTACGACTCACCGGCTCGCATCCGCCAATTGCAAGCGCTGAATATGCCGCAATTGCAGACGGAGATTGCTAAACATTTTCCATCGCGACTCGGTAAGGTGATGCCAGTGGCTGCGGGGGCGTTCCCGCTTACGCGTCGTCATGCGCTGCAATATGTGCAACCGGGGCTGGCGCTGGTAGGTGATGCCGCGCATACCATTCATCCGCTGGCGGGGCAGGGCGTTAATCTGGGCTTTCGTGATGTCGATGCGTTGATTGATGTGCTGGTGAACGCGCGCAGCTACGGTGAATCCTGGGCCAGTCAGCCGGTGCTCAAGCGCTATCAGAATCGCCGTATGACTGACAATTTCATCATGCAAAGCGGTATGGATCTGTTCTATGCCGGATTCAGCAATAACCTGCAGCCGCTGCGCATCATGCGTAATCTCGGGCTCATGGCCGCAGAGCGCGCTGGCGTACTGAAACGTCAGGCACTGAAGTATGCGTTAGGGTTGTAGCTCGAGTGGTGCCTGATGGCGCTACGTTTATCAGGCCTACAAGTCATGTAGGCCGGGTAAGGCTTGCCGTCACCCAACGTTAGAAAAGCAAAAAGCTCGCCGAAGCGAGCTTTTTTAATATGGCTGGGGTACGAGGATTCGAACCTCGGAATGCTGGTATCAGAAACCAGAGCCTTACCGCTTGGCGATACCCCAACGGGTGCACCCACAGAGTGGACGACTTTTTGAAATTGGCTGGGGTACGAGGATTCGAACCTCGGAATGCTGGTATCAGAAACCAGAGCCTTACCGCTTGGCGATACCCCAACAATTTTTTGGATTTACCGAACGAGTCGATACGTCCTTAATATGGTGGCTACGACGGGATTCGAACCTGTGACCCCATCATTATGAGTGATGTGCTCTAACCAGCTGAGCTACGTAGCCAAATACTAACATTTTCTTCGATGGCTGGGGTACCTGGATTCGAACCAGGGAATGCCGGTATCAAAAACCGGTGCCTTACCGCTTGGCGATACCCCAATGACCGTTGCGGTGAACCGCTATATCGAAGAAAAAATGGCTGGGGTACCTGGATTCGAACCAGGGAATGCCGGTATCAAAAACCGGTGCCTTACCGCTTGGCGATACCCCATCCGTGCAACGCTTACGGGTGAATGGTGCGGGAGGCGAGACTTGAACTCGCACACCTTGCGGCGCCAGAACCTAAATCTGGTGCGTCTACCAATTTCGCCACTCCCGCAAAAAAGATGGTGGCTACGACGGGATTCGAACCTGTGACCCCATCATTATGAGTGATGTGCTCTAACCAGCTGAGCTACGTAGCCATCTTTTTTTCGCGTAACCTTATCGGCGTTGCGGGGCGCATTATGCGTATTGAGCCTTGAAGCGTCAACCCCTTTTTCATTGAAAATAGCTGGAATGTGACTGTTTGGTTAGGTTGCGAACAGCATGACGCAATATTCGGCAATTATTAGTTATTAATTGTTTTTTTGCACAGAAAACAAACATAAAAAAAGAGCCCCGCAGGGCTCTTATCTAAGGATTAACTTATTTATAAGCGGACTGATGTACGCCAACGGCACGGCCAGACGGATCGTTCATGGTTTTAAACGCCTCATCCCATTCGATCGCCTTAGCAGAAGAACAGGCAACCGACGGCCCGCCCGGCACACATTCGGCAGCGCTTGCTACCGGGAACAACTCTTCGAAAATCTCACGGTACAAATACGCTTCTTTTGACGATGGTGTGTTGTACGGGAAACGGAAGCTGGCAGTTTCCAGTTGTTGGTCAGAAACTTGTTCTGCAGCCACCTCTTTCAGAGTGTCAATCCAGCTGTAACCGACACCGTCAGAGAACTGCTCTTTCTGACGCCATGCGACGCTTGCCGGCAGGTAGGACTCAAAACATTCGCGCAGAACGTGTTTTTCCATTTTGCCGTTGCCGCACATTTTGTCCTGTGGGTTGATGCGCATCGCCACATCAAGGAATTTCTTATCCAGGAAGGGCACGCGGGCTTCTACACCCCAGGCCGACATGGCTTTGTTGGCACGGGCGCAGTCGAACATATGCAGCGCTTGCAGCTTGCGCACGGTTTCTTCGTGCAGTTCTTTTGCATCTGGCGCTTTGTGGAAATAGAGATAGCCGCCAAACACTTCGTCCGAACCTTCACCCGACAACACCATTTTAATGCCCATCGCTTTAATTTTACGCGACATTAAGTACATTGGCGTCGAGGCGCGAATCGTCGTGACATCGTAAGTTTCGATGTGGTAAATCACGTCGCGGATCGCATCCAGACCTTCCTGCACGGTGAAGTGGATCTCATGGTGCACGGTCCCCAGATGGTTCGCCACCTCTTGCGCAGCTTTCAGATCCGGAGCGCCTTCCAGGCCGACGGCGAAGGAGTGCAGCTGTGGCCACCAGGCTTCGCTACGTTCCTGATCTTCAACACGGCGTGCCGCGTATTTTTTAGTTATCGCGGAAATGACGGATGAATCCAGACCGCCGGACAGCAGCACTCCATAAGGAACATCTGACATCAGGTGGCTTTTCACCGCATCTTCCAGTGCCTGGCGCAGCTCGTTTTTATCAGTAACGTTGTCTTTGACGGCATCGTATTCAAACCAGTCGCGCTGGTAGTACTGACGAATTTCACCGTCTTTACTCCACAAATAGCTACCGGCCGGGAATTCTTTGATTGTGCGGCAGACGGGAACCAGTGCTTTCATTTCAGACGCAACGTAGAAGTTACCGTGCTCGTCGTAACCCATATACAGCGGGATGATCCCGATATGATCACGACCGATCAGGTAGGCGTCCTGCTCGCTGTCGTACAGGGCAAAAGCGAACATCCCTTGCAGGTCATCGAGGAACGCGGGTCCTTTTTCCTGATACAGGGCGAGGATAACTTCGCAGTCGGAACCGGTCTGGAACTGGTAGCGATCGCCGTATTCAGCACGCAGTGTCTGGTGGTTATAAATTTCACCGTTAACCGCCAGGATATGTGTCTTCTTCACGTTGTACAGCGGCTGAGCACCGGCATTGACGTCGACGATGGACAGACGTTCGTGCGCCAGAATGGCGTTATCACAGGCGTAAATACCTGACCAGTCCGGGCCGCGGTGGCGCATCAGACGAGACAGTTCCAGGGCTTTTTTACGCAGTTCAACTGCGTCAGTTTTAATATCGAATACGCCAAAAATAGAACACATAACCTTCTCCGTTAACCTGTTGCGTGATGCTTTTTATGTTTGCTTGATAAAGAAAATGCCGCAAAGCTGGAGAGGGCGCAAGCGAATTACGGGTCAGAAAATAAAAAACGCAATGGTCATTGCTGATTGATGAAAAAAGATTATGTAATGAACGCTATTATTGATGAATCAACAGTGAAGTGGTGATTTTATTGAATGGATGTATTTTTCAGGCCGGATAACTTGCAGATGTTGTTATCCGGCTAAAGAGATTAAATGACGTCTATTTCAGCAACGGACGGGTAAATCCAGCTTGGTCTGAACGGCATGTTGTCAATATCATCAAGCTTGGATACGCCAGACAGTACCAGGATAGTTTCCAGACCCGCCTGAAAACCTGCCAGAATATCGGTACGCAGGTTGTCACCAACGATAACGGTTTCTTCCGAGTGCGCCTGCATTTTGTTGAGAGCCGCGCGAATAATCCACGGGCTGGGTTTGCCGACATAAAACGGTTTACGACCTGAGATCTTCTCAATACCGGCACAGAGTGCTCCACAGGCGGGATAAAAGCCGCGACCGTGGGTATCCGGGTTAGTGGCGATAAAACGCGCGCCGTTGGCGACAAAATACGCCGCTTTATGCATCATGTCCCAGTTATAGGAACGTGTCTCGCCAACAATCACAAAATCGGGGTTCACGTCGGTAATGGTAAATCCAGCTTTATACAGTTCGTGTATTAACGCGCCTTCACCCACCACGTAGGCCTTTTTTCCTTCCTGGCGACGAAGAAAATCAGCGGTAGCCATCGCGGAAGTATAAAAGACGCTATCAGGGACATTCACACCCGCGGTGGCGAAGCGGTTTGCCAGATCTTGCCCGGTCTGCGAAGGGTAGTTAGTCAGCAGGACTAACGGCAGGCCTTTTTCCAGGATCCCAGTCAGAAATTCTGCCGCACCCGGTACAGCAACATTGTCGTGCATCAGCACGCCGTCGATATCACAAATTACATTCTTAATGGCCATGGACAATCCGACATTAAAAAAAGAAGGCATTACTATACACAAAATACACTACATCATTCGAGTTGCATCAAGGCGGCAAGTCTGCGAACCCCTGGAGCTTACTGAAGTAAGTGACCGGGGTGAGCAGATGCAGCTAACGCAGAGGCAGCTCGAAGGATGACGTGTATTAGTTTTCCAGCAAACGTTGCAGCAGCGTACCGTTGAGCATTGCGCGCTTCACCAGCGCAAAGGCGCCAATGGCGGAGCGGTGATCCAGCGTGGACCGAACCACCGGTAAATTATGGCGAAACGCCTTCAACGCCTGCGTGTTGATACAGCTTTCTATTGCAGGCAGCAGCACCTTATCCGCCTCGGTAATTTCGCCCGCAATGACGATTTTTTGCGGGTTAAACAGGTTGATGGCAATGGCGATAGTTTTACCCAGATGGCGACCAACGTGCTCAATGACTTCTGCTGCCAGATTATCGCCTTTATTCGCGGCCTTACAGATGGCTTTGATGCTGCAATCATCCAGCGTGAGTCGACTTGGATAACCCTGCTTCAGTAAGTTCTGCACGCGATGTTCAATAGAAGCATTGGCGGCAATGGTTTCCAGGCAGCCGAAATTACCGCAGTGACAGCGCTCACCCAGCGGCTCTACCTGAATATGACCAATCTCGCCGACGTTGCCATTGCGACCGATGAAAATTCGGCCATTGGAGATGATACCCGCACCGGTTCCGCGGTGCACTCGCACCAAAATGGAGTCTTCGCAATCCTGGCTTGCCCCGAAATAGTGCTCAGCCAGCGCCAGACTGCGAATATCGTGACCAACAAAGCAGGTGACTTTGAAGCGTTTTTCGAGCGCTTCGACCAGTCCCCAGTTTTCGACCTGAATGTGTGGCATATAGCGGATGACGCCGCTTTCAGGATCGACAAGGCCTGGCAGGATGACAGAAATTGCGATCAGCTCACGGATTTTCCGCTGGCAGCTCTCAATAAAGATGGCAATGGTGTTGAGCAGCGCATATTCCAGCGTTTCCTGGGTGCGCTCCGGGAGGGGGTAATGCTCTTCGGCGACAACTTTACTGCTCATATCATAGAGCGTGAGCGTTGTGTCGTGGCGACCCAGTCGTACGCCAATGGCGTGGAAATTGCGAGTTTCTGTGACGATAGAGATAGCGCGGCGGCCCCCGGTGGAGGCCTGCTGATCGACTTCTTTGATCAGCCCGCGTTCGATCAACTGACGCGTAATTTTGGTTACGCTGGCGGGGGCAAGCTGGCTTTGCTCGGCAATTTGAATTCGCGAGATTGGCCCGTGTTGGTCAATCAGGCGATAAACCGCCGCGCTGTTAAGCTGTTTTACGAGATCAACATTACCTATTTGAGCTTGTCCGCCTGGTGTCATTCTTTCTCTTACTCAGTAACGACCTCGTTGCCATTAACGATGGTCTTGATGATTTTAAAGTCGTGCGTGAACGCAGTCAGGTTGGCTACTTTGCCTGGCGCGATGCTGCCGAGTTGTTTGTCGACGCCAATGGCGCGAGCAGGGTAGAGCGTTGCCATGCGTAAGACTTCGTCGAGAGCGATATTCGCATGTTCGACCAGATTGCGTATGCCTTCAATCATGGTTAATGATGAACCGCTCAACGTACCGTTCTCATCAACACACAGTCCATTGCGGTAGTATATTGTTTTACCAGCGAAAATGAACTGTTCAATGTTTGCACCTGCTGGCGCGGTCGCGTCAGTAACCAGGCACAGCTTGTCGCCTTTCAGGCGCTTAGCATTACGAATGTTAACGTAGTCAACGTGCAGGCCATCGGCGATGATACCGCAGTAGATATCGGCTTCATCCAAGATAGCGCCCGCCAGACCGGGTTCGCGGCCGGTAATGTACGGCATCGCGTTGAACAGATGCGTTGCAAAGGTAATACCTGCACGGAATCCGATTTTTGCTTCTTTTACCGTTGCATTGGAATGACCCGCAGAAACCACGATACCCGCATTCACCAATTTGGTGATGACCTCTACCGGGACCATTTCTGGTGCCAGTGTGACTTTGGTGATCACATCCGCATTATCGCACAGGAAATCAACCAGTGCAGCGTCCGGCTGACGGACAAATCCCGGATTATGGGTGCCTTTTTTAACAAGATTCAGCCACGGGCCTTCAAGATGAAGTCCTAATGCCTGATTCGGGTGTTTCGCCAGGTATTCACGCATCACGCGAACACCTTGTTTCATCAGGTCATCGCTGGTGGTGATAAGCGTTGGCAAATAGTTGGTGCAGCCAGATTTTTCATTGGCTTTTTGCATGATTTCCAGCGTTTCAACGGTTACGGCTTCTGCCGTATCGTTAAACTGCACACCGCCGCAGCCGTTCAGCTGTACATCAATAAAACCGGGGGAAACAATGGCCCCATTCAGTGAGCGCTGTTCAATCCCTGACGGTAATTCAGCCAGTGGGCAAACGCTGTCGATCAGGCCATTGGCGACAACAATCGCATGGTCATCAAGAATTTCGTGACCGGTAAAGATCCGGCCCTGGGTTAAAGCATACATTCCGACCCCCGATTTCAAAAAAATGCCGCCCTGCAACTTATCGACAGGGCGGAGACATCAATTACAGACCTTTAATATTTTCCGCTTCTAACTCGTTGAAGTATTTCAGCGTCTTCACTTTCAGTTCCATGGTGGAAGGCTCATCGCAGACCACAACGGCTTTTGGATGCAACTGCAGGCAGCTGATGGTCCACATGTGGTTAACGTTGCCTTCAACGGCGGCTTGCAGCGCCTGTGCTTTCTGGTGGCCCAGAACCAGGATCATCACTTCTTCAGCATCCAGCAGGGTGCCCACACCAACGGTCAGCGCATATTTAGGTACCTGGCTTACGTCGCCGTCAAAGAAGCGTGAGTTAGCAACACGTGTGTCGTGAGTCAGCGTTTTGATGCGGGTACGGGAAGCCAAAGAGGAAGCTGGCTCGTTGAACGCGATGTGACCATCGTTGCCTACACCGCCCATAAACAGGTGGATTTTACCGTAAGAACGGATTTTTTCTTCATACTGACGGCATTCTGCATCAATATCCGGCGCGTTACCATTGAGGAGGTTGATGTTTTCTGCTGGAATATCAACGTGATCAAAGAAATTGCGGTGCATAAAGCTGTGGTAGCTTTCCGGATGCTCTTTCGGCAGGCCAACATATTCGTCCATGTTGAACGTAACAACATGCTTGAAGCTCACCTGGCCCGCTTTGTGCATTTCAACCAATGCTTTATAAGCTGTCAGCGGAGTACCGCCAGTCGGCAGGCCCAGAACGAACGGACGATCTGCCGTTGGTTTGAACGCGTTAATACGGTTAACGATATGGCGAGCAGCCCATTTGCCGACTTGTTCAGCGGTATTCAGGGGGATCAGTCTCATTCTTCACCTCAAAAGTAAAAGTAAGCAGTTGGCGGATTGAGTCTCTGTGCAGTAATAAGCGTAACCTGGTTTTGCATCGGTAAGGATCAATCCGTTTCGATTTTTTGAATGATAAAATAAGTTTTCGTAGTTAGCCAGTGAAAGGGAGGGTTAATAACGATATTTGGTGACTGGAATCACAAAAAACACGCGTTTAATTTGCGATACGAATTAATTTTTCACACACTCTGAATGTAGATGAATGGTTAATATCGTTGTTCCAGAATCTTGCTGTCAGGAATGGTCGCACAATAAAAATATGGCTTCAAAGAAGCCTAATCGGGGTCTCGTAGGGGGAATAAAATGAATATTTTAGGTTTTTTCCAGCGGCTGGGTAGGGCGTTACAGCTCCCCATCGCTGTGCTGCCAGTCGCGGCACTGCTGCTGCGATTCGGCCAACCAGATTTACTTAACGTACCCTTCATCGCGCAAGCGGGTGGGGCCATCTTTGATAACCTCGCGTTAATTTTTGCGATCGGTGTTGCTTCCAGCTGGTCAAAAGACAGCGCAGGTGCAGCAGCGCTGGCAGGTGCGGTCGGTTATTTCATATTGACCAAAGCAATGGTTACCATTAACCCTGCAATCAATATGGGCGTGCTGGCTGGTATCATCACCGGTCTGGTCGGCGGTGCCGTGTATAACCGCTGGTCTGGTATCAAACTGCCTGACTTCCTGAGCTTCTTTGGCGGCAAACGCTTTGTGCCGATCGCCACTGGCTTCTTCTGTCTGGTGCTGGCTGCTATCTTCGGTTACGTATGGCCGCCGGTACAGAACGCCATCCATGCGGGTGGTGAGTGGATCGTGGGCGCTGGCGCGCTGGGTTCCGGTATCTTTGGTTTCATCAACCGTCTGCTGATCCCAACCGGTCTGCATCAGGTGCTGAACACCATCGCCTGGTTCCAGATTGGCGAATTTACTAACGCTGCAGGTACCGTATTCCACGGTGACATCAACCGCTTCTACGCGGGTGACGGCACTGCGGGTATGTTCATGTCTGGCTTCTTCCCAATCATGATGTTTGGTCTGCCGGGTGCGGCGCTGGCGATGTACTTCGCGGCTCCGAAAGCACGTCGTCCGATGGTTGGCGGTATGCTGCTGTCCGTTGCGATCACCGCGTTCCTGACCGGTGTTACCGAGCCGCTTGAATTCCTGTTCATGTTCCTGGCTCCACTGCTGTACCTCCTGCACGCACTGTTAACGGGTATCAGCCTGTTCGTTGCAACACTGCTGGGGATCCACGCAGGCTTCTCCTTCTCCGCAGGTGCTATCGACTACGTGTTGATGTACAACCTGCCAGCAGCAAGTAAGAACGTCTGGATGCTGGTGGTGATGGGGCTGGTGTTCTTCGTTATCTACTTTGTGCTGTTCAGCGCGGTTATCCGTATGTTTAACCTGAAAACGCCGGGCCGCGAAGATAAAGAAGACGATATCGTTACTGAAGAAGCCAACAGCAACACTGAAGAAGGTTTGGCTCAACTGGCAACCAACTACATTGCAGCGGTTGGCGGTACTGATAACCTGAAAGCGATTGATGCCTGTATCACTCGTCTGCGTCTGACCGTTGCCGACTCCGGTCGCGTAAACGATGCTATGTGTAAGCGTTTAGGTGCATCTGGAGTAGTTAAGCTGAACAAGCAAACTATCCAGGTCATCGTGGGTGCGAAAGCCGAATCCATCGGCGACGAAATGAAGAAAGTTGTCGCGCGTGGTCCGGTGGCAGCAGCATCTGGTGAAAGTGCGCCAGCAGCAGCGGCCCCAGTAGCAAAACCGCAGGCTGTAGCGAATGCAGTCACCGTTGAAGCGCTGGTTTCTCCGATTACTGGTGACGTAGTTGCGCTGGAACAGGTTCCTGATGAAGCCTTCGCCAGCAAAGCAGTAGGCGACGGCGTGGCAGTGAAACCAACGGATAAAATCGTGGTTGCTCCGGCTGCGGGCACTATCGTGAAAATCTTCAACACTAACCATGCGTTCTGCCTGGAAACTGTTAAAGGCGCGGAAATCGTGGTCCATATGGGCATCGATACCGTAGCGCTGGAAGGCAAAGGCTTTAAGCGTCTGGTTGAAGAAGGTGCGGAAGTTACTGCAGGCCAACCGATTCTGGAAATGGATCTGGAGTTCCTGAACGCTAACGCACGTTCGATGATAAGCCCGGTTGTGTGCAGCAACAGCGATGATTTCGGCGCTCTGGTTATTAAAGCCGAAGGTCATGTGGTTGCCGGTCAAACACCACTGTATGAGATTAAAGGTAAATAACTGCTCCTGAGTAAAGTGAGTTAAGTGCCTTAAGCGGCGGGGGATATTCCTCCGCCGCTTTTTTTTGCAGCAAATGCCCTCATATATCCTGTTGAAACACCTTTTTTGTGCAACTAATAGTTGTCTCCTGACGTCGCTTATAAGATCATACTCCGTTATACGTTGTTTACGCTTTGAGGAATCCACGATGAGTGAGGCTGAAGCCCGCCCGAGTAACTTTATTCGTCAGATCATCGATGAAGATCTGGCCAGTGGTAAGCACACCACTATCCATACCCGTTTTCCGCCGGAGCCAAATGGCTATCTGCACATTGGCCACGCGAAATCCATTTGTCTGAACTTTGGCATTGCGCAAGATTACCAGGGCCAGTGCAACCTGCGTTTTGATGATACGAACCCGGTTAAAGAAGATATCGAGTACGTTGAGTCGATTAAAAACGACGTTGAATGGTTAGGTTTCCACTGGACTGGCGACATTCGCTACTCTTCGGATTACTTCGATCAGCTTCACGCCTATGCGGTAGAGCTTATTAATAAAGGCCTGGCGTACGTTGACGAACTGTCAGCGGACGAAATCCGCGAATACCGCGGCACGCTGACTCAGCCTGGCAAAAATAGCCCGTACCGCGATCGTAGCGTCGAAGAGAACCTGGCGCTGTTCGAAAAAATGCGTACCGGTGGTTTTGAAGAAGGTAAAGCCTGCCTGCGCGCGAAAATCGATATGGCTTCGCCGTTTATCGTGATGCGCGATCCGGTGCTGTACCGCATTAAGTTCGCCGAACACCACCAGACCGGCAACAAGTGGTGCATCTACCCGATGTACGACTTTACCCACTGCATCAGCGATGCGCTGGAAGGCATTACGCATTCCCTGTGTACGCTGGAGTTCCAGGATAACCGTCGTCTGTACGACTGGGTGCTGGACAACATCACCATTCCGGTTCATCCGCGTCAGTACGAATTCTCGCGCCTGAATCTGGAATATACCGTGATGTCCAAGCGCAAGCTGAACCTGCTGGTGACCGACAAGCACGTTGAAGGCTGGGACGATCCGCGTATGCCGACGATTTCTGGCCTGCGTCGTCGCGGTTACACCGCTGCCGCGATCCGTGAGTTCTGCAAACGCATTGGCGTGACCAAACAAGACAACACCATTGAGATCGCTTCTCTGGAATCCTGTATCCGCGAAGATCTGAACGAAAACGCCCCGCGCGCGATGGCGGTTATCGATCCGGTTAAACTGGTTATCGAAAACTATCCGCAGAGCGAAAGCGAATTGGTCACCATGCCTAACCATCCGAACAAACCGGAAATGGGCAGCCGCGAAGTGCCATTTAGCGGTGAAATTTGGATCGATCGCGCAGACTTCCGTGAAGAAGCGAACAAGCAGTACAAGCGTCTGGTGATGGGCAAAGAAGTACGTCTGCGTAATGCTTATGTGATCAAAGCCGAACGTGTTGAGAAAGATGCGGAAGGGAATATCACCACCATTTTCTGCACCTACGATGCCGACACCCTGAGCAAAGACCCGGCCGATGGTCGTAAAGTCAAAGGCGTTATTCACTGGGTGAGCGCGTCCCATGCGCTGCCGATTGAAATCCGCTTGTACGATCGTCTGTTTAGCGTGCCAAATCCAGGCGCGGCGGAAGACTTCCTGTCCGTTATTAACCCGGAATCGCTGGTCATTAAGCAGGGTTACGGTGAGCCGTCGCTGAAGGCAGCGGTTGCAGGTAAAGCGTTCCAGTTTGAGCGTGAAGGTTACTTCTGCCTGGACAGTCGTTATGCAACGGCTGACAAGCTGGTGTTTAACCGTACCGTTGGTCTACGTGACACGTGGGCTAAAGCGGGCGAATAAGCCGCAACACATCCTCTCTAAACGCCGCTTCATGCGGCGTTTTTTTTCGCAAAAAAACCGTGTTCCAGGCTCCGTTTGCGGAGCGAATTAATTACATGTCCGTAATAATGGACTGGGCGAATGTTTTTACGTTTAAATAACTTACCTCAATATGAAATGGGCTGAAACCGATTTCATCTCCATGGAAAACAAGCGATTTTTTCATTTTTTCAACGCTTTTTTATCTTCCGATGAAAATGTAACAGAAAGCAATCAAATATGTGCGGTTGCTCATACTATTACATACTCGTTACAGAAAGAGATTGATAATTCGCGTCGCGAAAAATAGTCTATTCATTGTAGTCACTGAGGTTTTCTTAGCGCTACTTTTTTATTTTTTGTTTTTTCGCTGTCCGCTTTTGTCGGCAGCATTTTATACGTCAAAGAGGATTAACATATGCGTACGTTTAGTGGCAAACGTAGTACGCTGGCGCTGGCTATCGCCGGTATCACAGCAATGTCGGGTTTTGTTGTCGCTCCGCAGGTACACGCCGAAGGATTTATTGATGACTCAACCTTAACCGGCGGCATCTATTACTGGCAGCGTGAGCGTGACCGTAAAGATGTGACCGATCATGACAAATACAAAACCAACCTTTCTCACTCCACCTGGAACGCTAACCTCGACTTCCAGTCCGGTTACGCGGCCGATATGTTTGGTATTGATATCGCGGCATTTACCGCTATTGAAATGAACGAAAGTAGCGAAAGCGGCCATCCAAACGAAATCGCATTCTCTTCCAAAAATAAAGGCTATGACGAGGATTACTCCGGCGATAAGAGCGGGATTAGCCTTTATAAAGCAGCAGCTAAATTTAAATACGGCCCAACCTGGGCGCGCGCCGGTTACATTCAACCAACCGGGCAGACTCTGCTGGCACCGCACTGGAGTTTTATGCCAGGTACCTATCAGGGTGCTGAAGCCGGTGCCAACTTCGATTACGGTGATGCTGGCGCACTGAGCTTCTCCTATATGTGGGCTAACGAATATAAAGCACCGTGGCACACTGAAGTCGATAAATTCTATCAGGCTGATAAAAAGACCAGCGTTGATTACCTGCACTCAATTGGCGCGAAATATGACTTCAAGAATAACCTGTTGTTGGAAGCGGCATTTGGTCAGTCTGAAGGTTATGTCGATCAGTACTTCGCAAAAGCCAGCTATAAATTTGATTTAGGCGGTAACCCATTTACCACCAGCTACCAGTTCTACGGCGCACGCGACAAAGTTGATGATCGTACCGTGAACGATATTTATGATGGCACTGCCTGGTTGCAGGCGTTGACCTTTGGCTACAAAGTGGCAGAAGTCGTCGACCTTCGTCTGGAAGGGACCTGGGTTAAAGCGGACGGCCAGCAGGGTTACTTCCTGCAGCGTATGACCCCAACCTACGCCTCTTCAAACGGTCGTCTGGATGTCTGGTGGGATAACCGTTCTGACTTCAACGCCAACGGTGAAAAGGCAGTCTTCTTCGGCGCAATGTATGACCTGAAGAACTGGAATCTGCCGGGCTGGGCGGTAGGCGCGTCCTACGTTTACGCATGGGATGCTAAGCCATCAACCTGGCAGCTCAACCCGGATGCGTACTATGACAAAAACCGGACTATCGAAGAATCTTCTTACAGCCTGGATGCGGTCTACACCCTGCAGGAAGGTCGTGCGAAGGGCACCATGTTTAAGCTGCACTTCACTCAGTACGACAACCATTCAGACATTCCGAGCTGGGGCGGTGGCTACGGCAACATGTTCCAGGATGAGCGCGACGTGAAGTTCATCGTTATTGCTCCGTTCACCATCTTCTAATGCCAACAGCGGCAGGCCGGGTGTCTGCCGCCTCGTTGAGGAAAGTGCTATGAAAAAACTGATACTCATCGCCGTTATGGCATCAGGGCTGGTGGCGTGTGCGCAATCTCCTGCGCCGAAAGAGGACAGCCGTCTGAAAGAAGCCTACAGCGCGTGTATTAATACCGCGCAGGGATCGCCGGAGAAAATTGAAGCCTGCCAAAGCGTGTTGAATGTGCTGAAGAAAGAAAAACAGCACCAACAGTTTGCCAATGAAGAAAGCGTACGCGTGCTGGATTATCAGCAGTGTATCCAGGCCACGCGCACGGGTAACGGTCAGTCCGTCAATGCTGATTGTGACAAGGTCTGGCAGGAAATACGCAGTAAGAATACTGCGCAGTAAATTGAAAAAATGAAAATACAACGGGCGGAGAATTCTCCGCCCGTTTGCATGTCAGAGTTTCTGTTCGGCCGGTTGATAATGACGACTCAGGCGGACAAACAGCATTGCCGTGGCGGCGAGTCCGCAAAGTGCCGCGCACATCAGCCACCATCCCGGCGAGCTTTTATCTCCGGTTAGCTGGACCAGCGCCGTGGATATGACGGGTGTCAGACCGCCAAAAATCGCCGTAGCAAGACTGAAGGCCAGTGAAAAACCCACCGTACGGACATAGACAGGCATCACCTCGGTGAGTGCCGCGACCATTGCCCCATTGTACATACCAAAAAAGAACGAGAACCAAAGCAGGACCAGCGTCATGCGCATAAAATCTGGCGCGGCGGTGAGCCAGTGCATGACCGGCCAGGTGGTGAGCAGTGCGAGTACGGTAATCCCCATCAACACCGGGCGGCGACCAATTCGGTCAGAAATCGCTCCGCCAATCGGCAGCCAGATAAAGTTAGAAATACCGACCAGCATGGTGACGATCAGGCTGTCGCGAGCGCTCAGATGGAGTACAGCCCTGCCATAGGTCGGGGTATAGACGGTAATAAAGTAAAACGTCGTTGTGGTCATCGCCACCAGCAGTGTACCCGCTGAGATCAGACGCCAGTTTTTGATGATAGTGGTGAAAATTTCCCTGGTGTCGGGACGGTGTGTACGTTGTAAAAATGCGTCCGTTTCCTGAAGCGAGCGGCGCAGGACGAAGATCAACGGAATAATCATACAACCAATAAAGAACGGAATGCGCCAGCCCCATTCAGAGATTTCATCGTGCCCCAGCGTGGCATTCAGGCCGTAGCCAATCAGCGCTGCCACCACAATGGCAACCTGTTGGCTGGCGGACTGCCAGCTGGTGTAGAAACCTTTATTGCCAGGCGTGGCGATTTCAGAAAGATAAACCGAAACGCCGCCCAACTCTACGCCCGCAGAGAAGCCCTGCAATAATCGACCGACTAATACCAGCACAGGAGCCAGCAGGCCAATACTTTGATAACCGGGTACCAGGGCAATCAGCAGGGTACCGCATCCCATAATGGCCAGCGTCACCATCAGCCCTTTCCTGCGACCAATTCTGTCGATATAAGCACCCAGCACGATTGCGCCAACGGGCCGCATTAAAAAACCCGAACCGAAAACCGCAAAGGTCAACATGAGCCCGGCAAACTCACTCTCCGCGGGGAAGAAAGTCTTTGCGATATAGGTGGCGTAAAACCCGAACAGAAAAAAGTCGAACTGTTCGAGAAAATTACCGCTGGTTACCCGCAGTATTGCGCCGAAAGTTCCGGTGCGCGATGGTTGTTGTGTCATTGGGTTTGCTCCACTGTCTTATCATAATATTTATAGAGGTAAGAGTGTGCGGGTTAGTCGCCTGTGACCCCCGCCTGTTTGCCGCGCCGTTTCTCAATCGCCCACTTGAGTAAGGCTGCGCAGCGGTAAAATCCGTGGGCAAATTTTCCGTAAGGAATGGTCAGAAAAAGCGCCATGACCACGCCGAGATGAATGGCCAGTAAAATAGCCATCCATGAGGTATCTCTTCCCGCCAGCAGCGCCAGACCGGTCAGACTGGTCAGCAGCAGCAGCAAAATAAAACCGCGATCCATCGGTTTTTGCCGGGCGTCGCCGTGTAGCGGTGAGCGCCTGAAATTAAGCCATAGCAAGCCAGCCGGGCCGACAACCAGGCCAATGCCACCCAACGTGCCCAGCATGACCGGAATGCTGAAGAACGGGTACGGTGCTTCTATGCCTGCAAAGTAGTGATAGCCCGTTGCCACCACGGTGGCGGCAAAGCAGAGCATAAATCCATAGAAGGTAAAGTGGTGGAAACGGCGACGCATCAGGGTGAAGGCATCATCCGCATCGTTACAACCTTTGCCATGGCCTCCATCGAGATACTTCAGCGTCAGCGCATTGTGCGAGGCTTCAGCAAT
Source organism: Citrobacter sp. Cpo069 (assembly GCF_030332785.1). Lineage (NCBI taxonomy): Bacteria > Pseudomonadati > Pseudomonadota > Gammaproteobacteria > Enterobacterales > Enterobacteriaceae > Citrobacter > Citrobacter sp. Cpo069. The sequence goes on from NZ_JAOWHD010000063.1 coordinate 247,821, forward strand.
CTCGGCGGAACGCGGCATGCCCGGAGAAATCTCGCGCCAGAAGCGGATCACGCCTGCCATCAGCAAACCGATCGCCAGAACAAAGACCGAACCAAACATCCAGGCCAGCAGGTTATGCGGGAAAATTTGATAGAAATCCCCGGCCAGTGGAGGATGGAATAATGAACCTTTCAAACTTATAGCGAGGAGTAAAAACAGGATCAGACCGAAAACCAGCGCCAGCGTCACGGTTACGCCTGCGCGACGATAAAGCGTGCCAAAGGCGGCGGGTTGCGCGTAATGCTGATAGGTTTCGAGCCGGACTTCCGCCATCGCCTTCGGCACGTTTATGGCAAATTCATGAGGCGGGGCATACTGACACGCGTGCAGGCAAGCGCCGCAGTTATGGCACAAGTTTGCCAGATAATTGATATCCGCTTTACCGAATTCCAGACGCTGAGTCATGGCCGGGAACACGGCGCAAAAGCCTTCGCAATAGCGGCAGGCGTTACACACCTGCATCACGCGTTCAACTTCAGCTTCCGGTTCGGTGATAATTTGCGCTTCGATGATCAGTTTCTCAAGCTGCTTCATGACGTGTCTCCTTACGTGCGGCCAGCGCGGCTTCTTTTCCGGCAATGCGGCCAAAGGTCGTGCCGATCGACATCCCCACGCCTGCGGTGTAACCCTTGCCCAGCACGTTGCCCGCCATCATCTCTCCGGCGACGAACAGGTTACGGCTTGGAAGCCCTGCAAAATGCACAGCGGCGCGTTCGTTCACTTTTAACCCAAGATAAGTGAAGGTGATTCCTGGCCGAAGGGCGTAGCCGTAGTAAGGCGGTTGATCCAGCGGTCGCGCCCAATGCGTTTTCGCGGGTAGCAAATCTTTAGTGGCGCAGTTATCCAGAACGGTATGGTCGAACTGACCTGGCTGGCAGGCGTTGTTGTACTCTGTCACGGTGTGGGTAAAGCGTTCGGCATCCAGTCCTAACTGAAAGGCCAGTTCAGCCAGCGTATTGGCCTGCGTGCCAGGAAAGACCGGAGGCATGAAGTGTCCGATAGCTTTACTGTCGATGATGGAGTAGCCAATCTGTCCTGGCTGTTGAGCGACCAGACGTCCCCAGATGGCGTAGCGTTTCGGCCAGAAATCTTCGCCTTCATCATAAAAACGATCTGCGTCCCGGTTCACCACAATACCGAGCGAGACGCAGTCCACGCGAGTGCAAATTCCGCCATCATATAATGGTGCTCTGGCATCAATAGCAACACAGTGTGACTGGGAGGGATCGCCGATAATGTCTGCGCCAGCATCCATCATAAATTTGAGCAGTACGCCCTGATTAAAACGCGTGCCGCGAATCAGGAAGTTATCCGCAGGCCACTCGCCGCGCTCGTTCTCTCCCCACGCTTCTCGTAGCCATTCGCGGTTAGACTCAAACCCGCCCGCGGCAAGCACGCAGGACTTAGCGGTGATGCGCTCTTCGCCTGCCAACGCTGCCACGAACTCGCCATTACGCAGTTCAAGCGCCTGAACGGGGGTGTTATAGCGAATTTGAACGCCCAGCTTTTCTGCGCTGCGATAATAGGCATTCACCAGGGCCTTTCCACCGCCCATAAAAAAGGCGTTGGTTCGCGCCACGTGCAAAGCGCCGGAGAGAGGAGGTTGAAAGTTAACGCCGTGCTGACGCATCCAGTCACGGCATTGTGAAGAGGTACGGATCACCAGACGCGCCAGCGCTTCGTTGGTATTCCCTTCCGTGACGCGGCGCAGATCCTGCCAGAACTCCTCTTCCGGATAGCTTTCCACCAGCACATCCTGCGGCGCATCATGCATACAGCGCAGATTACGCGTGTGTTGGGAGTTTCCTCCGCGCCATTCACGGGGAGCCGCTTCGAGCAGGAGTACCGAAGCTCCTTGCTCGCGGGCGGACAAGGCAGCGCATAACGCGGCATTGCCACCGCCAATCACCAGAACATCAACCATCGTATACTCCATTACCATTTAACTAATTGTTAAATTTGTAATTGAAATGTATACGCACGGCTTGTGCGGGCGCTATGACGTAGCGCTAAAGAGGGCTTTAGTTATTGTAAAGGATGGCACCTGGCCAGCTTCCTGCTTCTACCAATTGATGCATCACTTTCGTCAGTACCACGCGGGCAGCGAGGCCCGCCGGGGTGAGCTCATCGTCAGAGAGGCTCACCAGAAAGTTGGGGCGGCTAAGTATCGGATTATGGACGCCGATCACTCTTAGCGTCTCTTTATCGAGATGGGAAATCGCCGCTCCGGGTTGAAGAGTGGCGCCAATGCCACTGCGCACGGCGCGCATCAGCAGCGCCAGACCATCAATTTCTGTCGCGATCTCAATGTTCAGCGTGTGTTCCTGACTAATTGCCTCCAGCCTGCCGCGCAGACCGTGGCCTGGGCTTGGCATTATCAATGGAATACTCGCCAGTTGGGCAGGCGCAATATTGTCATCGGCAATATCAGCCAGTAGGGCATGGGTCCCAATCAAAAACAGCCGTTCTTCGAGAATCGGTCTGGCACTCCAGCGCAGGATCTTCTCTTTCTGAAACACGACAGCCAGATCAATCTGGCGGGTATTAATCATCCGTTCCAGATTACCAGAGAGACTTTCCACCACGTGCAGGCGAACATCGCTATAGCTTTCCCGCATGGCGTGAATAAAAGGCATACCGAGAACGGAAGCGGTACTGGGAGCCATACCGACGCTGACGTGCCCGGAAAGCCGGGACTCTCGTGCGGCGAGGATCGCATCGTCTGCGTGACGGAGCGCCAGCTGCGCCTGGGAGTAAAAAGCCAGTCCGGCGCTGGTGGGCGTCACGCCTCGCGAGGTGCGCTGCAGCAGGCGAATAGCGAGTTCGTTTTCCAGACGCGACATTTGCTGGCTGAGTGCCGAAACCCCGATATTGAGATCGAGTGCCGCGCTACCCATGCTGCCGGTTTCTACAATGCGCACAAAATAGCGTAGCTGGCGAAGTTCCATTTCGACTCTCCGGAAGGGGCAATTGATTTTACATTAAAGCAACACAGGAGCGGAGGGAAGGGGAAAAGGGCAGGTAACGCCCATAAAAAAAGCCAACCGGAAGGTTGGCTTTTCAAAAAGCATTACATTATTTGCCGTCGTGGGCATGCTCATCTTCGCGGCAATCGCCTTCGGCGCAGTGACCGTAAAGATAGAGGCTATGGTTAGTTAAGCGAATGCCATGTTTAGCCGCAATCTCACGCTGGCGCGCTTCGATGGAATCATCGCTGAACTCGACCACTTTGCCGCAGTCGAGGCAAATGAGGTGATCGTGGTGATGCTGTTGAGTCAGTTCGAAGACGGATTTACCACCTTCAAAATTATGGCGGGTCACGATACCGGCATCATCAAACTGGTTCAGCACACGATACACGGTCGCCAGACCAATCTCTTCACCCATATCGATCAGGCGTTTGTATAAATCTTCCGCACTGACGTGATGGTTATCCGGTTCCTGAAGAACTTCCAGAATTTTTAAACGAGGAAGCGTTACTTTCAGGCCAGCCTTCTTTAATGCGGTATTGTTGTCAGTCATGCGGAATCTGTCCTGTAGCTAAACGATTCACTTCATTAACAGAAGTGACAGAAATTGCACTTGAGATAATGCGTATCATTATAGAACTGCCATGGCTAAATGAAAACTGCAAGTCTCTGGCATATATTGTTAATCAAAACGTGGTATCGCCGACAAACACACTGTGCAACACCCGATTGGCATCCAGCCATTGTACAGGGTCAGACGAAAAAGTTACAAATTTGTAGCAATTATTTTGATTGGTTTTATCTATTGATGCGGCGCAGATGGAAATCTGCGCCGCACGAAATCAGGCATTAATGATTTCGTCGAGGTGCAGCTCTTCAGAGATCTGCTTAACCCATTTTTCTACGCGTTCTGCTGTCAGTTCTGGCTGGCGATCTTCATCGATAGCCAGACCGACAAAGTGATCGTCGTCAGCCAGGCCTTTAGACGCTTCAAAGTGATAACCCGCAGTCGGCCAGTGACCAACGATAGTTGCGCCGCGCGGTTCGATGATGTCGCGAATGGTCCCTAACGCATCGCAGAAATATTCTGCGTAATCTTCCTGGTCGCCGCAGCCGAACAATGCAACCAGTTTGCCATTAAAATCAATGTCTTCGAGGGTAGGGAAGAAGTCGTCCCAGTCACACTGAGCTTCACCGTAGTACCAGGTTGGGATGCCGAGCAGCAGAATGTCATAACCTTCGAGGTCTTCTTTGCTGCTTTTTGCAATGTCATGAACATCGGCAACGTCTTTACCAAGCTGTTTTTGAATCATTTTTGCGATGTTTTCGGTATTACCGGTGTCGCTGCCGAAAAAGATGCCAGTGATTGCCATGAGTAAAATAACCTCTTGAAACTTATTGAAATGGTGGTGGCGCATTGCCCACGGATAAGGGCAATCATAGCAGAACAGTCAGGCATGCGGAAACAGCAAACACGCAGGACTGCACTCTGTGCTACACGATTTATGATTTAGAGCAGAAATTCAGACTATGCCTGACCGCGCAATGTGCTGAGTTGGGTCATCAGCATCTCTTCGATGAGTTCACTGCGACTCATGTTGCGCGCCTCAGCCAGCTCGTTCAGAACGTCAACGGCATCAGCGTTCAGTTTCAGTTCGACACGCTTAAGCCCGCGAACTTTGTCACGCTTAAGCTGATTACGTTTATTAATACGTAACTGTTCATCACGCGAGAGCGGATTAGTTTTGGGTCGTCCCGGGCGACGCTCCTGCGCGAACAGATCTAATGTCGTACGGTCCGTTTGTTCTTTGGCCATGATCTTGGTGACTTCGGGGAAACAATCAGCCAGGCGTCTGCCCGGATGGATAGCGCGCCATAATACATCAGCAGGGGTGACACGCCAACGCCCACGCGCGTAATCGCGCGCAGACGCTGAGTTTTTAATCAGTTAGCCTGTTCGTTCAGATAACGACGGATGGCGCGCAGCACCGCCTCCGGTTTTTCCGCATGGACCCAATGACCGGCTCCTGCAATAACATGCGCCCGAGCCTGTGGGAATTGCGCCAGCAGTTGTTCGCGATACGCTTCGGTAACATACGGTGAGTTGCCGCCAGGGATAAACAGCGCCGGGTGCTCCCACGCAGGAATGGTTTCCCAACCGACGATATGAGGATACTGATCCCACAGCACGGGAACGTTAAAACGCCATTCGCCGTCGACGAAAGATTTCAGCAGAAACTGGATTACGCCTTCCTCATGCAGATGTTGACGCATGACGCTGGCCGCCTGCTGACGCGAAGTGGCCTGGGCATCGGTTACGGCATTAATAGCGGTAAAGATCGCATCGTGACGGCGAACATGATAGTCGACCGGAGCAATATCAATGGCCACCAGTCGATCGATACGATCAGGAGCCAGTGCGGTTAACGCCATGACGGCTTTCCCCCCCATCGAGTGACCAATAAAGGTCGCCTTTTCTATTTGCTGAGCGTCCAGCGTATCCAGCAAATCTTGCGCCATGGCCGGATAATTCATCTCAGGGGAACGAGGGGAGAGGCCATGATTTCGCATATCGACCTGGATGATATCGTGATCGACCACCAGATCGCGTGCCAGGATCCCCAGGTTATCCAGACTGCCAAACAGGCCGTGAACCAGGACGATGGGAGAATTATTGTGCAGGTTTTGCGCAGATTGCGCTCGGATATTCAATTTCATGGCAAAGTTCTTTTTTTCACACTCACGGGTTAGGGTATCATGTTGACCATTCTGCCACATGGCTGCAACAACTACGGTTACTCTGAGTTTTGCTGGCCACCAGGCTTGACGCTATCCGCTGTTGGGATTTGCCTTTACACTACGTGTGTTTACCCCGACAACTTGTATTCAGCTAAACACTGCACTGGATTAAGATGAAAACGATTGAAGTTGATGATGAACTCTATAGCTATATTGCCAGCCACACCAAGCATATTGGCGAGAGCGCATCCGACATTTTACGGCGTATGTTGAAATTTTCCGCCGCATCACAGCCTGTCACTCCGGTAGTCAAAGAAGTCCGCGCTGTGCAACCTGTCGTGGAAGCTAAGCCGGTTAACCCCGTAAAAGATAAAGTGCGCGCGATGCGTGAACTACTGCTGTCCGACGAATACGCGGAACAGAAGAAAGCAGTAAATCGCTTTATGCTGGTGCTGTCTACACTCTATTCACTGGATCAAAACGCGTTCGCCGAAGCAACGGAATCGTTGCATGGCCGTACGCGCGTTTATTTTGCAGCGGATGAACAGACGCTGCTGAAAAATGGTAATCAAACCAAACCGAAACACGTGCCAGGCACGCCGTACTGGGTGATCACCAACACCAATACCGGCCGTAAATGCAGCATGGTTGAACACATCATGCAGTCAATGCAATTCCCTGCGGAATTGATTGAAAAGGTTTGCGGAACAATTTAATCCTTGCATTAGAAGGACCAGGCAATGGCAATCCACAACCGTGCAGGTCAACCTGCGCAACAGAGTGATTTGATTAACGTCGCCCAACTGACGGCACAGTACTATGTACTGAAACCAACAGCAGGGAACGCTGAGCACGCCGTTAAGTTCGGTACGTCCGGACATCGCGGCAGTGCAGGTCGTCATAGTTTTAACGAGCCGCATATTCTGGCTATCGCTCAGGCGATTGCTGAAGAACGTGCGAAAAACGGGATTACTGGCCCGTGCTATGTGGGCAAGGATACCCACGCGCTGTCTGAACCGGCTTTTATCTCTGTACTGGAAGTGCTGGCGGCGAACGGCGTTGACGTCATCGTGCAGGAAAATAACGGCTTTACGCCAACCCCTGCTGTGTCGAATGCTATCCTGGTCCACAATAAAAAAGGAGGCCCGCTGGCTGACGGCATTGTGATCACGCCGTCCCACAACCCGCCGGAAGATGGCGGCATTAAATACAACCCGCCAAACGGTGGTCCGGCAGATACCAACGTCACCAAAGTGGTGGAAGACAGAGCCAACGCGCTGCTGGCTGACGGTCTGCAAGGCGTGAAGCGCATGTCGCTGGACGCTGCGCTGGCATCTGGTCATGTAACAGAGCAGGATCTGGTTCAGCCGTTTGTTGAAGGACTGGCTGACATCGTCGACATGGCGGCGATCCAAAAAGCGGGTCTGACACTGGGTGTCGATCCGCTGGGCGGTTCCGGTATCGAATACTGGAAGCGTATTGCTAAGCACTACAACCTGAACCTGACTATCGTTAACGATCACGTTGATCAGACTTTCCGTTTCATGCATCTCGACAAAGATGGCGCAATCCGCATGGACTGCTCCTCCGAGTGCGCGATGGCGGGCCTGCTGGCGCTGCGCGACAAGTTCGATCTGGCCTTTGCCAACGACCCAGACTACGACCGTCACGGTATCGTCACCCCGGCAGGGCTGATGAATCCGAACCACTATCTGGCGGTGGCGATCAACTACCTGTTCCAGCATCGTCCGCAGTGGGGCAAAGATGTTGCCGTTGGTAAGACGCTGGTGTCCTCGGCGATGATTGACCGCGTGGTGAATGATTTAGGGCGTAAACTGGTCGAAGTGCCGGTTGGCTTTAAATGGTTTGTTGACGGTCTGTTCGACGGCAGCTTTGGCTTTGGTGGTGAAGAGAGCGCGGGGGCATCTTTCCTGCGTTTCGACGGTACACCGTGGTCGACCGACAAAGACGGCATCATCATGTGCCTGTTGGCGGCAGAAATTACCGCAGTGACCGGTAAGAATCCGCAGGAGCACTACAACGAACTGGCTGCCCGCTTTGGTGCGCCGAGCTACAACCGCCTGCAGGCAAGTGCGACCTCCGCGCAGAAAGCGGCGCTGTCTAAGCTGTCTCCGGAAATGGTGAGTGCCAGCACGCTGGCGGGCGACCCGATCACCGCACGTCTGACGGCGGCACCGGGCAACGGTGCTTCTATCGGCGGTCTGAAAGTGATGACTGACAACGGCTGGTTTGCCGCTCGTCCGTCCGGCACCGAAGACGCTTATAAAATCTACTGCGAGAGCTTCCTCGGTGAAGAACATCGCAAGCAGATTGAAAAAGAAGCGGTTGAGATCGTCAGCGAAGTGCTGAAAAACGCGTAAACCGTAGGCCGGATAAGACGCTAGCGTCGCTATCCGGCATGAATTAAAAAGCCGGATAGCTTTGTGCTGATCCGGCTTTTTTTATTCGGCTTAGATTCACGGCATAAACCGATAACCAATCCCGGTTTCGGTCAGAAAATGACGCGGACGCGCCGGGTCCTGTTCCAGCTTCTGGCGCAGGTGTCCCATGTAAATTCGCAGATAGTGACTGTGTTCGACGGCGTTCGGTCCCCAAACCTGATTTAGCAACTGGCGTTGCGTTAGTACCTTTCCGGCATTATTCAGCAGTACCGCTAACAGGCGAAACTCAATCGGCGTCAGATGAATCTCTTCATCACCACGATGTACGAGCCGGGCGGCGATATCTACTTTTACGTTGGAAAAATGCACCACCGGCTCGGGAGACGCGCCGCTGGCGTGGCGGCGCAATGCCACGCGTAATCGCGCCTGTAGCTCGCCAATACCAAATGGTTTACTGAGATAGTCATCGGCACCGGCATCCAGAGCGGCGATTTTATCGCTTTCTTCGCTGCGGGCTGAGAGCACAATTACCGGTATCGCGCTCCATTGTCGCAGGTCACGAATAAAATCAATGCCGTCACCGTCCGGCAGACCGAGATCGAGAATGATGAGATCGGGTTTTCGCGTGGCGGCTTCCAGCAGACCACGTTGCAGCGTTTCCGCTTCATATACACGCAGACCATCGGCTTCCAGCGCGGTGCGCAGAAAGCGACGGATAGCCTGTTCATCTTCAACAATCAGTACGTTCGTCACATATCCTCATGAAAATCTTCAAGTTCAGGGGGGATTTCCTGGGGCAGTGTAACACGGAAACATGCTCCTCCCTGTGCGCGATTGTGGACGGAAATCGTACCGCCGTGCACGTCCACAATGGCCTGACAGATTGCCAGCCCCAGCCCAACGCCCGGTACCGATGACTCTTTGTTTCCCCGGGAAAACTTGTCAAAAACTCGCTGCTCCATACCCGATGGAATGCCGGGGCCATTATCCCAGACGTCCAGTTGCAGGTGTTCGCCATCGACGCTGGCATCAATACCGATTTGCGCCGCTGGACCTGCGTATTTAACGGCGTTTTCCAGCAGATTAATCAGCACCCGTTCAAAGAGTGGGCCATCGACGTGGATCAGCGTCAACGGTGCTGGTAGCGACAAATTAATAGGAGCAGAGAGTCCTGGCTCCAGCATCTGCAGGGCGCTGCCGACCACCTCTTCCAGTGTTAACCACTCCTTCTTAAGATTAAAGCCGCCAGACTGAATTCGCGCCATATCCAGCAGGTTATTAACCAGTCGGGTCGTATTAAGGACGTGCTGGCGAATCTCACTGGCCTGGCGCGCGTGCGGCGATCCTTCGCTTGCCAGATCCAACGTTAAGATCTCTGCCTGACCAAACAGCACCGTTAGCGGTGTACGTAAATCGTGGGAAAGGGCGGCGAGCAGCGCGTTGCGAATGCTTTCGCGCTCGCTGGCAAACCGGGCTTGCTCTTCGCTGGCAGTCAGCGTCAGACGCTCCAGCGCACTGGCGACCAGTAAAGTAAAAGTTTCCAGCAGGCGTTGCTGTTCGGGGATCATCAACTGGCGTAAATTTCCTGGTTCCACAACCAGCAGCCCATGCGTTTTGTCAGCACTTTTTAACGGTAAAATTTGATACGGCACACCTGGCAACGTGTCAGTACCTGCGCCAGCCGGTTGCCCTTTATCAAAGCTCCATTGGGCAATGGCATCATCCCACGGCGTCATGCCCTGTTGATGGGTGAGAGGGGCCAGCTTACCGTTCTCACCGGGCAGTAAAACCTGGCTGCGGGCCTGGAACGTTGAGGCAATAAACTGTTCGCTGGTGGCGGCAATATCTTGCTGACTACGCCCAACGGCCAGCGCTTTCGACATCTCATACAAATGGCGCGTACGTTGTTCACGATAACGGGCCACCCGCGCCTGATAACGCACTCCGGCGGTCAGATTACCAATAACCAGCCCTACCGTTAGCATCACGGCGAAGGTGAGCAGGTACTGGACATCGGAAACGGCCAGCGTGCCACGCGGAGCGATAAAGAAGAGATCGAAGCTGGCGACGTTAATAAAAGTTGCCAGCACCGACGGCCAGCGTCCGTAAAAGAGGGCGATAACCACCACGCCCAATAAATAGATCATCACCAGGTTGGCGGCGTCAAAGGCCATCAACCACTGCATGGCAATCAACGTAATGATGGCGCACAGCGCGACGGCAACCACACAACCCTGAATTTGTACCCGCCATTTATCCTTAAAGGTGCGGTTATCTGCAGTTTGTAGCACAGGGCGCGAAGGTGGCTCATCGAGTGCAACAATCATCAGGTCGAGATCCGGTGCGCGATGGGCCAGTTTGTCAGCAAAGGAATCACTGCGCCACCAGCGTCGTGTAGTCGGACGTCCGAGGACAATTTTTCCCAGATTATGCTCACGAGCGTAGCGGATTACAGCCTTGTCTTCAGCGGGATCGGAAAGGGTGGCGGTTTCTGCACCCAGCTCCTGGGCTAACCGCAGAGCGCTTAGGATTGCCCGGCGCTGTTTTTCGGGCAGTCGGTGCAGCGCTGGCGTTTCGACATACACTGCATGCCAGACGCTGCCGAGGCGCGCTGCCAGACGCGCGGCAGCACGCACCAGCTTTTCGCTGCCGGTATTGTGTCCAATGCACAGTAAAATGGCGTCACGGGTATGCCAGACTTTTTCTTCCCCCGGACGCCCTCGCCAGGCACGCATCTGATCGTCAACCCGATCGGCCGTGCGGCGCAGGGCCAGCTCACGTAGCGCGATCAAGTTCCCTTTGCGAAAGAAATGCTCGATGGCTCTTTCCGCCTGACCGGCGATATAGACCTTGCCTTCGTTCAGGCGTTGGCGCAAATCGTCGGGGGGAAGATCGACCAGCACCACATCGTCGGCGGCATCGAAAAAAGGATCGGGGACGGTTTCGCGAACCTGAATGCCTGTGACGCCGCTGACCACATCATTGAGGCTTTCCAGATGCTGCACGTTGACGGTAGTAAAAACGTCAATGCCGGCTTCGAGCAGTTCTTCAATATCTTGCCAACGCTTAGGGTGGCGTGAGCCAGGCGCATTACTGTGCGCCAGTTCATCCATCAAAATGAGCGCCGGACGGCGGGCCAGCGCCGCGTCGAGATCGAACTCGCTGATATGACGACCATGGCGCGCCTGTCTCTTTAGCGGCAGGATGCTGAGACCGTCCAGCAGCGCGGCGGTCTCTTTGCGTCCGTGGGTTTCCACCACGCCAATCAGCACATCTAACCCCTGCGCCCGCAGCCGCTGGGCCTCTGCCAGCATGGCCCAGGTTTTACCGACGCCTGCACACGCGCCGAAGAAAATTTTCAGTTTTCCGCGGTGCGGGGCAGCGGTCTGCTCCAGCAGGCGATCGGGGTCGGGGCGTAAGGGTTCGTTATGCATGTCCTTTTTCTCAGTGCTTATCCAGCGCTAAATTAAGTTCTACCAGGTTCACCACCGGCTGGCCGATAAAACTGACCAACGGCTTTTGCGTGTATTGTGCAACCAGGCGCGTGACTTCTTCAACGCTGAGGTTGCGAGCCTGCGCCACGCGGGGGATTTGCCAGGCCACCGCGGCGGGTGTCAGGTTGTTGTCCAGCCCGCTGGCAGAAGCCGTTACCAGCTCTACCGGAACGGCAGGATTTGCCTGCGGGTTGGCGGCACGCAGCGCGGCTATCCGGCTTTGAAGCTGTTTATCCAGTTCCGGGTTGCTGGCTGCCAGATTGCTGCCGCCTGAAGCCATTGGATTATAGGGCATTTCTGCTGTAGCAGACGGGCGTCCCTGAAAATAACCGGCCACGGTAAAATGTTGCCCAATGAGCGCAGAGCCGCGAACGACCTGACCTTCACGCAGAAGCGAGCCGTTAGCCTGGTGGGGAAACCACCACTGCCCCAACGCGGTGGTCAACAACGGGTAAGCCCCGCCGGTGATAAGCATCAGGAAAATCAATGTTGATAATGCAGGACGTAATCCACTCATCTGAAACCTCACACCAGACCCAGCAGGGTCAGCAGTAAATCAATTGCTTTGATACCGATAAACGGCACAACCAGACCACCCAGACCATAGATCCACAAATTACGGCGCAGCATTGCGGATGCGGATAACGGTTTGTAGCTCACGCCTTTAAGCGCCAGCGGGATCAGAAAGACGATAACCAGCGCATTAAAGATAACCGCGCTGAGGATCGCCGAGTCCGGCGAATGCAGACCCATCACGTTAAGCGCATTCAGCTGCGGGTAGGTGGCGGCAAACGCGGCCGGGATAATGGCGAAATACTTCGCCACATCGTTGGCGATACTGAAGGTGGTCAGCGAACCACGCGTCATCAGCATCTGTTTACCAATGTGCACCACTTCAATCAGCTTGGTGGGGTTAGAGTCGAGATCCACCATGTTGCCCGCTTCCTTCGCCGCCTGGGTCCCGGAGTTCATGGCGACTGCCACGTCGGCTTGCGCCAGCGCCGGGGCGTCATTGGTTCCGTCGCCGGTCATCGCCACCAGACGACCTTCCGCCTGATACTGACGAATCAGCGCCAGCTTGGCTTCCGGCGTGGCTTCAGCTAAGAAGTCATCTACCCCGGCTTCTGCCGCAATCGCGGCAGCGGTCAGGCGGTTATCGCCGGTGATCATCACCGTTTTGATGCCCATTTTACGCAGTTGGGCAAAACGTTCCTTGATTCCGCCTTTTACGATATCTTTCAGGGCAATCACGCCCAGCACGCGGGAGCCTTCGGCAACCACCAGCGGCGTAGCACCTAGGCGTGCGACGTTTTCGACCTTCTGCTCCACGTCGGCAGGGAAGTGGCCGCCGTTGGCTTCGACGTGACGACGAATAGCATCGACCGACCCTTTGCGGATCATGCGGTTGTCGATGTTGATCCCGCTCATCCGACTTTGGGCGGTAAACGGTACAAAGGTGGCGTGTAGTGATTGCACGTCGCGAATACGCAGATTAAAGCGCTGTTTTGCCAGAATCACGATACTGCGGCCTTCAGGGGTTTCATCGGCCAGAGATGAAAGCTGCGCGGCGTCGGCCAGCGTTTTTTCGTCCACGCCCTGGGCGGGCAGGAAATCTGAAGCCTGGCGGTTACCCAGCGTAATGGTGCCGGTTTTGTCCAGCAGCAGTACGTCCACGTCACCCGCAGCTTCTACTGCACGTCCGCTGGTGGCGATGACGTTCGCGCCCAGCATGCGGCTCATCCCGGCGACGCCAATTGCGGAGAGTAGCCCGCCGATGGTGGTGGGGATCAGACACACCAGCAGGGCAACCAGTACCGTGACGCTGACCGCGCTACCACCCCAGGCGGAAAACGGCCACAGCGTGGCGGTCGCCAGCAGAAAAACGATGGTCAGGGCTATTAACAGGATCGTCAGGGCGATTTCATTCGGCGTTTTACGCCGCTGCGCGCCTTCAACCATGGCGATCATTCGGTCGAGAAACGTTTCACCAGGGTTTACGCTACATTCAATCACCAGCCAGTCGGAGAGGATGCGGGTCCCGCCGGTGACGGAGGCGAAATCACCACCGGATTCACGAATGACCGGCGCGGATTCACCGGTAATGGCGCTTTCATCCACCGATGCGCCACCTTCGATGACTTCGCCGTCACACGGGATAATATCGCCCGCTTCTACTAACACGATATCTCCTTTGCGCAAATCCTCCGCCGGAACGTGATCCATGGCGGCACCGTATTTCGGTTCGCGGAGTTTGCGAGCAAAAGCGGTCTTTTTAACTCCTTTCAGACTGTTAGCCTGAGCCTTACTGCGTCCTTCCGCCAGCGCTTCGGCAAAGTTGGCGAACAGAACGGTGACCCACAGCCACAGACTTATCGCGCCGGTAAACCACGGATTGCCTTGCATATGGCCTGTGGCCATTGCCAACGTTAACAGGGTTGTCAGCAGACTGCCCAGCCAGACGATAAACATCACCGGATTGCGCCACTGGGTATGTGGGCTTAATTTTTTCACGGCGTCCATCAGCGCCTGTGCGACCAGAGAGGGTTCGAACAGCGCCAGTTGCTTGCGACTCATAGTCATGTGCTCCGCATCACTCAGTGTAATGACAGGTATTCTGCGACCGGGCCAAGCGCCAGGGCAGGAACAAAGGTGAGGGCGCCAACCAGTAACACCGTACCGATTAACAACCCGACAAACAGTGCGCCGTGGGTAGGCAGCGTGCCTGGACTTGCTGGCTGGATCTTTTTACTGACCAGCGATCCGGCAATTGCCATCACGGGAATGATCACGCCGAAACGGCCGAAGAACATGCACAGGGCCAGCAGACAGTTCCAGAACGGGCTGTTGGCGCTTAATCCGGCGAAGGCGCTGCCGTTGTTGTTCGCGGCAGACGATACGGCGTACAACACCTCACTAAAGCCATGTGGACCAGGATTGAGCATGGCGCTGCGTCCGGCGTCGCTCATCATCGCTATCGCCGTACCGAGCAGCACCAGCGCAGGGGTGACCAGAATCGCCAGTGCGGTCATTTTCATTTCGCGCACGTCTATTTTCTTACCCAGATATTCCGGCGTGCGACCAATCATCAGGCCCGCGATAAACACCGCCAACAACACGAACAGCAGCATGCCGTACAGGCCCGAACCGACACCACCGAAGACCACTTCGCCAATCTGCATTAGCCACATCGGCACCATCCCGCCCAGCGCGGTGAAGGAGTCATGCATCGCATCGACAGCGCCGCAAGATGCCGCTGTCGTCACGACGGAAAAAAGACTCGTAGCCAGCACGCCAAAGCGGCTTTCTTTGCCTTCCATGTTGATATTACTGTCTGCACCGAATGCCATCAGGTGCGGGTTGCCTTGAACTTCGGCCCACATCACCACGGCTACGCAGACTACAAATATCAACGACATGGCCCACAGCAGGGTTCGCCCCTGGCGACGATCGCCAACCACATCACCAAAGGCAAAACACAGCGCGGTAGGAATTAAGAAAATGGCCAGCATCTGTACCAGATTGGTCAACGCGGTAGGGTTTTCAAACGGATGTGATGAGTTAGCGTTAAAGAACCCGCCCCCGTTAGTGCCAAGCATCTTAATCGCTTCCTGTGAGGCGACGGGCCCCATCGGCAGCAGCTGTTTCACCCCTTCAAGGGTAGTAATGGGCTGATAGGGCAACACGTTTTGCAGCACACCTTGCTGAATGAAGAACAACGCAATGAGCAATGCAATGGGGAGCAGGATCCACAGCGTAATGCGAACCAGATCGACCCAGGCATTGCCCAGCGTGTTCATGCTCTGGCGAGTAAAGGCACGGGCCAGGGCAAAAATCACCGCAATCCCGGTTGCCGCTGACAGGAAGTTCTGCACGGTCAGCCCGACCATCTGGCTGAAGTAGCTTAAGGTGGTTTCGCCAGCATAGGATTGCCAGTTGGTGTTGGTGACAAAACTTACCGCCGTGTTGAGCGCCAAATCCCACGAAAGCCCAGGTAGCTGTTGCGGATTTAGCGGCAGCAGGTTTTGCGCCATCAGCATTGAAAACAGGACCAGCAACCCCAGCACATTGAGCGCGAGGATCGCCAACAGATACTGCCGCCAGTTCATCTCCTGCTGCGAGATGCCCAGACCGCGCCAGAGCAGATGTTCCACGCCAGCCAGGCCCGGCAGGGACGTATTATTGATCAGCCGAGCCAAGCCAAAACCCAGCGGTCTGGCGAAGATAAACAGTACCAGCAAGAAACTGGCAATGAGTAAAAATCCTTGGGCCGCCATCAGAACGCCTCCGCATTAATCAGGGCATACACCAGATAACCTAATAATAAAAAGACCAGCACAATGCCGGTTATCACGCCTGCACTCACGGTGCACCTCCAGTGGCATAAATGTGATAACCAGAGCGTAGATTTTTGCTTGCAAAGATTTCGCAAAAATCAGTGGGAGGGGTGTAAAAAAAGTATAAAAATGGCAAAGACCATTATTTAACTAATGATTAGTATTAATTTAACTTTTATGTAACTTAATTACGGTTTTTAGCTAAACGGAGCATCAATAGATAAAAATAAGTGGTCGGATGAGTAGCAAAATTACACACAAGGCGGTATTATTTTCATCAGTTAACCAAGTTTATTTTTCCGGTGCGATTCACCGAACAGATATATGGGAGAGGATTATGGACTTTTATAAAGAATATCCAGCACACATTGTTTTCTTGCGCCGTACCTTTGCCGTTGTGGCGGGCGTGCTGGCGCTGCCGGTCATGTTGTTCTGGAAAGACCGCGCCCGTTTTTACAGCTATCTGCACCGCGTCTGGTCCAAAACCAGTGATAAACCGGTGTGGATGGAGCAGGCTGAAAAAGCCACCTGCGACTTCTATTAAGTTGTCGTTATTGTTCAAGAAAACCGCCAACAGCAATGTGGCGGTTTTTTTATACGCCGACGTCTACACTTATCTGAGTAACGGATAAGGAGTGGCGATGAGCACGAGAATTCCTGTTGGTATCCGCACCTGTCTGACCACAGAAGCGAGTGAGGCACCTCAGTTCGACGAAAATACATTAATACGTGTTTACGCTTTGCATGAATTGCACCGCCTGCGTCAGCGAAAATTAACGCGGGGCGCATTAATTGACTATCATACCCGCTACAAACTGGTACTACTGGCGCATTCCCAGCCAGAGTATCGGGAGCTTGGCCCCTTCGTTGCCGCAATCCATGAATGGCAAGATCTCGATGCTTTTTTTACCGAGTATCGCCTACGATTGATCCATCTGTTATTAAATCCTGCTACCCGGCGTAACCATACCAATGTATTGATGCACGTACAGGGCTATTTCCGTAATCAGCTCGATCTGCGTCAACGTCAGGAATTGACCTCGATAATCGATAACTATCGACGCGAGGCGCAGCCGCTACTTGCACCCTTAATGCTCCTCAAACACTATATGGCTGAGCACCCGAACACCTGGTTGTCCGGGCAACGTTATTTTGAACTCTGGCCTGCGATTTGGCGTTTACAGGGCAATGATTAATTTTTATCAGGGAGTGTTATGACCACGCATCTGGTCTGGTTTCGGCGTGATTTACGTCTGCATGACAATCTCGCGCTGGCGGCGGCTTGTCGGGATCGTTCTGCACATGTACTCGCGCTCTATATCTCCACGCCTGTACAGTGGAAGGCGCATGATATGGCCCCGCGTCAGGCGGCATTGGTTAACGCGCAGTTGAACGCGTTGCAAACGGCGCTGGCAGAAAAGGGCATCCCGCTTCTGTTTCATGAAGTCGGTGATTTTGCGACCAGTGTGGAAACCGTCAAAAACGTCTGCGTACAGCATGGCGTCAGTCGAATATTTTATAACTATCAATATGAAATAAACGAACGCCAGCGTGATGCTGCCGTCGAAAAGTCATTACCTCAGGTGGTGTGCGAAGGGTTTGACGACAGCGTGATCCTGCCTCCGGGGGCGGTCATGACCGGTAATCACGAGATGTATAAAGTCTTTACGCCGTTTAAAAATGCCTGGCTGAAGCGGATAAAAGACGGGATCCCAGAATGTGTCAGTGCGCCGAAGGTGAGAGAAAGCGGTGCTCTTGACTCTCCATTAACATCCATCACGCTGAGCTACCCGCAGCAGGATTTTGATTCGCAGCAATTTCCGGCAGAAGAAAAATTGGCCATCGCGCAATTACGCCATTTTTGCCAGCAGGCCGCCGGAGAATATGAACAACTGCGTGACTTTCCGGCGATTGACGGAACCAGTCGATTATCCGCGAGCCTGGCGACAGGTGGACTATCACCGCGCCAGTGCCTGAATCGACTGCTCGTGGAGCAGCCGCAGGCGCTTGAGGATGGGGCAGGCAGCGTTTGGTTGAATGAGCTTATTTGGCGCGAATTTTATCGTCATCTGATGACTTACCATCCGGCGCTATGTCGGTATCAACCTTTTATTCGCTGGACCGATCGCGTGCAATGGCAGAATAATCCGACGCATTTGCAGGCCTGGAAAACAGGGAATACGGGCTACCCCATTGTGGATGCGGCCATGCGTCAGCTCAACGCCACGGGCTGGATGCATAATCGTTTACGCATGATTACCGCCAGTTTTTTAGTGAAAGACCTGCTGATCGACTGGCGTAAAGGCGAACAATATTTCATGTCGCAACTGATCGATGGCGACCTGGCGGCCAATAACGGCGGCTGGCAGTGGGCAGCCTCAACCGGAACCGACGCCGCACCGTATTTCCGTATCTTTAACCCCACGACGCAGGGCGAAAAATTCGACCGTGACGGTGAGTTTATCCGCCAGTGGGTGCCGGAACTGCACGACGTGCCGGGTAAAGCCATTCATGAACCGTGGTCGTGGGCTGAAAAAGCGCAGGTAACACTGAGTTATCCTCGCCCGATTGTGGATCATAAACAGGCGAGGCTGGCGACGCTGGCGGCATATGAGGCGGCACGTAAGGGATAAGCACGCAGCGGATTTCTGCGTAATACCTTCCAGCAGAATGAATATGTTGCAGTGGGGGGGCATTTAGCGCTGAAGCGTGTACGCAAGGCTGCTAATGCCTTGATGAAGAGGTTTTCCGCCAGCAGTAAAGTGCCGTCATCTTCATTCAGGTGACGGAATTTGATGACAACACCAACGACATCTACACCGCACGATGCGGTATTTAAAACGTTTTTACATCATCCAGAAACAGCTCGGGACTTCCTCGAAATTCATCTACCCGCAGATCTGCAAACGCTTTGCGATTTAAATACGCTGAAGCTGGAGTCAGAAAGCTTTATTGAAGCGGATTTACGTACCCGCTACTCCGACGTGCTCTGGTCTGTGCATACGCACGATGGTGAAGGTTATGTATACGTGGTTATAGAACACCAGAGTTCAGCCGATCCGCATATGGCTTTTCGTCTGCTGCGTTACGCAATAGCGGCGATGCAGCGTCATTTGGATGCCGGGCACAAAGAACTGCCGATTGTGATACCCATGCTGTTTTATCATGGCTGTCGAAGTCCGTATCCGTACTCACTGTGCTGGCTTGATGCGTTTACCGATCCTGTAACGGCACGGCAACTTTATGCCAGCGCATTTCCATTGGTGGATATCACAGTGGTGCCCGATGACGAAATCATGGCTCACAGGCGAATGGCACTGCTGGAACTAATGCAAAAACATATCCGTCAGCGGGATTTGATGGGGCTGGTAGATCAACTGGCCACGCTGTTACTTACAGGGTGCGCTAATGACACGCAACTACAGGCGATGTTTAATTACATCCTGCAATCCGGCGATGAATCTCGCTTTAATGAATTTATACAAGAGATGGCGCAACGGATCCCCCAACATAAGGAGAAGCTGATGACGATTGCCGAGCGGTTACGCTTAGATGGATTACAGGAAGGGTTGCAGCGAGGCAAACGAGAAGCCGCATTACGTATAGCGCAAACTATGTTGGAGCAGGGAATAGATCGCAACATGGTGCTTCTGGTTACAGGTCTTTCTGAAGAGGAGTTGACTGCCAGTCATGCGTAATTCCTGAAAAAAGCCCGAATCAGATTACATCATCGGGCCCCTACACTCAGGATTCTACCGCCAGTGAACGGTTTCTGAACTTAAGCGACTGGTACAGCCAAATCAGCAGCACCAGCACCACACAGGCCAGCGCGCCCCAGGTAATTTCACTAAAGACATCAATGTATGCATTGATGGAGTAGTTGATAGCGCCCGCAGCATCAAACGAGCCTTGTGAGGTTTGATCGGCGATAACACCAGCCAGGTAGTTGGCGATGGCGCCGGAAAGCAGCATATAAATGCCGGTTAACACGCCGGTTACACCAGGGATCTCAATACGCGTAATTTGCGACATTGCCACCGGGTCAATAAACAGTTCGGCAAAGCCCATGACCGCCAACCCAAGTACCATCAGCGGCATGGAAGAGTGGCCGTAAGCAGCGGACCAGCGAGCGCTCAAGGTTAGAATACAGAACCCAGCGCTCATTAAGCCGAGGCCAAGGGCAAATTTACCCCAGATACGTACGGTACGATTGCCACTCACGCTTTCTTTGACTACCCACGCCAGTACGATACCGCACAGCATAACGGCAAAAGCGTTAACCGACTGGAACATCGCGGTAGGGACGGAATACCCCAGAATATCGCGGTTAACGAAGCGGTCGATATACAGGCTGATCGAACTGCCGCCCTGTTGAGCAAAGGCCCAAAACAACAGGCTGAAGAAGGTCAGCGTGACGATAAGCCCCAGCTCTTTGCGCTGTTTCTGCGTCTGCGCCTGGCGATAAATCTTCGCCAGAACTGCCAGACCAATAATGGTGGCAACAATCAGTGCGTAAACGGACCACTCTTTCCAGAACAGCACGGTAATCAGCAGCGGTGTGGTAACTAGCAGAACTAACAGCCAGGCCCAGTTTGGCAGAATAAAGGTTTTAGCACACAGAACGGCCTTGTTGACGCCGGTGGTGTGGGCGAAATGGCGATTTCCACATAAGAAAATCACCAGCCCTGCCAGCATGCCGATGGCAGCCAGCGCAAAGCCCATCGCCCAACTGTACTCTTCCTGCACGTATCCGCAGGCAATTGGTGCGATGATCGAACCGATGTTACCGGCGGCGTAGAGCAGAGAGAATCCACCGTCGCGACGCGGGTCTTCAGGTTGATATAACTCGCCCAGCAGGCAACTGATATTTGATTTAAACAGACCGTAGCCGCAGACAATTATCGCAAGCGACAAATAGAGGAACGCCGGAGCCATTTCACTGGCACCTAATACCAGATGTCCCACCGCCATTAAAAATGCGCCGATCATCACCGCCATTCGATTGCCGAGCACTTTATCGGCCAGGTATCCCCCGAGAATAGGGGTGACATAGACCAGCGAGCAGTAGGCGCTGAACAGTTCATATGCGTGATTATCGTCGTACTTAAGCTGGTTAGTGAGATACAGGATCAGCAGCGCACGCATGCCGTAAAAACTGAAGTATTCCCAGATTTGTAGCGCGACGACGTAGTAAATCGCCCGTGGTTGAGATGCTTGTTTATTCATTATTTTCTCGAAGTAAATGCCTCGCGACTGGCTGAACGTGCTGCGCGAGTGTGTTTCCTTAAAGTTGTAACTTTGATACAGATCTGATTATTTTTGCAATATGCTGTCTTATTGCATAAATATACATGAATTAGATCGCGTAGTGGTAAGCAAATCACGTTCAAAGCGGGTGTGATTGTTTCTTTATGTGTCAGTGAAATGGCTATCGACGAACGCAGGCGGGGACGCTATTTTAACCTAAGCTGTGTTGCTGATTGGGCAGGCAGAAATGATGACTACGAGGACGATGATGAAAAACACCGAACTGGAACAACTGATCAACGACAAACTAAACAGCGCCGCCATTAGCGATTATGCGCCGAATGGTTTGCAGGTTGAGGGCAAAGAGACGGTGCATAAAATCGTGACCGGTGTGACTGCAAGCCAGGCATTGCTGGACGAGGCGGTACGCCAGCAAGCGGATGCGGTTATTGTTCACCACGGCTATTTCTGGAAAGGCGAATCTCCGGTTATTCGCGGCATGAAGCGCAATCGTCTGAAAACGCTGTTAGAAAATGATATCAACCTGTATGGCTGGCACTTGCCGCTGGATGCACACCCGGAATTGGGGAATAACGCGCAGTTGGCCGCGTTGTTGGGAATCACCGTTATGGGGGAAATTGAACCGCTGGTGCCATGGGGAGAACTCTCCATGCCGGTTCCGGGGCTGGAGCTGGCATCGTGGATTGAAGCGCGTTTAGGTCGTAAACCGTTATGGTGCGGTGATACCGGGCCGGAGAAAGTTCAGCGCGTTGCCTGGTGTACCGGGGGCGGTCAAAGTTTTATTGATAGCGCAGCCCGATTTGGTGTCGACGCCTTTATTACCGGTGAAGTCTCTGAGCAAACCATTCACTCAGCCCGCGAGCAGGGGCTGCATTTTTATGCTGCCGGTCACCATGCGACCGAACGCGGCGGCATTCGCGCATTAAGCGAATGGCTGAATGAAAATACCGATCTGGACATAACCTTTATCGATATTCCTAATCCAGCGTAACAAAGAGGGATGAAAGTGCAGCGAGCGCGTTGTTATCTGTTAGGTGAAACGGCGGTGGTTCTTGAACTGGAGCCCCCCATCACGCTGGCGACTCAGAAACGCATCTGGCGTCTGGCTCAGCGTTTAGTTGACGCCCCGAATGTGCTTGAAGCTATTCCGGGAATGAACAATATCACGGTTACCCTGCGCGACCCGCAAACACTGGCGCTGGATGCGATTGAACGCCTGCAGCGCTGGTGGGAAGAGAGCGAAGCACTAGAGCCGGATTCACGTTTTATTGAAATACCTGTGACCTATGGTGGTGAGTTTGGCCCCGATCTGGCAGAGGTCGCCCGACACAGTGGATTAAGCGACAAGCAGGTCGTCGAACTTCATGCGTCAGTTGACTATGTGGTGTGGTTTATCGGTTTTCAGCCGGGATTTCCCTATCTCGGGAGCTTACCTGAACAGCTGCATACCCCCAGACGTGCGGAACCGCGTTTGCTTGTTCCGGCAGGTTCTGTCGGTATCGGTGGATCTCAAACGGGGATCTACCCGCTTGCCACACCCGGTGGATGGCAATTGATTGGGCGTACCTCCGTTTCGTTATTTGATCCAAAACGGGAGGAGCCGATTCTGTTACGGGCTGGCGATACTGTGCGTTTTGTCCCGCAGAAGGAGGGGATATGTTAAACATCATCCGCGCTGGCATGTACACCTCAGTACAGGACGGGGGACGCCATAGTTTTCGTCAATCCGGAATTAGTCACTGTGGCGCGCTGGATAAACCGGCGCTGAACGTGGCTAACCTGCTGGTGGGTAATGATGCGAATGCCGCAGCGCTGGAAATCACGCTGGGGCAACTGGTGGTGGAGTTTGAAGCCGATGGCTGGTTTGCCCTGACCGGTGCCGGATGCGAAGCGCATCTGGATCGAACTCCCGTATGGAGCGGATGGCGGTTACCGGTAAAAGCCGGGCAGCGTCTGACGCTAAAACGTCCTCTTCATGGCATGCGCAGTTATCTGGCGGTAGCGGGCGGTATCGATGTTCCCGAAGTGATGGGCTCGCGTAGTACCGATCTGAAAGTGGGCATTGGTGGGTTTGAAGGGCGTCTGCTGCGTGATGGCGACCGACTGGCGATTGGCGTATCGACCCGGCAATTCAGCGGGCCACAAGGTGTAAAACAACTGATGTGGGGTAATCTCATTCGCGCACTGCCCGGCCCTGAATATCAGGAGTTTGATGAGGTATCGCAGGCCTCTTTCTGGCGCTCGCCGTGGCAGCTTAGCCCACAAAGTAACCGTATGGGGTATCGTCTTCAGGGGCAGCCGCTGACGCGCACGACCGATCGCGAGCTGCTGTCGCATGGTTTGCTCCCCGGCGTGGTGCAGGTTCCGCATAATGGCCAGCCAATCGTGCTGATGAACGATGCACAGACGACGGGTGGCTATCCGCGCATCGCCTGTATTATCGAGGCAGATATGTATCATCTGGCGCAGATCCCGCTCGGTCAGCCGATTCATTTTGTGCAGTGTTCGCTGGAGGAAGCGCTGAAGGCGCGGTACGACCAGCAGCGTTATCTGGAACAGTTAGCATGGCGACTTAACAATGAAAATTGATCTCAATGCAGACCTCGGTGAGGGATGTGCGAACGATGCAGCGTTGCTGCAATTGGTGTCATCGGCCAACATCGCCTGTGGGTTTCACGCCGGCGATGCGCAAACTATGCTCTCAAGCGTGCGTGATGCGTTAAAAAATGGTGTGGCGGTAGGTGCGCACCCCAGCTTTCCGGATCGGGAAAATTTTGGTCGTAGCGCCATGGCACTGCCTGCACAAACGGTGTATGCACAGACGCTGTATCAAATTGGCGCGCTGGCTGCCATCACGCGGGCAGAAGGTGGCGTGATGCGCCATGTCAAACCGCATGGCATGCTCTATAACCAGGCGGCGAAAGATCCTCAATTGGCTGATGCAATTGCGAGAGCGGTTCATGCCTGCGATCCGTCGCTGGTTCTGGTCGGGCTGGCGGGAAGCGAACTGATTCGCGCTGGAGAACACTATGGCTTGATAACGCGTCAGGAGGTTTTTGCCGATCGGGGTTATCAGGCCGATGGCAGTCTGGTACCTCGCAGCCAGCCGGGCGCACTGATTGAGGATGAAGAGCAGGCGCTGGCGCAAACGTTAGAAATGGTGCAATCCGGCAGAGTAAAAAGCCAAAGTGGAACATGGGCAAGCGTGACCGCCCAGACGGTATGCATTCATGGGGATGGCGAGCACGCACTCGCTTTTGCCCGTCGCTTGCGTAGCGCCTTTAATGCATGCAATATTGAAATTGGTGCATAAGATTTACCATACAAAACAACAATATATTACACAACAACATATACGGGAATGAATTATGGGAGAGGTAATTTCTCTCTGGCCATTGACGGGGATCGCCGTCATCGTGGTCGGATTTCTTTTACGTTTTAATCCGGTATTGGTGGTTATTATTGCCGGGATCGTCACGGGACTGGCGGCGCATATGCCGATCGCCACCATCCTCGAGAAGCTGGGTGAAGGTTTTCTTAACACCCGCAACCTGCCGTTTATCCTGCTGATCCCGTTGGCGGTTATTGGCCTGCTGGAACGTCACGGGCTCAAAGAGCGCGCTCAGGCGTGGATTGCGAAAATCCGCAGTGCCACCAGTGGCCGTCTGCTTATTGTCTATCTGTTCATTCGCGAAGCGACCGCTGCGTTAGGGCTGACCAGTCTGGGCGGGCATCCGCAGATGGTGCGCCCGCTGCTGGCGCCAATGGCGGAAGGGGCCGCCGAGAAAAATCACGGCGAGATACCCGGCGCGGTTCGCTATCGCCTGCGCGCAATGTCAGCGGCGACCGATAACGTCGGGCTGTTTTTCGGTGAAGATATCTTTGTTGCCTTCGGCGCGATCATATTCATGCACAACTTTATGCTGGAGTCTGGTGGGATCCAGACCGAACCGCTGCATATCGCCTTGTGGGGGATCCCGACGGCAATTTGTGCTTTCCTGATCCACGGCACGCGTTTGTGGCGTCTGGATAGCTATTTGCAACGTGAAGTGGCGAAAGCGAATGCCGCAGCGAAAGGGGAAGCGAAATGAATTTTCAACAAAGCTATCTCTACTGGCTGGCAGGTGCGGTATTACTGATTGTGGCGCTGATGTCCTGGCAGGACAAAGCGAACCCGCGTCGTTTCACCACAGGCCTGTTTTGGGGCATATATGGCGTACTGTTTCTGCTTGGTGACTGGACATACTCGCTGTTTGGCGATAAACGTGCAGTGCATATTGCCGTCGGCGTTGCGGTGGTTGTGCTGGCCCTGATCGCGGGTTTTGGTGGAGTGAAGCTGGGAAGTTACCATCAACGCACGCAGCAACAGCGCGAAGAAAGCGCCAGCCGCCTGGGCAACCGCCTGTTTTTCCCGGCATTAGCGATCCCGGTGGTAACGGTCATTGGCGTACTGATGTTCAATCATATTCCGGGCTTACAGGATGCGCTGTTCGGGCCGGGTAATCACGCCACGCTGGTAACGCTCTTTTCAATGACAGCGGGCTCGTTGATTGGTCTGGCGATGGCGATAAAAATGACCCATGAGCGGGTGCATCAACCGATTCAGGAGGCACGCCGTCTGCTGGACTCCATTGGCTGGGCGTTCATTCTGCCGCAGATTCTGGCTACGCTTGGGTTGCTGTTTACAGCTGCGGGTGTCGGTAGCGGCATTTCATACCTGACGCAGGAATATCTGGCGGTGGATAGTCGCTTTATCGCGGTGGCGGTGTACACCATCGGCATGGCATTGCTGACCATGGTTATGGGTAATGCGTTTGCTGCTTTCCCGATCGTGACCGCTGGGATTGGTATTCCAATCCTCGTACTGCAACACGGCGGCAACCCAGCGGTAATGGCGGCGATTGGTATGTTCTCCGGCTATTGTGGGACGCTGATGACGCCGATGGCGGCGAACTTTAATATTGTTCCTGCAGCGTTGCTGGAACTACCGGACAAAAATGCGGTGATTAAAGCGCAGGTGCCAACCGGCATACTGCTGCTGCTGGTCAACGTGTTCCTGATGTATTTCCTGATGTTCCTGTAAGGAGGAAGGATGAAAACAGTACTCATCACGGGATTTGAACCCTTTGGCGGCGAGTCAGTTAACCCTTCCTGGGAAGTGGTCTCGAGCCTCGACAATGCTATTATCGGCGGATGCCGCGTAATAGCCCGCCAACTACCGTGTGTCTTTGGCGAGTCTCTCGCTGTACTCAACGCCGCGATTGACGCGTTGTCGCCATCACTGGTGCTGGCGGTGGGGCAGGCGGGTGGTCGCACGGATATCACCGTGGAACGCGTGGCAATTAACGTTGACGATGCGCGTATTGTGGATAACCAGGGGCAACAGCCGGTAGATGTGCCGATTGTGGTCGATGGCCCGGCGGCATGGTTTAGTTCGTTGCCGATTAAAGCGATGGTTGTCGCCATGCGCAACGCGGGAATTCCGGCCTCGGTTTCCCAGACTGCGGGTACTTTCGTGTGTAACCACGTGATGTATGGCCTGCTGCATAAACTACGCGACGTACCGGCGGTGAAGGGCGGCTTTATTCATATCCCTTATTTGCCGCAACAGGCTGCACAGCATCCCGGGGCGCCAAGTATGGCGACAGAAACGGTGCGCCGTGCGCTGGAGATTGCGATTGCCACCGCCTTGCAGGTGGAAAGCGATATCGCAGTGACGGGCGGCGCAACACATTAACAAAGGACAGTATTATGCCTGAAGGCCCGGAGATCCGCCGCGCGGCGGATAACCTGGAGGCGGCAGTCAAAGGCAAACCCCTGACGGATGTCTGGTTTGCCTTTGAGCAGTTAAAACCGTATCAATCTCAACTGATTGGGCAACGTGTTACCCAGCTTGATACGCGGGGGAAAGCATTACTGACCCATTTTTCTAATGGCCTGACGCTGTACAGTCACAATCAGCTCTATGGCGTGTGGCGAGTGGTGGATACCGGCAAAATCCCGCAAACTTCGCGGGTACTGCGTGTCAGGCTGCAGACACACGACAAAACTATCCTGCTCTATAGCGCGTCTGATATCGAAATGCTAACGCCAGAACAGCTCTCCACCCATCCGTTCCTGCAACGGGTAGGGCCGGATGTGCTGGATTTACGTTTAACGCCCGATGAGGTTAAAGCGCGTCTGTTATCTCCGCGTTTTCGCAATCGCCAGTTTTCTGGTCTGCTACTGGACCAGGCGTTTCTGGCTGGATTAGGTAACTACCTGCGGGTAGAGATCCTTTGGCAGGTTGGGTTGACCGGGCAGCATAAAGCGTCGCAGCTTAGTGATGAGCAACTGGATAAACTGGCACATGCGCTGCTTGATATTCCGCGGCTGTCTTATACTACCCGCGGCCTGGCCGATGAGAATAAACATCACGGTGCGTTGTTTCGCTTTAAGGTCTTTCATCGGGATGGCGAAACCTGTGAGCGTTGTGGTGGAATAATCGAGAAAACGATGCTCTCTTCGCGCCCCTTTTACTGGTGCCCGGGTTGTCAGCACTAAGCGGGTTGTTTTGGTGCGTGCACCGAAATAAACCGCGCGACTGCGGGGCCAGTTAACAAAATGCTGAACAGTCGCAGGGTTTGCATCGCCATGATGAGCGCCATATCAGCGTGGCTTCCTGCGGCGATCACCGCAACAGAATCCACTCCTCCAGGACTGGTTGCCAGATAGGCAGTGAGAAAATCGATCTGCATGTAATGCGCCAGTCCCCAGGCCATGGCTGCGCAGATCGCCATCAGTGAAAAAATAGACAACAGGATCTGTGGCAGTGGTCGTAATGCCATCAAAAAGATCTGCTTGTCAAAGCCAAGACCGATTTGCCAGCCAATTGACATGTAGGCTATAGCCAGTAGCCATTCCGGCAGTTCAATCACCATCACTCCGCTTGCATTCAGCATGGCACCCACCAGCATTGGCAATAGCATAACGCCAGAGGGAATACGCAGTAGGCGTCCAGCCGTGCCGGCAACGGCGGCCAGCATCAGAGTACTGAAAAGATTGCCGCTTAGTGGCGGAAACCAGATGATTTGTTCACTGACCGTTTGGGCCTGGTCGCCCATCACCAGCCGGGTGACCAGCGCTGCCGCGCCGACCACCAACAGTACGCGCAGATACTGCATAAACGCCACCAGCCGGATGTCGGCGCCATAATCCTGGGCCATTGCGACCATTGCAGCTGCACCGCCTGGTGACGAGCCCCACGCACCGGTATTCCCAGGTAGATTACTATAGCGAACCAGCAGCCAGCCGATTATCGCGCTGCTGATAAGGGTTGCCAGCAGGATAACAATCACCATCGGCCAGTGGGCTGCAAGGGTTGTAAAGATTGAACCGGTCAGATTTTGGGCAATCATGCAGCCGAGAATCGCCTGTGCGCCAAGAAACGTGCAGCGAGGAGGATGCAGCGAGATGCCGCGCATACTGAAAATGATGCCGACGATCATCGAACCGAGCAGCAAGGGGCCTGGAAGATGGATAAACAGAAAGAGCAGGGAAAGAAGGAGCGATAGCACAAACAACAGGCTCCACTGCAAAACAGGCATCCCATGCTCCCTTGTTTTATACTGCATTCAATGTCTTGATACAGCATAGAGAAAAAGTCCACTGAAAAAAATATCAGGTATCAATAAAAACGGACTAACCGGCGATCGGGTATTGATGCCTGTTAT
The DNA here is from genome assembly GCF_030332785.1 of Citrobacter sp. Cpo069. Taxonomy (NCBI): domain Bacteria; kingdom Pseudomonadati; phylum Pseudomonadota; class Gammaproteobacteria; order Enterobacterales; family Enterobacteriaceae; genus Citrobacter; species Citrobacter sp. Cpo069. The sequence goes on from NZ_JAOWHD010000063.1 coordinate 276,778, forward strand.
CTGAAAAAATCGTCGACAGCATCATTCCAGGCATGCCCGAAGATAGACCACTCCTGACTGATTGTAGGTGGAAAATCGCTCCGGCAGTATCCATTCTTAGATTCAAAATCAAAGACGCCATGTGGGTAACCATTTATCAGCAACACACATTTCTTACTATCTTCTGACCAACCGATCTTCACATCTGATGGGATATGTCCATCTGAAACGTCTTCTGCATTGTAAATATGTAGAGCATCTTTGATAGGATTTCCGTCTGCAGATTCATCAAACGCATAGAAGTACCCGGTTTGACCATTATCTTCAAATACAGCAGCGTATGAACCTTCAGGGGCTAAACTTTCTATTACCTGAGTTTCACCGACGATGAGTTGAGCTTGAACCGTAACTGTTATTGTCATTTTAATTTTCCTGGATGTATAAAACTACGCTGTTCTATAATTGGTATTGATGTTTAACGACTTGATTTGAAATTTTTAGGTTGATTGTTTAAATGATGAGCGTCCCTGGGACTTACGCCATCTTTTTATTTCATCAATGACGCCTTGTGGGCTGTCTTCCCTGTCATCCGGGGGATAAAAAATCAAACCATTACCTTCCGGATGGTCCACGATTTTATCGAAATGATCGACTAATGAGTCGATGTAAGATTCACGATCCATTTCTCCCTGGTGGCGCGGGTTTGCAGAGAATTCATTTAGGAAGTCTAAGAATTCGGATTCTGTGTAGTCTTCGAGTTTTTGCTTAAGATGATTCATATATTCAACTTAATAATAAGAGGCTTTGCAGAGTGCTGTTATTTGGTTTTGAAATAGTTATTCAGCTTTTAAAATGAAAGGCAACTGACCTAAAACCTTGTTTAATTTTTCAATCAACTCATTTTTATCCCAACCGGAAGATATTGTAACTGAAGGGTTTTCCCAGTCACTGTTCTGGATCATCTGAATAATAAACTCTCCATTTTCATCAAATGGGGGATACCAACCAACATCTATGATTAACTTATCGTTAAAAACTAGTTGCAATAAATCTTCATCTAGCCGAGTGACCTCATCTGATACCTTTTTGGTAAAATCTAAACCAGACAACTCATCATAAATGTTGTTAACCTTTTCAAGGTGATAGTTTTTTCCTAAAATATTGTAATTGTTTTTCATTTTATTAACTTTCTGGCCTCATTTGAACCTATCGGATGAGAGTGAATAGTTCCCTGTGACTCTTTGGTAACCACCCATGTCGTTTCTTTCCCTTTGTAAGCGCCTTGGACGTTATTGAATTCTTTAACTTTCCAGTTTTGTCCATTAGTCGTTGGAGTACCATTCTCCCATACATTCTGATCTACAGATTCGATATTGACTTCTGGTTTGAATTTTGCTGGACCAGACTTCGTGTTTTTTATTACTTCTTCCCAAGGTCTATTTTTGGGAGGATAGTGCTTATGCCCATGAGTATAAGATGTTTTTCTCTCACTGAGATAAATATATATCGGCTGAATGCCTGAATCGGCCGGAAAGACCAGAATATAATCGTTAAAATCGGCGACATCCGGCACAAGGAACGGTGGCGTGGTGTACTCATTTTTGCCATCCGGGATGGGTGTCACCAGAATTGTTGGCTGATCAAGCGGTGGAATATCGCTTCCAGTATGTTTAGGTACATCACCCGTCGCAGGATTTTCTGGCGTCCATGTGATTAACGGCCCGTCTACGTCGTGGGCAGGCGTAAATTCATAACGATGGTGTCCATCATTCCATAGCATATTCGCGACGCGCACGTTTTCATACGGAGTACCTTCGCCGGTATGCACGCCGTAGACTTGCGACTTACCGTGAATGTCGGTTCCCCAGAAAAAACGAACGCGGGTTGTGGCTGTGCCACCTACCAGCGCCTTTTTCCGCAGTTCTTCCTCATACCAGAACTCATCACGTCCGGGAACGCGTGCGCTGCCCGTCCCCGAAGACGGAATATACAGCGCGGAAGCTAACGCTCCGATATAAGGAACGCCGCGTGCGGCGCTGAGAATGCCACTGAGTGACCACTCGCCCCACACCTGCGTCAGCCCACCTAAGATCGGCAGTGCGACCGAGGCTTCTGCGGGCTGCGCATATCCGCAACAATCATCGACGGAAGATTGTGCGAAAATCGCCATCTGTCCGAAATTATCAGCCGATTCTTCACGGCTCCCCGCGTCTGTACAGCCTTTCTCTTTCAGACAGGATTTGGCATAGACCGGTGTGACTGCAGGAATGAGTGGTGCTGGGGGAGAAGGGCGGTTCGCAACGGGTATTATCGAACTAACCGGCTGATTGCGGGGTGGTATAAACAAACGGTTGTACTCAGCAGGTAACGCCAGGTAGTTAGATTCCGTATTAGCAATCAGGTGCTTGCAAAGAATATAGTCATACGATATTGCAATTTCTTCGGTATCCAGCTCGTTTAGGGCCACATAGGTTTGTATGCTTTTTACCGAAGCATTTCTTAATTGAATATAATAGTAGCGTTCCCATCTGCCGAATCTGTTTATTCGCCATAAATCAATTTCAATAAACAGACGTTCATTGTTATTGATGGCGTTAATAAATAGCGGTGTGCTTTTATCAATTAATTTTTCAAATCTTAGCGCCCGGGTATTAATACCAGAACCCATATTAACTAATCCGTTAGAGAGCGAAAAAGCAAAAATCTCATCAGGATGGTTTTCCTGCCAGCGATTTCCTATCGATGCGTCTGTACCACAACCAGAAGAGATATCGCCTTGTCGCTTACCTGTTATCTTCAGATAAATAAGGTCGCCCATGCCATTTAATCCAGTGCTGTGTTTTATGAGGCCGGATTAAATAGTTAATGAATTTAAAAATCAAATAATGCCTTGGCAATTAATGCTATATTAAATCGGGTAGGGGTTGCGCTCAATTAAATATATTAAAGGGCGAGTAAACGAGAGAAATTAATATTGAAGAGGTGAATGCAATGAACAAGACGGGAACTGAAAAAAGCCACCGGAATTATCCGGTGGCCTGAACAATTAACGCTTAATATCAGACTTAAAATCGCGCTTGTCGTAGCCGGTGTACAGCTGACGCGGACGCGCGATTTTCATGCCGTCGGTGTGCATTTCGTTCCAGTGTGCAATCCAGCCAACGGTACGTGCCATGGCGAAGATCACGGTGAACATGGAGGACGGAATACCCATCGCTTTCAGGATGATGCCGGAGTAGAAGTCTACGTTCGGGTAGAGTTTCTTCTCAATGAAGTACGGGTCGTTGAGCGCAATGTGCTCAAGTTCCATCGCCACTTCCAGCAGATCATCTTTGGTACCCAGTTCTTTCAGCACTTCGTGGCAGGTTTCACGCATGACGGTAGCGCGCGGGTCATAGTTTTTATAAACACGGTGACCAAAGCCCATCAGGCGGAAGGAATCATTCTTGTCTTTCGCGCGGCGAACAAATTCCGGAATGTGTTTAACAGAGCTGATTTCTTCCAGCATTTTCAGCGCAGCTTCGTTTGCGCCGCCGTGTGCCGGTCCCCACAGGGAAGCAATACCTGCCGCGATGCAGGCAAACGGGTTAGCGCCAGAAGAGCCCGCGGTACGTACGGTAGAGGTTGAGGCGTTCTGTTCGTGGTCAGCGTGCAGGATTAAGATACGGTCCATTGCGCGTTCCAGAATCGGATTCACTTCGTATTTTTCGCACGGCGTAGAGAACATCATGTTCAGGAAGTTACCGGCGTAGGAGAGATCGTTACGTGGGTACACGAACGGCTGCCCGATGGAATATTTGTAGCACATCGCTGCCATGGTTGGCATTTTGGACAGCAGGCGGAAGGCGGCGATTTCACGGTGACGCGCGTTGTTTACATCCAGCGAGTCATGATAGAACGCTGCCAGCGCTCCGGTTACACCGCACATAACGGCCATCGGGTGAGAGTCGCGGCGGAAACCGTGGAACAGACGGGTGATCTGCTCGTGGATCATGGTATGGCGAGTGACTGTGGTTTTGAACTCGTCGTACTCTTCCTGCGTCGGTTTTTCGCCGTACAGCAGGATATAACACACTTCCAGATAGTTGGACTCGGTCGCCAGTTGGTCAATCGGGAAGCCGCGATGCAGCAAAACACCTTCGTCACCGTCGATGAAAGTAATTTTGGATTCGCAGGATGCGGTAGAGGTGAAACCTGGGTCAAAAGTAAACATCCCTTTTGAGCCAAGGCTACGAATATCAATAACATCTTGACCGAGCGTACCTTTCAGCACATCCAGTTCAATAGCAGCGTCACCATTTAGAGTGAGTTTTGCTTTAGTATCAGCCATTTACGGTCTCCTTAGCGCCTTATTGCTTAAGACTGCCGGAACTTAAATTTGCCTTCGTGCATCAATAAACCGTTACCAGTTTGTTATTTGGCTCGCCGCTCTGCGAAAGAGGGGATGACCTGGGTACAGAGCTATGGGCGCTTGCAGGTAAAACGGTCTTTTCATGGCGAATAAACTGCAAATCAAGAACTTAGCAATCCGAATTATTTAACCTGTCTATCACTAATAACTGTCCTGAAGGTATTGGTCAATACTTCCACACTGTTACATAACTAAATCTCCGGTGAAAGAGTGACCCCATAACTTTTACGCATTATATGCTTTTTCTGGTGTCGTTTGTAACAACTTTGTTTAATGATTGTCAAATTGGATGATTAAAAATTAAAATAATGTTGTTATCGTGACCTATGTCACTGTTCGGGATAAAACCCGACAAACTATATGTAGGTTAATTGTAATGATTTTGTGAACGTCCTATACTGCCGCCAGGTCTCCGGAATACCCTGCAATCCCGAGCCAACCAGCGTTGTAACGTGTCGTTTTAGCATCTGGAAGCAGTGTTTTATATGACGCGTAGTTATAGTAAGGACGCTGTCTGACCCGCACGCAGACCGGAGGAAGGAAATCCCGTCGTCTTTCAGGCTACAGGTGTCTTCATCTTCTGTACCCGAAGTCTAAAGGGAATAATAAGAACAGCATGTGGGCGTTATTCATGATAAGAAATGTGAAAAAACAAAGACCTGTCAATCTGGATCTGCAAACGATCCGGTTCCCAATCACGGCGATAGCGTCCATTCTCCATCGCGTATCCGGAGTGATCACCTTTGTGGCGGTCGGGATTCTGTTGTGGTTATTGGGTACCAGCCTTTCCTCCCCTGAAGGTTTCCTCACCGCGTCATCCATTATGAATAACTTCTTTGTGGAGTTAATTCTGTGGGGGATCCTGATTGCGCTGGCATATCACGCCGTAATGGGCATTCGCCATCTGTTGATGGATTTTGGCTATATCGAAGAAACCCTCGAAGCAGGGACACGCTCCGCCAAAATTTGTTTCGTTATCATTGTCGTGCTTTCACTTCTCGCAGGAGTCCTCGTATGGTAAGCAACGCCTCCGCATTAGGACGCAACGGCGTACATGACTTCATTCTGGTCCGTGCTACCGCTATCGTTCTGACGTTATACATCATCTATATGGTCGGTTTCTTCGCCACCAGCGGCGAGCTGACGTATGAAGTCTGGACCGGTTTCTTCTCATCGGCATTCACCAAAGTCTTCACCCTGCTGGCACTTTTCTCCATCTTGATTCATGCCTGGATCGGCATGTGGCAGGTGTTGACCGACTACGTTAAACCTCTGGCTGTGCGCCTGATTCTGCAACTGGCTATCGTCGTTGCGCTGGTGGTTTACGTCATTTATGGATTTGTTGTGGTGTGGGGTGTGTAATGAAACTGCCAGTCAGAGAATTTGATGCTGTTGTGATTGGTGCCGGCGGCGCAGGTATGCGCGCGGCGCTGCAAATTTCCCAGAGCGGTCAGACCTGTGCGCTGCTCTCCAAAGTGTTCCCAACCCGTTCCCATACCGTATCCGCGCAGGGTGGCATCACCGTTGCGCTCGGTAATACCCATGAAGATAACTGGGAATGGCACATGTACGACACCGTTAAAGGGTCGGACTACATTGGTGACCAGGACGCTATTGAATATATGTGTAAAACCGGTCCGGAAGCGATTCTGGAGCTGGACCACATGGGGCTGCCGTTCTCTCGCCTCGACAATGGCACAATTTATCAACGTCCGTTTGGCGGCCAGTCGAAGAACTTCGGCGGCGAGCAGGCGGCACGTACTGCGGCAGCGGCCGACCGTACCGGTCATGCACTGTTGCACACGCTGTATCAGCAGAACCTGAAAAACCATACCACTATCTTCTCCGAGTGGTATGCGCTGGACCTGGTGAAAAACGCCGATGGCGCCGTTGTCGGTTGTACCGCGCTGTGTATCGAAACCGGTGAAGTGGTTTACTTCAAAGCCCGTGCGACCGTGCTGGCGACCGGTGGTGCTGGCCGTATTTATCAGTCCACCACTAATGCCCACATCAATACCGGTGACGGTGTTGGTATGGCTATCCGCGCTGGCGTGCCGGTGCAGGATATGGAGATGTGGCAGTTCCACCCAACCGGTATCGCCGGTGCAGGCGTTCTGGTAACAGAAGGCTGCCGTGGTGAAGGTGGCTACCTGCTGAACAAACACGGCGAGCGCTTCATGGAGCGTTATGCCCCGAATGCGAAAGACCTGGCGGGTCGTGACGTGGTGGCGCGTTCCATCATGATCGAAATTCGCGAAGGTCGCGGCTGTGACGGCCCGTGGGGTCCGCACGCCAAACTGAAACTCGACCACCTGGGTAAAGAAGTACTGGAATCCCGTCTGCCGGGTATTCTCGAACTGTCCCGTACCTTTGCTCACGTTGACCCGGTCAAAGAGCCGATTCCGGTTATCCCAACCTGCCACTATATGATGGGCGGTATTCCGACCAAAGTAACCGGTCAGGCGCTGACCGTGAATGAGCAGGGCGAAGATGTGGTGATCCCTGGGCTGTTTGCCGTCGGCGAAATCGCCTGCGTATCGGTTCACGGCGCCAACCGTCTGGGCGGCAACTCGCTGCTGGACCTGGTAGTATTCGGTCGTGCGGTTGGTCTGCATCTGCAGGAATCCATTGCTGAGCAGGGTGACCTGCTGGATGCGACCGAAGATGAAATCGACGCTTCTCTGGCGCGTCTGAACCGCTGGAACGGTAACCGTAACGGTGAAGACCCGGTGGCGATTCGCAAAGCGCTGCAAGAATGTATGCAGCATAACTTCTCGGTATTCCGCGAAGGCGATGCGATGGCGAAAGGTCTGGAAGAGCTGAAAGCGATCCGCGAACGCCTGAAAAATGCCCGTCTGGACGATACCTCCAGCGAGTTCAACACCCAGCGCGTTGAGTGTCTGGAGTTGGATAACCTGATGGAGACCGCGTACGCCACTGCAGTATCTGCAAACTTCCGTACCGAAAGCCGTGGCGCGCATAGCCGCTTCGACTTCCCGGAACGTGATGATGAAAACTGGCTGTGCCATTCCCTGTACCTGCCAGAGTCGGAATCCATGACGCGACGTCAAGTCAATATGGAACCGAAGCTGCGCCCGGCATTCCCGCCGAAGATTCGTACTTATTAATGCGGAGACAGGACAATGAAACTCGAGTTTTCAGTTTATCGCTATAACCCGGATGTTGACGACGCTCCGCGCATGCAGGATTACACCCTGGAGGCGGAAGAAGGGCGCGACATGATGCTGCTGGATGCCTTGATGCAGCTGAAAGAAAAAGATCCGTCGCTGTCGTTTCGTCGCTCGTGCCGTGAAGGGGTTTGTGGCTCCGACGGTCTGAACATGAACGGCAAAAATGGACTGGCCTGTATCACTCCTATTTCTGCACTGAATCAGCCGGGCAAAAAAATTGTCATTCGCCCGCTGCCGGGTTTACCGGTTGTGCGCGATTTGGTGGTAGACATGGGGCAATTCTACGCACAGTATGAGAAGATTAAGCCTTACTTGTTGAATAATGGGAAAAATCCGCCAGCTCGTGAGCATTTACAAATGCCAGAGCAGCGTGAGAAGCTCGATGGGCTGTATGAATGTATTTTGTGTGCATGCTGCTCAACGTCCTGCCCATCATTCTGGTGGAACCCGGACAAATTTATTGGCCCGGCAGGCCTGCTGGCAGCGTATCGCTTCTTAATTGATAGCCGCGATACCGAGACCGACAGCCGCCTGGAAGGTTTAAGTGACGCTTTCAGCGTATTCCGCTGCCATAGCATCATGAACTGCGTCAGCGTATGTCCGAAAGGACTAAACCCGACGCGCGCCATCGGCCATATTAAGTCGATGCTGCTCAAACGTAGTGCGTAAGTAGTTGTAGTGGTTGCCGGATGGCGACGTAGCGTCTTATCCGGCCTACGGGTTACGTACCTTGTAGGCCTGATTAGCGAAGCGCCATCAGGCAATTTAAGTGCAGGAAACCTCTAAAAACTGCCACATGATTAGACAGTTTTTAAAGGTTCCTTCGCGAGCCAAACAAAAAGAGCTCGCAAGTGAACCCCGGCACGCACATCGGTGTGCGTGGTAGTATCCACGGCGAAGTAAGCATACAAATGCTTAAGGGATCACGATGCAGAACAGCGCTTTGAAAGCCTGGTTGGACTCTTCTTACCTCTCTGGTTCTAACCAGAGCTGGATAGAACAGCTCTATGAAGACTTCTTAACCGACCCTGACTCGGTAGATGCTAACTGGCGTTCGACGTTCCAGCAGTTACCTGGTACCGGAGTCAAACCGGATCAACTTCACTCAAAAACACGTGATTATTTCCGTCGACAGGCGTTGATTACCCCACGTTACTCTTCTTCTATTTCCGACCCTGATGCCAATGTGAAGCAGGTTAAAGTCCTGCAGCTCATTAACGCCTATCGTTTCCGCGGTCATCAGCATGCGAATCTTGATCCGCTGGGACTGTGGCAGCAAGAAAATGTGGCCGATCTGGACCCGTCTTTCCACGATCTGACCGATGCGGATTTCCAGGAAAGCTTTAACGTAGGTTCTTTTGCCGGCGGCAAAGACACGATGAAGCTGAGCGACCTGGTTGTTGCGCTGAAACAAACCTACTGCGGCCCAATTGGCGCCGAGTATATGCACATCACCAGCACCGAAGAAAAACGTTGGCTTCAGCAGCGTATCGAGTCTGGCCGTGCCGCATTCAGTAGCGAAGAGAAGAAACGCTTCCTCAGTGAACTGACCGCAGCAGAAGGTCTGGAACGCTACCTGGGCGCTAAGTTCCCGGGCGCGAAACGCTTCTCGCTGGAAGGCGGCGATGCGTTAATCCCAATGCTCAAAGAGATGATCCGCCACGCCGGTAACAGCGGTACCCGTGAAGTGGTACTGGGCATGGCGCACCGTGGTCGTCTGAACGTTCTGGTTAACGTATTGGGCAAACGCCCGCAGGAACTGTTCGACGAATTTGCGGGCAAACATAAAGAACACCTCGGCACCGGTGACGTGAAGTACCACATGGGCTTCTCATCAGATATCGAAACCGAAGGCGGTCTGGTGCACCTGGCACTGGCGTTTAACCCGTCGCACCTGGAAATCGTTAGCCCGGTGGTTATCGGTTCCGTACGTGCGCGTCTGGATCGTCTGGACGAGCCGAGCAGCAATAAAGTCCTGCCAATCACCATTCACGGTGATGCGGCAGTTACCGGGCAGGGCGTGGTTCAGGAAACCCTGAACATGTCGAAAGCCCGTGGTTACGAAGTGGGCGGTACCGTTCGCATCGTTATCAACAACCAGGTGGGCTTCACTACGTCTAACCCGCTGGATGCGCGTTCTACACCGTACTGTACCGACATCGGTAAGATGGTTCAGGCGCCGATTTTCCACGTGAACGCGGATGACCCGGAAGCGGTCGCTTTCGTGACGCGTCTGGCGCTGGATTTCCGTAATACCTTTAAACGCGATGTCTTCATCGATCTGGTGTGCTACCGCCGTCACGGCCACAACGAAGCCGACGAGCCGAGCGCAACCCAGCCGCTGATGTATCAGAAAATCAAAAAGCATCCGACCCCGCGCAAAATCTACGCTGATAAGCTGGAAGCGGACAAGGTCGCCACGCTGGAAGATGCGACCGAGATGGTCAATCTGTACCGTGACGCGCTGGATGCTGGCGAATGCGTAGTGAAAGAGTGGCGTCCAATGAACATGCACTCCTTCACCTGGTCGCCGTACCTCAACCACGAGTGGGATGAAAACTACCCGAACAAAGTTGAGATGAAGCGTCTGCAGGAGCTGGCAAAACGCATCAGCACTGTACCTGAAGCGGTTGAAATGCAGTCGCGTGTTGCCAAGATTTACGGCGACCGTCAGGCCATGGCCGCAGGCGAGAAGCTGTTTGACTGGGGTGGTGCAGAGAATCTGGCTTACGCCACGCTGGTTGACGAAGGCATTCCGGTCCGTCTGTCGGGTGAAGACTCCGGTCGCGGAACCTTCTTCCACCGTCACGCGGTGATTCATAACCAGGCGAACGGTTCAACCTACACGCCGTTGCAGCATGTGCATAACGGACAGGGCACCTTCCGCGTATGGGACTCCGTGCTGTCTGAAGAAGCCGTGCTGGCGTTCGAGTACGGTTATGCCACAGCAGAACCGCGCACGCTAACCATCTGGGAAGCACAGTTCGGCGACTTCGCTAACGGTGCACAGGTCGTTATCGACCAGTTCATCTCTTCCGGCGAGCAGAAATGGGGCCGTATGTGCGGTCTGGTTATGCTGCTGCCGCACGGCTATGAAGGTCAGGGTCCGGAACACTCCTCCGCGCGTCTGGAACGTTATCTGCAACTTTGCGCTGAGCAAAACATGCAGGTTTGCGTCCCGTCTACCCCGGCGCAGGTTTATCACATGCTGCGTCGTCAGGCGCTGCGCGGTATGCGTCGTCCGCTGGTGGTGATGTCACCGAAGTCGCTGCTGCGTCATCCGCTGGCGGTGTCTACGCTGGACGAACTGGCAAATGGTACTTTCCTGCCAGCCATTGGCGAAGTAGATGAACTTGATCCTAAAGGCGTGAAGCGCGTCGTGATGTGTTCTGGTAAGGTTTATTACGACCTGCTGGAGCAACGCCGCAAGAACGACCAAAAAGATGTCGCCATTGTGCGCATCGAACAGCTCTATCCGTTCCCGCATAAAGCGGTGCAGGAAGCGCTGAAACCATTTGCTCACGTACATGATTTTGTCTGGTGCCAGGAAGAGCCGCTCAACCAGGGCGCATGGTACTGCAGCCAGCATCATTTCCGTGAAGTAATTCCATTTGGGTCAGCTCTGCGTTATGCAGGTCGCCCGGCCTCTGCCTCTCCGGCAGTAGGGTATATGTCCGTTCACCAGAAGCAGCAACAAGATCTGGTAAATGACGCGCTGAACGTCGATTAAATAAAGGATAAATAATGAGTAGCGTAGATATTCTTGTTCCCGACCTGCCTGAATCCGTAGCGGATGCAACGGTTGCAACCTGGCACAAAAAACCGGGCGATGCAGTACGTCGTGATGAAGTACTGGTAGAAATCGAAACTGACAAAGTGGTACTGGAAGTACCGGCATCAGCGGACGGTATTCTTGATGCTGTTCTGGAAGATGAAGGGACAACCGTCACTTCTCGCCAGATCCTCGGTCGCCTGCGTGAAGGCAACAGCACCGGTAAAGAAACCAGTGCTAAGTCTGAAGAGAAAGATTCTACTCCGGCACAGCGCCAGCAGGCGTCTCTTGCTGAGCAGAACAACGATGCCCTGAGCCCGGCGATCCGTCGCCTGCTGGGTGAGCATAACCTCGAAGCCAGCGCTATCAACGGCACCGGTGTCGGCGGTCGTATCACCCGTGAAGATGTTGAAAAACATCTGGCGAAAGCTCCGGCTGCGAAAGCCGAAGCAAAAGCGCCGGCTGCAGCACCTGCACCGCAGGCTCAACTGGGCGCGCGTGGCGAAAAACGTGTTCCGATGACCCGTCTGCGCAAACGCGTAGCCGAGCGTCTGCTGGAAGCGAAAAATTCTACCGCCATGCTGACCACGTTCAACGAAGTCAACATGAAGCCAATCATGGACCTGCGTAAGCAATACGGTGATGCGTTCGAGAAACGCCACGGTATCCGTCTGGGCTTTATGTCTTTCTACGTGAAAGCGGTTGTTGAAGCGCTGAAACGCTATCCGGAAGTGAACGCGTCCATCGACGGCGATGACGTGGTTTACCACAACTACTTTGATGTCAGCATGGCGGTCTCCACGCCGCGTGGCCTGGTCACGCCGGTCCTGCGTGATGTGGATCTGCTGGGTATGGCTGACATTGAGAAGAATATTAAAGAACTGGCAGTTAAAGGTCGCGACGGCAAGTTGACGGTCGAAGATCTGACGGGTGGTAACTTCACCATCACTAACGGTGGTGTGTTCGGTTCCCTGATGTCTACGCCGATCATCAACCCACCGCAGAGCGCCATCCTGGGTATGCATGCCATCAAAGATCGTCCGATGGCGGTAGCCGGCAAGGTTGAAATCCTGCCGATGATGTATCTGGCGCTGTCTTATGACCACCGTCTGATCGATGGTCGTGAGTCAGTAGGCTTCCTGGTAACCATTAAAGAGTTGCTGGAAGATCCAACGCGTCTGCTGCTGGACGTGTAGTTAATAAGAGTATCACCTGCCCCGTAGGTCTGGACGCTTATCAGACCTACGGGTAAAAGATAACGATTACCTGAAGGATGGACAGAACACATGAACTTACATGAATATCAGGCAAAACAACTTTTTGCCCGCTATGGCTTACCGGCACCGGTGGGTTATGCCTGTACTACTCCGCGTGAAGCCGAAGAAGCTGCATCTAAAATCGGCGCTGGCCCGTGGGTAGTGAAATGTCAGGTTCACGCTGGTGGCCGTGGTAAAGCGGGCGGTGTGAAGGTGGTAAACAGCAAAGAAGACATTCGCGCTTTTGCTGAACACTGGCTGGGTAAACGTCTGGTCACTTACCAGACAGACGCTCATGGCCAACCGGTAAATCAGATTCTGGTTGAAGCCGCGACCGACATTGGTAAAGAACTTTACCTCGGCGCAGTTGTTGACCGTAGCTCCCGTCGCGTGGTCTTCATGGCCTCTACCGAAGGCGGCGTGGAAATCGAAAAAGTAGCGGAAGAAACCCCGCACCTGATCCACAAAGTGGCGCTCGATCCGCTGGCAGGTCCGATGCCTTACCAGGGCCGTGAGCTGGCGTTCAAACTGGGTCTGGAAGGTAAACAGGTTCAGCAGTTCACCAAGATCTTCATGGGTCTGGCGACTATCTTCCTGGAGCGCGATCTGGCGCTGATCGAAATCAACCCGCTGGTGGTGACCAAGCAGGGTGACCTGATCTGCCTCGACGGCAAACTGGGCGCTGACGGCAACGCACTGTTCCGCCAGGCTGACCTGCGCGAAATGCGCGACCAGTCTCAGGAAGATCCGCGTGAAGCGCAGGCTGCACAGTGGGAACTGAACTACGTCGCACTGGACGGCAACATCGGTTGTATGGTTAACGGTGCGGGCCTGGCAATGGGCACCATGGACATCGTTAAGCTGCACGGCGGCGAACCGGCTAACTTCCTCGACGTTGGCGGCGGTGCGACTAAAGAGCGTGTAACCGAAGCGTTCAAAATTATCCTTTCCGATGACAATGTTAAAGCCGTACTGGTTAACATCTTCGGCGGTATCGTACGTTGCGACCTGATCGCTGACGGTATCATCGGCGCGGTAGCAGAAGTAGGTGTAAACGTTCCGGTTGTGGTACGTCTGGAAGGTAACAACGCTGAACTCGGCGCGAAAAAACTGGCTGATAGCGGCCTGAATATTATTGCAGCGAAAAGTCTGACGGATGCAGCTCAGCAGGTTGTTGCCGCAGTGGAGGGGAAATAATGTCAGTTTTAATTAATAAAGATACCAAGGTTATCTGCCAGGGCTTCACCGGTAGCCAGGGGACATTCCACTCCGAACAAGCGATCGCTTACGGTACGCAAATGGTCGGTGGCGTTACGCCGGGCAAAGGCGGCACCACGCATCTGGGTCTGCCAGTGTTCAACACCGTACGTGAAGCGGTAGAAGCGACCGGCGCAACCGCCACCGTTATCTATGTTCCGGCACCGTTCTGCAAAGATTCAATTCTGGAAGCAATCGATGCAGGCATCAAGCTTATCATCACCATCACCGAAGGTATCCCAACGCTGGATATGCTGACCGTGAAAGTGAAGCTGGATGAAGCTGGCGTACGCATGATCGGCCCGAACTGCCCAGGCGTTATCACTCCGGGTGAATGTAAAATCGGTATCATGCCGGGCCACATTCACAAGCCGGGTAAAGTGGGTATCGTTTCCCGTTCAGGTACCCTGACCTATGAAGCGGTTAAGCAGACCACTGACTATGGTTTCGGCCAGTCTACCTGTGTGGGTATCGGTGGCGACCCGATCCCTGGCTCTAACTTCATCGACATCCTGAAGCTGTTCCAGGAAGATCCGCAGACTGAAGCGATCGTCATGATCGGTGAGATCGGCGGTAGCGCGGAAGAAGAAGCGGCTGCTTACATCAAAGATCATGTAACCAAGCCGGTTGTGGGTTACATCGCGGGCGTGACTGCGCCGAAAGGTAAGCGTATGGGTCACGCGGGTGCGATCATCGCGGGTGGTAAAGGTACGGCGGATGAGAAATTCGCTGCGCTGGAAGCTGCAGGTGTGAAAACTGTTCGTAGCCTGGCCGATATCGGCGAAGCGCTGAAAACCGTTATTAAGTAAGAAATAAAAAAACAGCCCTGACTCTCTGCATAGTCAAGGGCTGGTCCCATTTCGACATGGTTGGCCATCTGATGATGGCCTTTTTTTTGCCGGGAATTTAGCGTTCAGCCAGCGTTTTCAACCAGCGAATTCCGCTTTCCGGTGAGGTCATTACCGGCACCGGCGGGGAAGGGAGCTGTTGTAAAACGCGCGCCATCGAAGCCTGCGCCAGCATCACGACATCCGCGTGGGTAAAGGCGCTCTGTAACCCTTCACTGACGATACGGTCATGGGTATCCATATCTCCCGCCAGCAGCGCGTGGAATGCATCCTCCATTAATACAGGCGTAATGGTTCGTGATTTACCGCTTTGCTGAACTTTACGCTGGACGTAATCCAGCGTTGGCTTCAGCGTGGTTGCCACGGTTGCTAACACGGCGATCCGTTCGCCTTTTTCAATCGCCTCTTCCACCATCGCGCAGTCAATGCGCGCGAGCTGGAGTGGAGTCATAAACTGGCATTGCTCCACCGCAGTACCAATTGAAGAGCAGGCGGTAATAAAGATATCGCAGTCCGCCTTTTCAGCAATATGCACATAGTCGGCGATGCGGGCGGCAATATTTGGCGATACGCCTCCGGCTTTCATCACCTGTTTAATCATAGATTCTTCAACCAGGTGCATCACTTCGACCTCCGGCATGATGTCGGCGATCAGCTGTTGCATTATCGCAAGCGTGGCTGCACTGGTATGCAGCATGGCGACCTTTTTCATTGGGCAATCTCCTTAAGTAACGTTTCCGCGACGGACAGCGCCGCATCATGATCTTCCTGTGCGGATAAACCGCCCACCGCGACGGCTCCAAGGCATTTCCCCTGGTGCAGAATCGGGATCCCGCCCGGCAGCGCCGTAAAACGCGGATCGGCAAAATAGCTAATATCCAGCTGCTCTTTTTGCAGACGCTGTAAAAATGCCTGCGTGGTGCAGCCCAGGCGGCTGCTGGTGCGCGCTTTACGCTGGGTTAACTCGATGGTTAACAGTTTGGCGTTATCCATCCGCGCAAAGCTGAGCAGTTCTCCATTGGCATCGCATACGGCCACGCTTAACGGGCGATTTGCATAACGTGTTTCGGCGAGTTCGAGCGCATAGGTTACGGCGCGCAGGGCGTGTCCCAGAGTGAGAGTTGTCATCGTGATTATCCTTTCGACAGATTTTCGCAAGCAGGTTGAACGGGATCTTTGGCTGCTGCTACCTGCGCCTGTCTGGCGTCTTTTTTGCGCCAGTAGTTAGCGAGCAGCGAGCCGCTAACGTTACCCAGCGGTGTCATCACCGCTGATGCGAGTCCAACCGTTGCCAGTTTGCCCATCGCGGCGGCAAGCCCTGACGCCATACCGCCGTTTTGCAGGCCGACTTCAAAGGCCACGGTACGGGCAGACTGCACGTCCATGCGGAAGATCCAGCGGCTCATCAGATAACCAATCAGGAAGCCGCCGAGGTTATGCATCAACATGGCGAAGCAGAGCAGGAAACCGACCTGCACCAGGTTGTCGCGCCCGGCTGCGGCGGCGGTGGTGGTAAAGAAAATGATCCCCATCATTGAGATGGTTGGCATGACCTTCTTCACGCCCGCCACGCGGCCATACAGCCAGTTGTAGAACAATGCCCAAACGAGGCCGCCTGCTACGAAGTTGAGGACCACCGCGTACATCTGCGCTTCGGCGCTGGCATGACCAAACAGCGCGTCCCAGCCGCCGGCAATCATATACAGCAGCCAAATTGCGCCGATCCCGGCCAGCATCTGGACAACACGGCGTCCGCGCACGCCTGCATAGGTTTTCAGATAGTCATGCAGAATTGCTGCGCCGATGGGAATTAATACGATTTTCACCACGTCCATCACCATCGCGGTGAGCTGGATATCAATCATCGAACCCGCCAGCAGATTAACCCACAACGGTGTCATTACCGTTGCCGCCAGCGTTGAGACTGCGGCGATTGATACCGCCAGCGCGAGGTTGGCGTTGGCGATGTAAACCATCACCGTTGACGAGAGACCGCTGGGGCAAGCGCCAATCAACAAAATGCCCACCGCCACTTCAGGCGGAAAATCAAAGATCAGGGTAATGCTCAGGCCGAGCAGGGGCATGATCACGAAATGGCAGAAGGTACCGATAAAAACTGCCCACGGCATTTTGGCGACATCAATAAAATCCTGGATCGTTAGCTTGGTGCCCATGCTGAACATGGTGGCCTGAATCACAAGGAACACGATCCATTTATGGGTGATATTGAAACCGCCCCAGACGATCAGATCCGTAGACCAGGTCATGGCGGCAACAAAACCAGCGATGATCCACAACGTAAACTGATAGCTGCGTAAACCAGGCCAGTAGCCTGCACCGGCGGCGAATCCGACGGTGAACATCACCAGCCCCGGCTGCCACAGCGCCGTGGACTGGATGAGCGCGCCGATAATCGCCAGCACCACGCCCGCAACGCTGACGCCGAGTCCGGTTTTGTGAATAACAGTGGTCATAGTCATGTTGAAATGTCCTTGCTGTTGTTATTGCTGCCGGGGTGGAATAGATAACATGCGCCGCGCAATTTCCGGCGTAGCAACTTTTTTATCCATACTGCGAATGAGCGTAGCGAGTTTGGCTACCTGCTGATAATTATGCTGCGCTTTTTCTTCGGCGCTTAAATAATAACTATCTTCATAGCCGATTCGCACTTCACTGGCACCCATAGCGACCGCGGCAGCGATAATATCGAAATTCCTTCTGCCAAAATGAGTAATTCCCCATAAGGCGTCGCGTGGGATCATGCTACGCAGAGCAATTAATGCATCAACGGTTGCAGGCGTACTGCCGCGGTGACCGAGAACAATATTAAAGAGCATAGGTTTTTGAAATTTTATTTTATCTTCAAGGTTCAGGATGTTATTAATCATGCCGATTTCAAAAACTTCAAACTCTGGAATAATATTGCGTTCAGTTATTTGCCGTGAACAATATTCCACGTCCGGACCGGGATTAAAATACACCGCATCACCGAGGTTAACGGAACCGACGTTCAGCGAGGCCATCTCCACGCCGGGGCAGGCCAGTGGCGCGCAGCGCTCGGCGATGGACATCGAAGAGACGCCGCCGGTAGAAGCCTGAATAATCAGGTTTGAATGGCGCATAACGCGGTCAATTGTTGCCTGAAAGTCGGTAGTATCTGGCGTCAGGCGTCCCTGTTTATCGCGAACGTGTAAATGGACGATGGACGTGCCATGTTCTACGCTGGCGAGTATTTCCTGCGCCAGTTCTTCGGGTATAACTCTGGGGCAATCCGCGGCAACGGGTGCCAGCGAAATAATAACAGTATCCGACATTTTTTCCTCCGGTACAGAGATAGAGATATTAAAATTATAGGTAAGGCGTTATCCAGCGTAATGATTCCGGCCCTGATGTTGACGGTTGATATTCACAGCCAATCCAGTCCTGGTAATTCATTTTTCTTATAAAATTAAATAGCCATGCTTCATTTAACTCCCCGGTTCCCGGTTCATGGCGATAAGGAACAGAAGCGATTTGAAAATGTTTAATAAGGGTAAAATAGCGTTCGATATTTTTCGCCACGTTGCCATGAGTTTTCTGACAGTGGTAAATATCAAACTGTAAGCCGATATTCTTCTTACCAACCTCGTGAATGATAGATTCAGCCAGCGGGAAACTGTCAATAAAATAACCGGGCATATCCTGCGAATTTAATGGTTCAATCAGTACATCGATTTCCGCGTCTGCCATCACATCGCAGGCGATGCGCAGTCGATTCGTCAGGAGGTCGCGCTGGGCGTGCAGCGTCAGGTCATTGCAGCGCAAGCCGGACATAACGTGAACCCGGCGACAACCCAGTGCCGTGGCGTAATCTCGCGCCACGTTCAGACTGTGATGAAATTCCTGGTCTCGACCGGGCAATGCTGCGAGTCCCCGTTCACCCTGTGCCCAGTTACCAGCCGGGGCGTTCATTAGCACCACCGGCAGAGAAGTTTCCCGCTGAGCGGCCCGCAAATGCTCCAGCGGGTGCTGCCAGAGAAACAGCCCTTCTACGCCGCGAAAACCGGCTGCTTTTGCCGCCTGAAATCGACCCGCTATCGGTAAATCAGTAAATAACCAGTCGAGGTTAGCCGCTAACTTCAGCATGGCGTGCACCCTCCCGGCCATCAACCAGATGCAGCTTAACGCCCTGGCTGACAATAGTCTGCTGCGCATTTTCCGGTAACCGGTTATCAGAAATAATGTCGGTTAACTGCTCCAGCCCACAGATGTGGAACATGCCGTATTTGCCAAATTTACTGCTGTCACAGACCAGCACCCGACGCCGGGAGACGGTAAGCACCGCTTCTTTGACCGAGGCTTTCCCTTCACTCGGCGTCGACATGCCGCGCTCGGTATCCCACGACGATGAACTGAGAAACGCCACATCAATATTAATGGTGCGCAGAAAACTGGCGGCGCTTTTGCCAAGACATGAGCGGTTACGCTGATCCACCAGACCGCCGGTGTGATAGAGCGTAATGTGTGGCATATCCATCAGATAGTGGCTGATGGAAAAATCGTTGGTGACTACCGTCAGATTGAAACAGTGGCTGGCGGCTACCGCTTTCGCCACTTCAAACAACGATGTTCCGGCATCCAGATACAGCGTTTGTCCGGGCTCAATGAGCATTGCGGCGAGCTGGCCCATTTTGCGCTTCACATCATGATTCAACTCGGCTTTTTCCCGCCACGGCAGTTCGGATTTCAGCAGGTTATTGAGCTTCACGCCGCCGTTAATGGCGATAACTTTGCCTTCTTCTTCCAGCAACTGAATGTCGCGACGTACGGTCATATGCGACACGCTCATCAGATCTGCCAGTTCATTAAATGAGGCGGCATTCTTTTCGTGCACATAGCGGTAGATAAAATCACGTCGTTGCTCGGGGATCATCATGTCACCTCACGCTTGCCGGGAATGTTCAAGTTCGGCCACCGCCTCTTCTGAGAGCGGAACATAGCCGAGCGGTTTTAATGTCAGCCAGATGCGGGCGCTGTCTTCCAGTTCCTCGGCGTTAAACACCGCCTCACGCAGCGAGCGACCGCTTACTACCGGCCCGTGATTGGCCAGCAACGCAGCCGTATGATCTGCCGCGATTTCACTCAATGCGCTGGCAATGCCTTCATGGCCGGGCTTGAAATAAGGCAGCAGCGGTAGCTGTCCGACGCGCATCACATAGTATGGCGTTAGTGGCGGTAGACAGTTTTCTGGCGTAGAGCAAGGCAGACAGGAGAGCGCGGTCAGCCATGGAGAATGCAGGTGCACAACCGCGCCGCAGGATGGCCGATGCCGATACCACGCCAAATGCATGGGCACCTCTTTTGACGGTTTGTCGCCGCTAAGATGCACGCCGTTGGCATCCAGCCTACTTAGCGTGGCAGGATCAAGCTCACCCAGGCAGGAGTTGGTCGGGGTCACCAGATAGCCGCCATCCGGCAATTTGACGCTGAGGTTGCCGGAGCCGCCGCTGCTGTAACCACGCATAAACAAGGAACGGCCATAGTGGACGAGTAGTTCGCGTAGTTGGTGTTCACTCACCGGATTCATAATGCGTACTCCTGGGCTGTAAAAAAGAAATCTTCGTCACCAAAGTTGCCTGACTTCAGCGCCAGCGCCAGACCGGAGGAAAATACCCACGGCACGCCAGGCGCAATGGCTTTGCCAACGGACAGACGCTTCACCTGCAGTGCCTCTACCACGGTGCCGGATGTTTCTCCGCCTGCGACGATAAAGGTGTTTACACCTGCAACTTGTAGCTTTGCGCTCAGTCGGGAAAAAGCGTGTTCGATCGCCTGGCTGGCAGTCTGTTCGCCGTACTCTTGTTGAATGCGTTGGAGTACGTCTGGCGGCTGGGTGGCGTATATCATCGGCGCGAATGGGTCGTTGATATGCGTCATCGCCCAGGCACACAGTTCATCAGTGTAGCGTTCTGTATCAGACAGGCAGCGGGCCACGTCGAGTACACGAGAGGCTGCTGCGGCCTTATAGCGATTGACCTGACGATTACTCATTGCAGAACAGCTACCGGAGAACACCACCGTTTTAGCGGGTAGTGGAAAAGCGTCCGGCGGCATGGTTTGCTGATTTCCGGTGCAGGCGGCCAGTGCGCCACCGAGCCCGGAGCCCCCGGCTAACAGAGGGCTGGCATGGAGTGCCTGCGCCAGCGTGGTGAGATCTGCTTCATCCAGCGTATCGACGATAACGTGACGCGTACCTTCAGCCTGAAGTTGGGCCAGAGCGTCAGTGACCGCTTCCACACCTTGACGCAGCGTCGTGAGGTTGATGCAACCAACCTTGCCTGGCGTTTGCGCGCTCAGCAGGCGTGGCAGGCTGGCATCGGTCATAGGATTAAGCGGATGCTTTTCCATCCCGGATTCGTTAAGCAGTACGCCGTTTACAAAAAGATGGCCATGCACCACCGTGCGCCCGTTTTGCGGCAGGGCGGGGCAGTGGACGATCACGGGTGTATGCAGCTCGTTCATCAACGCATCGCTGACCGGTCCAATATTGCCTGTTGGCGTGGAGTCGAACGTCGAACAATATTTAAAATAGATCTGGCGGACACCTGCCTTTTGTTTCAGCCAGCGGGCACAGGACAGAGATTGTGCGATGGCCTGTTCTGCGGGTAATGAGCGGCTTTTCAGCGAGATGACGATAGCGTCAACCTCTTCATTCCAGCATTGAGTGGTATCAGGCATTCCGGGCAGGAGTGCAACGCGCCACCCCTGCTGCGCCATAAAGCTTGCAATGTCCGTTGCGCCGGTGAAATCGTCGGCGATAACGCCTGTGGTGACGGCCATGGATCAACTCCGTTCAGATTGTTTGCTAATTGAACATATTATTCAGGAGGGCCTTTCACATTCACATGATGATTATCACAAATAAGCACATCATTGATTCACAGTAAAAATGAGTAATCTATTGAAAATAATGGAGAAAGATGTTTTGTTTTGCGAAAAGAGTCTCACAAGAGAGTGTGAAGATTCGTTAATCTTTGAGAAAGCGAAGTCAGTAGCATGCAGCGGAGTATTATCGTGGTTGCTTTAACTCTCTTGCCAATTGATCATAATCATCTGCATAAATGAGATTATTTTTTGCGGTGAGCATCATTCTTTCTCTTGATTAAATTCTGCATATTACCGGCTTTAATTTCATTAATGCCGGAGGATACCGTGTCGTTGAAAATCCAGGATGATTATCTACAACGTTTTTTCTCGATAGCAAAAGTATTCTCCAGTGCGACTGGATTAGCCACGGTTGTGGTTGATGTAAACGGAAAAACTCTCTCGGATTGCCATAACTTTAATTCGTTCTGCACATTAATGCGGGCGGATGAACGCTATTGTACGAGTTGCCAAAAGTGTGACAAATATTGTGCTTTTGAAGGTTTAAAACACCTTAAACCCAGAATACTCAGCTGCCACGCAGGGCTAAGTCTGTTTTCTATGCCATTAATTCGCGATGGGCATCTGTACGGTTTTATGCTCTGTGGGCAGGTGCGGGCAAAATATCAGGAATATAAAACTATCGTTATTGATAATAAATGCTCATGGATGGATGAACCAAAAATAAAAGCTGAATGGAGTCAGGTGGCGGTAGTCGATAATAACACGCTGGTGGCATCAGCTAATTTATTAAATTTTATTGTTGATAATTTTGAGACAGAACAGCAACAACCTGATGAGTTTGTTATCCCGCCGACCAGTTACATGCGTCATTATTTTACAGAGCCTTCCCGACACGAGAAAAAGCTTCTGGCAGCGTTGCGTTATATTGATGAGAATTTATATAGTGAATTATCACTGGAATCCGTAGCAGCTCACGTTTGCTTAAGCGCAAACTATTTCAGCCGTTTTTTTAAGAAACGGCAGGGCGTTAACTTTAAAACCTGGGTGAATCAGAAAAAAATGCAAAAAGCGGGGGAGTTATTGCACGATCCCGTTCATTCAATAGACAGCATTGCCCGTAAACTCCAATACGCACAAACCAGTTACTTTTGCCGCGTTTTCCGGGCGGCGCATCAAACGTCGCCCCAGTCTTTTCGTCATGCCAGACTGTCGCAGTAAAGGTTTTCTGGCAGCGTAATGGCTTCAGGGATAAAAGAGAGCCGATCACTCAGGGTTACCACATCACCAATCACTATCAGCGCAGGGGGGAGAATGTTAGCTTCTTGCACCTTGCTCAGTAGTGAACCGAGCGTACAGGTCAGTCGGCGTTGGTTATCCCGGGTGGCGGACATAATTAGCGCTGCAGGCGTATCTGCTGATTTTCCACCCATCAATAATTCCTCACAGATAAACGCCAGATTGGCGATACCCATGACGATAACCAGCGTACCATTCAGTTTGGCCAGTTGACGCCAGTCCTGCTGTTGGTTGCCCTCCCGCGTATGACCGGTTACCACGTGAAATCCCGAGGCGAAATCGCGGTGTGTTACCGGAATCCCGGCATAGGTCAGGCCACCAATGGTTGAGCTGATACCCGGCACCACTTCAAACGGGATGCTCGTCTCGACGAGATCCTCAACTTCTTCAGCCCCACGTCCAAAAACATACGGATCGCCGCCTTTCAGACGCACAATATTATTGTGCGTTTGGGCATACTGGACAAGCAGTGCATTGATTTCATCCTGCGGTACACAATGGAAACCTGGGTTTTTGCCGACATTGATAAGAAGACAATCAGGTAATGCCCATTCCAAAATTTTAGGATTGACCAGCCGATCGTAAATAATGACATCAGCCTGTTTAATGCACATCATTGCTTTGAGGGTAAGTAATGAAATATCACCGGGACCTGCCCCAACGAGCCAGACCTTTCCGAAAGTTTTCACATTGTGTCCTTTATCACATCAATCAAAAAAAGGCAGAAACTACATCAAGGAATGATAAAAAGCAGTCGTTTGCCCGTAAGTTATAACGTGAAATTATCCAAAATTATCGCACTGATAATATTGATTAATCTCGCAAAGTTTTTTCTGCAATAAACAAGATAACTTGAAAAATTATTAAGAACTTATTGGCACCATTTGCTTAGGTTTAACCTTATTTAAATTGTGTTTATTGCTGCTCTTGAGTATTATTGGTTAATATTTATCCGCCATCAGTGTGAGTAAATCATGGATTGGATCAATGACATTAATGGATGAAATAAAATATAACTCTCGGTGCTTATCTGGGTAGCTTGAATTATTTTTTATAAATTAAACTATTTTTGTACGCTGCATATGGAAGAGGTTATGAGAGGAAAAATACCCAAGACGGAGTTGCTGGTAACTTTTGAAGTTGTTGCGCGTCACGAAAGTTATACCCGGGCAGCTGAAGAGCTGGCTTTGACACAAAGTGCTGTTTTCCGCCAGGTAAATGCACTGGAGGATTTTCTCAATACCGCGCTATTTAATCATGCCAAAAAACGCATTTTCTTAAATGCGGCCGGCAAACACTATTTAAGTATCGTTAAAGAAACGTTAAATAAACTTGAACGAGATACGACGACGATAATGACCTGGCAGCCGACGGTACAGGTTATTGAGCTGGCGGTGAATCCGACGTTCAGCACGCACTGGCTGATCCCAAACCTGCGTGAATTTAACAAACTTAATCCTGATATTATCGTGAACATTCATTCCCTGGCGAATATTGGTGATTTTCTCAATCGAGAGTATGACGCGGCAATCATGCGCGAAGACTTTTATTCGCCATGGTCAGGGGTTGAGTACCTGTTTGAAGAGGAAATTCTGCCGGTTTGCAGTCGCTGTTTGCTGGCCGAACCGGAACGAAAACTGGCGGTGAACGAATTACTAAACGAATTTCCGCTCTTGCACCAAAGCACGCGCATCAAAGGGTGGCAGGAGTGGTTTGCGCTGTCAGATGTCAGCAGTCCGCTGGTGAACAAAGGTCCGAGATTTGATTTGTTATCGATGCTGATCGCGGCGGTCCGCTCTAATCTGGGCGTTGCGCTGCTCCCACGTTTTGCCATTCAGCACGATCTGGACAGCGGTGATATGGTCATTCCTTGCGATGTTCCAATGCGTACCGGGAATCGATTTATTATGACGTGGCGTGAAGAGAAATCGGAATCCGAGCATTTACAGATTTTCCGTAACTGGTTGCTCAGTAAGTCCGTGGTATCGGCTGCCTGAGGATGGCTTGCGCCTTATCAGGCCTACAACGATGGGTAGGCCGGATAAGACGCGTTAGCATCGTTATCCGGCAAAAAACGGCTACCAGTCGATCCCAATCTGTGCCTGAATACCGCGGTCAAACGCGTGTTTGACCGGGCGAATTTCACTGACCGTATCGGCCAGTTCCAGCAACAGTGTGTGGCATCCGCGTCCTGTGACGATAACGCTCTGATCGGCAGGGCGATTTTCGATGGCGCTGATAACCTCCTGGGTATCCAGATAGTGGTAAGCAAGCATGTAGGTGAGTTCATCCAGCACCACTAGATCGTAATGCGCATCAGCCAGCATGCGCTTACTTTCCTGCCAGACAACCGTTGCCGCCTCGATATCTGCTTGCCGATTTTGGGTTTCCCAGGTAAATCCGGTACCCATAATATGGAACTCGACGCCGAGGGGGTGCAGGGTGTTGTACTCGCCATTATCCCACTGACCTTTAATAAACTGCGCGATGCCAACGGTTTTTCCGTGACCCACTGCGCGCGTTGCCGTGCCAAAGGCTGCGGTGGATTTTCCTTTTCCGTTGCCGGTGAAGACAATGAGGATCCCTTTCTTCTCCGTTGCCGCCGCTACGCGGGTATCAACCTGCTCTTTCAGCTTCTGCTGACGCTGACGGTGTCTGTCGTTATTGGCGCGCGCTTCCATGGAAACTCCTTAATGCCCTGCCGGACAAGTTGCGCAGCGATGCTGCTGCTCGAACTGGCTAAAGAAGTTATTGCCTTTGTCATCCACTAATACGAAGGCCGGCATATTTTTAACTTCCATCATCCATACGGCTTCCATTCCCAGTTCGGGATATTCAAGGCACTGCAGGCTTTTCACGTACTGCTGCGCCAACAGGGCTGCTGCACCGCCAATGCTGCCGAGGCTAAATCCACCGTGTTTCTGACAGGCATCAGTGACCTGCTGACTGCGGTTACCCTTGGTGAGCATAATGAGGCTGCCGCCTTGTGCCTGGAAAGCATCGACATACCCATCCATGCGCCCGCCGGTGGTGGGCCCCATCGAGCCACAGGCCTGATTTTCCGGGGTTTTGGCGGGTCCTGCGTAGTAAACGATATGCTTTTTCATGTATTCCGGCATCGGTTCGCCGTTATCCAGTCGCGCTTTGATGTTCGCGTGGGCGATATCGCGAGCGACAACAATCGGGCCGCTTAACGACAGGCGTGTACCAATGGGCAGAGCGGAAAGATCATGCAGGATGTCACGCAGCGGACGGTTCAGATCCAGTTGTACGGTCTGAGCGCCGTTTTCTACTCGCTGTGAATCAGGAATGAATTTGCCTGGATTATGCTCGAGTTTCTCCAGCCAGATACCGTGTTTATTAATTTTGGCCTTAATGTTACGGTCGGCAGAGCAGGAGAGGGCCATCGCGATTGGGCAGGAGCCGCCGTGGCGCGGTAAGCGAATTACGCGGATATCGTGGGCAAAGTATTTGCCGCCAAACTGCGCCCCGATGCCAAACTCGCGGCTGGCATTGAGCAACTCGGCTTCCAGCGCCGTATCACGGAACGCCTGGCCCAGCTCGTTCCCGCTGGTGGGTAGATTATCGTAATATTTGGTTGAAGCCAGTTTGGCGGCTTTCAGCGCCTGGTCGGCGGATAAGCCCCCAACCACAAAAGCGATGTGATACGGCGGACAAGCGGCTGTACCCAGTGATTTCATTTTTTCGATCAGGAACGCAGTGAGTTTTTCCGGCTGTAGAATGGATTTGGTTTCCTGGTACAGCGCCGCTTTGTTAGCTGAGCCGCCACCTTTATTGACGAACAGGAAACGGTATTCGTTACCTGGGGTGGCGCTAATATCGATTTGTGCGGGCAGGTTGGTCTGGGTATTGACCTCGGTATACATATCCAGCGGGGCATTTTGCGAGTAACGCAGGTTGTTTTCGGTAAAGGTGGAATACACGCCTTTGCTTAATGCTTCTGCGTCATCTCCGCCGGTCCAGACATGTTGTCCTTTGCTGGCCACAATGGTTGCCGTCCCGGTATCCTGGCAATTGGGCAGAACGCCTTTAGCTGAAACCTCTGCATTGCGCAGCAGCTGCAATGCGACGTACTTATCGTTACTGCTGGCCTGTGGGTCGTGCAAAATGCTGGCAATCTGTTTTAAATGTCCGGCGCGCAGGAAAAATGAAGCCTCATAAAACGCCTGCTGTGCTAACAAGGTTAACGCTTCCGGTGCAACCTTGATCACTTCCTCTCCGTCTAACTCCGTTACCGTAACGTGCTGGTTACTAAGTAATTCATACTCGGTACTATCCTTACTCTGAACAAAGAGTTCCTGCCAGACAAATGGTTTAGACATGTTTACTTCTCACCTCTTCGTGTTGTTTACCGAATGGCGCTTCGCTTATCCGGCCTACGATTAACGCATTGATGTAGGTCGGATAAGCGAAGCGCCATCCGGCGTAAAGTTATTTGGCTAAAAAGACATTGGCTTTTGTCGCTTCGGCGACATATTCGATAGTTTTCTGGGCACGAACGCTGTTTCCGGCTTCATCAAGCGGCGGAGAATAGACCGCAATCGCATATTCGCCTGGGACAACGGCAACCATGCCGCCGCCGACGCCGCTTTTCGCCGGGATGCCAACGGTGTACAGCCATTTACCGCTACCGTCGTAAAGCCCGGCAATTGCCATTTCTGCCAGCACCTGCGGAACATATTTCTCATTCAGCAACTGTTTACCGTTGAACGGAGATTTGCCTTTGTTCGCGAGCACGGCACCCATTTTGGCCAGTTGCTCAACGGTGATATCCACCGAGCACTGGCGGGTATAAATTTCAACGGCTTCGTCAGTGTTGCCATAGAAGCTGTTATAGGATTCCATCAGCTTGGCCAACGCCTGATTGTGCTGGTTGGTTTCCATTTCAGATTTGAAAACCGGTTCGTTCACGGTGAGAGTGGCATCGGCCCAGACGTTCAGGTTGTCGAGGATTTTGTTCCAACGATCTGTTTTGTCTTTGGCTTCGATCAGGCTAACGGTGCTCATGGCCCCGGCGTTTACCAGAGGGTTTTCAGGCGCGCCTTTGGTCAGTTCAACGGCTAAACCTGAGTTGAATGGCATACCGGTGGCATTGGCGCCAAGTTTATCCAGCACTACCTGAGGACCGTGCTGCTCCATGGCGAGCGCCATGGTGAACACTTTACTCAGGGATTCCATAGGGAAAGGTTTGTTAACATCGCCAACCTGGTAGATCTTGCCGTCCACCGTCGCAATGGTGATGGCAAAATTTTTCGGGCTATAGGTCGCCAGAGCAGGGATGTAGTCGGCGACTTTTCCATCGTTGTTACTTTTGTACTTCTGATGAGCCTGTTCTATCAGCTTGGCGTAGTCGGGCGTGGTTTGCGCGAATGTGGTTGCGCTAAACAAGACGCTGAAAGAAAAGAGACTCACGCCGAGAATTGTTTTATTCATTATGCATTCCTGTTGGTGTGCTCATCTTGGTGCCGGATGGCGGCGTACCGCCTTATCCGGCACTACGGATAGTTAAACGTTATGTAGGCCGGATAAGCGCGAGCGCCATCCGGCAATGGCGTTGTGTCAGGACATAGCAACTTCTGACGGTTCGGTAACCGGACGTTCCTGCTCCGGGGACTTCACTGGTGCAGAGCCACGGCAACCCTGGCCGAAGTGTTCACCTTCCCAACGGCTGACAATGGCTGCTCCCATTGCGTTACTCATAACGTTCGTGGCGGAACGACCCATATCGAGGAACGGATCGACACCCATCAGCAGAATCAGACCTGCTTCTGGAATGTTGAACTGGTTCAGGGTTGCAGCGATAACCACCATTGATGCGCGCGGTACGCCTGCCATTCCTTTTGAGGTCAGCATCAGGATTAACAGCATGGTGATTTGCTCGCCCATGCTCAGTTCGATGTTGCACGCCTGGGCAATAAAGACGGTGGCAAATGAGCAATAAGCCATGGAACCGACCAGGTTAAAGGAATAACCGATAGGCAGAACGAAGCTGGCGATTTTTGACGAAACACCGAATTTTTCCAGCTTGTCCAGCGTACCCGGGAAGGCGGCTTCAGAGCTTGAAGTGGTAAAGGCCAGCAGAGCGGGTTCGAGGATTGATTTAGTTAACCGTGCGATGCAAGGCCCGACGATCATAGTAGACAGGCCAATGAGGATCGCCCACAGCATACCCAGCGTCAGGTAGAACTCACCCATGAAGATCCCGGCGCTAACCATCACACCCAGACCACGTTCGGCAATCAGGCCTGAAATAGCGGCAAAAACGGTCAGTGGTGCAAACAACATGACGTAACCCGTCAGCTTCAGCATGACGTGCACCAGTGAATCCAGCACTTTCACGATAGGATCGGCTTTTTCACCAATCGCAGCGAGGCTGCAACCAAGGAAGATTGAGAACACGACGATCTGCAGAATTTCGTTACGCGCCATCGCATCGACAATACTGGTCGGTACCGCGTGTGAGATGAATACTTTCAGCGTGAATGGCTCTGACTTAACGGCGGCAACGGCTCCGACGTCATGTGGCACAAAGTTGATACCTGCGCCTGGCTGGAAGATATTAACGATAACCAGACCCAGTGCAATTGACACCAGAGAGGCGCAAATAAACAGGAAGAAGGTTTTCGAAAATATACGTCCCAGCGTTTTGGCATCGCCCATTTTGGCAATACCTACAACCAGAGTTGAAATAACCAATGGAGCGATAATCATTTTCACCATACGTAAGAATATGGTGGTGAAAATGGAAATGTCTGCTGCATAAGATTTTGCTGTTTCAGCCGCGGCCATATTATTTATGGCCACCCCGGCAATCATGCCGAGTATCAGGCCTAATATGATCATCTTCGTTAAACTAATTTTCTTCATGTGTACTCCATCGGATAAAGGCTGGTAATTGGAATTGTGTAGGGTGGCGTGTGCCTGAACCTGGACAGCAGCTCAGACGCACGCCTGTTGTGACCAACCGCATGAATAATTCGAAGCACTGTGATACAGCTGAATTCTGTGCTCCAATGGTTGTTATTGTGTTTTTTTGTTACAAGTCGAACTCAATACTTAATAATGGAGCGTGTTGCTGCGCACCATAAACATCATTGTCACCGACGTTGCCGGAAATAATATCTCGTGGCATGACGATTTTTACGGCATTCGCTGGATCGAACCAGACGATATTGTGAATAAATTCAGGCTCAACATTATATAAACCGGCAATAAGCTGTGGCGTTAATTGCTCGCAGGCTTTTACCCGCTGATAGTCTTCCCTTGTTTTAAATAAAATATCTAAAACCAGTTCGTACGGTCCGGCGTTTTTGGATCGAATTACTTGCGCCAGTGAACAAATTGAGTGTTTCATGCCTGAACTCCTTCTGGCGTCACCTGTTCAATGTGGAAATCAAAACGCAGCGCATCGCTCGCTTCAATCAGGTGATAGATCGAGAACTCATACACCGGTCCACTCTGAATATCAGATGGCGAGAACGGGAAGGCGAGGTTGCCCGCAGTCGCAATGCGATTTTCATAGCCGTAGTGCAGCAGGGTAGAGCGCACCAGCGAGCAAACGCTGTTGGCGATATCCTGCGTTGGCGCAACGACATCCAGTAAAATTCCCAGTTCATGGCCCGCAGTTTTCATCGGCTCATGGTTGCCCATCACACCGTTCTTACCGTACAGGTGGAACGTCATGCGGATACTGTCGTCATTCAGTGAGAGGTTACGTGCAACGCTTGCCTGTACCTCTTCAAGAATCGTGTCAATCCCGGCAATCATAATAGGGTCACGTGTTCCGGCGATGGTCAGGCAACGGAAGCCAACCTGGCGTGCACCTTCCAGTTTCAACGCATACGGTGTTTCTTCATGCCGTGAACCGCTGACATACACTTCACCCTCGTTAACCTGGGTGAAAGTGCATGCCTTCAGGTTCAGCACACCGCCTGGCCCTGGCAGGAAGTACGGATCTGACTTCTCGTACAGGGTGTGCGCTGCTGCGGAAGTCTCGGTGAACTTACGCTTGGGATTGAACGCCTTCAGCGTAAAGCCGTTATCGTCAATGATTCCCATCGCACAATCTGAGCCGGAGCCAGGGGTGGCGGCAATGGCTGCACACTCAAGGATCTTACCGCAATGAAGCGCCAGACCTTCATCAAAGCCCTGCATAATCGGCAGCGCGGCGAAGCAGGCCGGATCGTAGGCACGTCCGCCCAGGACCACCTGCGCACCGCCTTTCAGCGCACGCTG
The DNA here is from genome assembly GCF_030332785.1 of Citrobacter sp. Cpo069. Classification (NCBI taxonomy): domain Bacteria; kingdom Pseudomonadati; phylum Pseudomonadota; class Gammaproteobacteria; order Enterobacterales; family Enterobacteriaceae; genus Citrobacter; species Citrobacter sp. Cpo069. Next base: position 307,911 of record NZ_JAOWHD010000063.1, read on the forward strand.
GAAAGGCTCGACGCCCATCTGCGCGACAATGTAGGTGCTCTCTTCAATGGCCTCGTGAGTCAGTTCAGGCACAAAATCGAGCGCGGTGATTTTGCCGTTATCCAGCGCCTGATGAACGATTTCTTTATCGACATCAGACGGAATCAGCGCCATTGAGAAAGACAGTTTTTCTTCCTGCGCGATCTCATGGATTATCTGGCGACACCACTCCAGATGCGGAGCTGCACCAGAACCACCGGCTGTGCCGATCACGACAGGGATGTTGTTCTTAACGCCTGCCACAATCATATAGCGCAGATCGCGTTTCACACCGGCCCTGTCAGTAAAGGGTTTACCTGCCCCCAGGTAGTGGGGGCCAGGATCGGAGGAACCTGCGTCAACAGCAATAAGATCCGGTGACTCTTCCATGGCTTTACGAAAACTTTCTTCCGGGAAGCCATAACCCAGGATAGCCGTAGGCGATAAGATCTTAAATGTGCGTGCCATCTCTTAATCCTTAGTTTGCAACAGCGCGATGGTGCGGTTCATTTCGTTAAACACGATGTTGAGACCTTCATCGAAACCCATACCCGGTTTGATCAGCATGCGCATTGGACGCGCGGCCAGCGCGACGTGTACGCAGGTACGAGCACTGATTTCCGTTTCGTTACAGGTACCGCCCTGATAGGCTTCCATTCCGTGTTTGTTGCAATACAGCACTGCATCAACGATGTTGTGAATACCGCCCAGGTCCGGGGTTTTAATCTGCACCATGTGGCAGCTGCCCGCGTCGGTGAAGTCCACGATGTCCTGATAGGTGTTACACCATTCATCCGCAACGATTTTCACGCCAGAACCCAGACGAGTCAGCTCCTGAGTGATCTCGGTTAACATGCGGATCTGATCCGGCTTGTTACCGGCATCAACCGGGCCTTCAATGTACAGCGGCAGGCCTTGCGCTTCGGCTTCCAGGCTGGCGATGTATTCGGCGCAACGCACTGGATCCATATCGAAGATCAGACCGATGGTGCCGTAGACATCAATGTGCAGCGTTGGGTGATAGCTATCGTTGGTGCGCAGGCTCAGGATGCGGTTAGATAACCAGCGGACGTACTCACGCAGTTTTTCACCTTTAAAGCCCAGCTTCTCTTCTACGTTATTGATCAGCGCATGCGGTAGGACATCCACACCTTTGAGGATCATCTTGTCGACGGCGATATAACGGTCGTCGCCGCTCTGACCAAATAACGGAATGGCTTCCGGGACGCATGGCAGCTGCCATTCATCACAAACCACTTCGGCTTTCAGACGACCGGTAGCCAGTGCCGCCGCGTCGAGCAGCGCCTGAGACAGACCATAACGTACGGCGGTATGCAGCAGATGGCCGTCAATACGCAGTTCGTCAAAGAAACGGGCATTGGTCAGGAACGAATCAACGTCACGACCTTCCAGCAACGGCTTGATGTGGTCGTTGAGGAACGGAATGAAGTTTTCAGCCAGGAACAGCGGGTCACGACCGCCTGCACCTGAATATTGCACCGCTGCGCAATCGCCCACAGCCACCGCGCCGTTTTCCAGAATCAGCTGTACGGAAACACATTCACCCGCCTGACGAACAGACGTAAATCCAGGCGTTACCGGATCGCCGGTATAGATAAACCCGTCATGACCGGCGCCGTTTTTGATGGCCTGCTGATCGTCAAAATAAAATGAGGAGTAGCCAGCTGTGAAAAGGGCCTGTTTAATTTTCATTATGGTCTTCCTATTAATTTACTGTGGGATACGGCGTTGATGTCATCAATGACCATCTGGAAAGAAGGCTTGCGACCTTCGAAATGTGCGCGCTCTGCAACGTAGTCGTGGTGCAGGGCGAGAATATCTTTCGGCAGCGGCACGGCACCGGCTTCAAGAATACGGATTGCGCCTGTGTTATCGCGAACAGGCAGGATCTTACCGGCGTTACAGGCGGCAGGAGCGAAAGGCACATCCAGCACGCCAGCTTCAAAGGCCAGCACCGTACCGCGCGCAATGTCGCCATTGCCCAGTTCGAAGACTTTCTTCAATACCGCGCGGACTTCGCTCTTAATCAGGTCAACTTCCTGTTCCACGGCAGCGCACTGCGGGAATTTCTGATCGCTGACCATGTTGAGCATCTGGCGTGACGCTTTCAGACCCTGGGCGTTAGCTGCCGCGGTTGGGATACCGAATGCTTCGTGCGGACTTTTGGTAATGACTTTTGTGGCACCAGACATACCGGCAACCGCTGCGCCCCAGGCGATAACGGAGAAGGCTTTTGCTTCATCTTCCGGGAATCCGCCCATCCACTGGTGGAAAACGGTGCTCAGCTCGTAATCGTCGAAGCCATGGTTATGGAAGTATTCGTGGGACAGTTCACGCAGTGCCTGAATAGCAGCGATATCCTGTGTCAGGCTACCGACCTGGCCGTAACCGACGGTAATAGACTTCACGCCCTGCTCCAGCGCCAGCAGACCTTCGATAATCGCGACTGAGTGGGACATGAACGGCGGGATCAGCGTGCCGGTCAGCGGACCAAACGGCTCACGGTTGATGCGAATGCCGTTCTCTTCGTACAGACCCATCAGACGGTCGCAGTACTGCCAGTCACGGATAGATTTTTCCAGGGTTACGCGTTTGGCGTAAGGGATGTTGTAGGAGATACCGCCGCCTTCGTAGCTGGTAAAGCCACTGGCCATGGCGATTTCTGCCAGCAGACGCGCATCCGGTGTACCGTGGCGAACCTGGATCGGTTTATCCAGCGATTCAGTCATACGACGGCAGGCAGCAACCCCGTGATTGACGACCGGTAAACCATTCAGCTTGGAAGTACCTGCTTCGATGGATTTTTGGATCCCGACAGCGGCTTCTTCATAGCGGTTCAGACGGGTATAGGCATCGATAGTACTTGGCAGGAGGTCGCACTCTTCCTGCAATGTTTTGAGCAGCGCAATATGCTCATCCATTAATGCCACACCTGCGCGCGGCTGGCTCAGAGTTTTACCTTCCTGATCGGCCTTCAGCAGGGCGAGGGAGAAACGCTTTTTCTCTGGAATTGATTGCTGGTACTTCACGCCATCTTCGAAGTTCTCAACGTCTTTGCCGGTTTCCCAGGTTTGTAACACCTGATGCCTTTCGGTCATGAATTCGTCGTGGGTCAATTTTTTATTTCGAAGTTCCATTCGTAGCTGCCTTAAGTTTTATAGGGTTAAACACTGAATGCTGGTGCGAGCAGCGGCTTGCGGGTACAGCCTGGCGACGTTTGCCAATAGAGGGAGCAGGCCATTTGAATCGCGGTAATACTCAAACTGATTCGGTAACAGAATTCTTTTACCCTGGTCGTCCAGCTCCCTGTATTTGAGCCAGTTATGGATATCGAACTGGCTGGCGCGAGAGAGCCATCCCCCTGAACCGACGATTTTGCGTACGGTGGTGAGATCGCGACCCATCTGTAAATCCACATTACCCACGCAGGTGCAAACCTGCTTTTTAGTGCCCGCGTGGCGCTCAGCGGCATAGCCCACGCATAAACCTGCCAGCAGGGTGTCGAAATATTTCTCTTCCTCGCTGAGTGGCAGGTAATCCGGTTGCCCAACCAGGTGGCGTAGATAGCGGTAAAACGCTTCCTCGCGCTGTGGCTGCTGGGCGAAGATGACTTTCACCATATCCTGCGTGCTTTCTCCCACTACAACGGCGGAAACGCGCATTCCAAGGTCGCCTTCAACGGTACGTTTGACGAACGGTTCAGGAACACCATGCAGGACGGTATCGGGGGAGAGGGTATTCGCGCTGGCCGAATAGACATCCGTGGTGGCTCCGCCCATATCAATCAGCATGAATTCCTTCCATGCGCTGTCGTAATCGCTAATGGCTTTGACTAACTCATATACCGTCCATGGCGTCGGCATAGGCTCTTCGCCTGTTTCGCCGACGATAACGTCCAGACCTTTGCCTTTGACGATGCGTGACAAGAACACATCGCAAATCGCCTGGCGAGCGGCAAACGGATTCGGGTGATCGAGGTCCGGCAGAATGTTGTCTACCGTGGTCAGATCCTTATGTCCCAGAATCGTTTGTATTTCGTCCTGAATGTCCCGGTTTCCGGCGTAGATAATGGCGCAATCAAGCTTTGAGCCTGCCAGCGCGTGCGCATTCGCCAGGCCGTAACTTTCTTCGCCACCGTCTGTCCCGCCGGTAAACAACAGAATGTCTGGCGGTGATGATTCCAGCTCCTGGATGTCATGACGGTTCAGCTTGTACGAATAATATTGCGCGATTTTCGCTCCTGCCGAATGGGCGGTAACTTTTGCCGACTCCAGCGTAATGGAAGGCACCAGCCCCATTGCTGCAACGGCGAGCCCACCTTTCGCTGAGGAGGAGTATTTCAACTGCACTTCACCACTTTTCAGTAACGGGCGAGCATCGGCAACATTCAGCACCTGATTCAGGCTGGCAAAAAAACCGTCTGCCAGATGATGTGTGGTGGTTGGGGTCAGGACATGGTTTACCAGGGTTAATTCCTCGCCTTCATGTGCGAAGAGGGCTGCCTTGGTCCATGTCGAGCCGATATCGACAGAAACTGTTTGCATCAGATGGCCTCTTCCAGGCAACGCTGTTCGAGGCCATTGTGTTGGTGAATATCATTAGTGATAAGCGCGCAAACATCTTCCAGATCGTGGCTGGGGGCGAAGACCCGGTTAAAGCCCATCTCTTTAAACTTCACTTCCACGTCGGCGAAGTCATGTTTACCGACGACCAGGTTGCCGCCGACGTACAGCAGAATGTCGCCAAGGCCGCGTTCGATGCAGCGCTCACGTAGTCCGAGGCAGTCAATGTCGCCATGACCGTAGATAGAGGACACCACGATGGCATCGGCGCCTGTTTCAATCGCAGCATCAATATATTCATCCTGGCTCACCATCACCCCGAGGTTGATTACGTGAAAATCATGAGCAGTAAAAACGCGATCCAGAACTTTATTACCTACTGCATGGCAGTCAGCACCGATGACGCCAATAACAAGTGTAGATTTCTTCATGGGTAATCCTCTGTAGGGCTGATGGTCAATAAGTGAAATTATTTTCTAATATTTAGAACATGGATTGTGACAACCTCTTAATAGGGTTGGAGTTTCTGTGGAAGCGAAAAAGGAAGCAATTGATCTATTTTCAAAATATCCTGACAAAAATGATTGTTATGTTTGTTATCTATAAAACCCTTTCATAATCAATATGATGGATTATCTTTTCTTAGCTGGGTTTAATTTGTTAGGGAATTGGGTAATAAATGACTTGCCATGTTTGTGATCGAAATCTTATTTTGTTATGCGCGCCGTTTATGACGTGTTTTAAATAATTTCAAAAATCCCAATTACTAATTAACTTGTGAACGACATAACGGTTTTTTATTTTTTAATCTTATATGTCACAATTCATTTTTGTTAAATTTAGGATAAAAATGATAAGGAAATGTTTGTGGCATATTTAATCTTTGCCACATAAGAGAAGAGGGGGGGGTAATGATAACTTTCAGTGATGATTTAAGCGAAACGTCAGCGTTCTGTCGCAGAACGACAAACGCAATGCATCGGTCATTGTGGAACGTTTTCGCTTCCAGTTGAGATAGTTACATCTCGGTGTTAATTATAAGTAAAATTTAAATGAACAATTTGTATGAAATAACAAATCCATGACTTGCTAAACAAAAAACTGTGAGCTACCCAGCATTAGTGATTCTTTATCTGCTATCAATTTTGTCAGCCGGGCTGGTTAAAAGATCGTGTACATTTAAATAAATATCCTATCATTTGTAGTAACGGTAATTACTCATTGAAAAACATGTTGTTAACATCGCGTTTACTAGTGGCGTGAGTGCTAAACACTATTAACATTAAATTTGAAAATTGATTTAAATCAATGTTTAAAACTTGGAAAACAGCACCAAAAGAGGTTAAATTGCTTCAGATCAAATTGGTTTGAAAGTGGTAAATTAGCTATAAATTGATCACTATCGAAAAATGCAAATTTGTCTCGATAAAAACCTGTTTATTGTAAGGATTTTACGGCGTAATATAATTGCGGGATCAATTTGAGTGTTTTATTAACATGTTTGTAACCTTTCATCATTGTCCTTTCTTCAAATGAGAGGAAAGGGTAGCGGCGGAAGGAAGCAGATAAATTTGTATTGGGGCATGCGTGTGACCCTTTCTAACGGGGTTCACTCTCGGAGTCTTCATGCGATGAGCAAGGAGTCATGATGTTAGATATAGTCGAACTGTCGCGCTTACAGTTTGCCTTGACCGCGATGTACCACTTCCTGTTTGTGCCACTGACGCTCGGTATGGCGTTCTTGTTGGCCATCATGGAAACGGTCTACGTCCTTTCCGGCAAACAGATTTATAAAGATATGACCAAGTTCTGGGGCAAGTTGTTTGGTATCAACTTCGCTCTGGGTGTGGCTACCGGTCTGACCATGGAGTTCCAGTTCGGGACTAACTGGTCTTACTACTCCCACTATGTAGGGGATATTTTCGGTGCGCCGCTGGCGATCGAAGGTTTGATGGCCTTCTTCCTCGAATCCACCTTTGTAGGTCTGTTCTTCTTCGGCTGGGACCGTTTGGGTAAAGTCCAGCATATGTGTGTCACCTGGCTGGTGGCTCTGGGTTCTAACCTGTCCGCGTTGTGGATTCTGGTTGCGAACGGCTGGATGCAGAACCCAATCGCAGCGGATTTCAACTTCGAAACCATGCGTATGGAGATGCTGAGCTTCTCTGAACTGGTGCTCAACCCGGTAGCACAGGTGAAATTTGTTCACACTGTGGCATCTGGTTATGTATGTGGCGCGATGTTCGTTCTGGGTATCAGCTCCTACTATATGCTGCGCGGTCGTGACTTCGCGTTTGCTAAACGTTCTTTTGCTATCGCTGCCAGCTTTGGTATGGCTGCTATTCTGTCTGTTATCGTTCTGGGTGATGAATCTGGTTACGAAATGGGCGACGTGCAGAAAACCAAACTCGCTGCGATTGAAGCAGAATGGGAAACTCAGCCTGCACCGGCTTCCTTCACGCTGTTCGGTATTCCGGACCAGGATGCGCAGGAAAACCATTTTGCGATTCAGATTCCTTATGCGCTGGGCATCATTGCCACCCGCTCTGTTGATACACCGGTCATTGGTCTGAAAGACCTGATGGTGCAACACGAAGAGCGTATCCGTAACGGGATGAAAGCGTATCAGCTGCTGGAAGAACTGCGTGCTGGTACTACCGACCAGGCCGTTCGCGACCAGTTCAACAGCATGAAGAAAGACCTGGGTTATGGTCTGCTGTTGAAACGCTATACGGACAAAGTTACCGACGCGACCGAAGCGCAAATTCAGCAGGCAACGAAAGATTCTATTCCTCGTGTTGCGCCGCTGTACTTCGCTTTCCGTATCATGGTGGCATGCGGCATTCTGATGCTGGCAATTATCGCGGTGTCCTTCTGGACTGTGCTTCGTAACCGTATCGGTGAGAAAAAATGGCTGCTGCGCACCGCGCTGTATGCGATTCCTCTGCCGTGGATTGCTATTGAATCCGGTTGGTTTGTTGCAGAGTACGGTCGTCAACCGTGGGCGATTGGTGAAGTGTTACCAACAGCCGTAGCGAACTCTTCGCTGACTGCTGGCGACCTCATCTTCTCGATGCTGTTGATTTGCGGCCTGTATACCCTGTTCCTGGTGGCTGAACTGTATCTGATGTTCAAGTTCGCACGCCTTGGGCCGAGTAGCCTGAAAACCGGTCGTTATCACTACGAGCAGTCCACTGTGACTTCTCAGCCGGCACGCTAAGACAGGAGTCGTCAAATGATCGATTATGAAGTATTGCGTTTTATCTGGTGGCTGCTGGTTGGCATTCTGCTGATTGGTTTTGCAGTCACTGATGGATTCGACATGGGGGTGGGCATGCTCACCCGTTTCCTCGGTCGTAATGATACCGAGCGTCGAATTATGATTAACTCCATCGCCCCGCACTGGGACGGTAACCAGGTTTGGCTCATCACCGCGGGGGGCGCACTGTTCGCTGCCTGGCCGATGGTGTATGCCGCTGCGTTCTCCGGTTTCTATGTGGCGATGATTTTGGTTCTGGCGTCCTTGTTCTTCCGTCCGGTCGGTTTTGACTACCGCTCTAAGATTGAAGATATGCGCTGGCGCAACATGTGGGACTGGGGCATCTTCATTGGTAGCTTCGTGCCACCGCTGGTGATTGGCGTGGCGTTCGGTAACCTGCTGCAAGGGGTTCCGTTCCACGTAGATGACTACATGCGTTTGTACTACACCGGTAACTTCTTCCAGTTGCTGAATCCGTTTGGTCTGCTGGCAGGTGTCGTGAGCGTTGGGATGATCATCACCCAGGGTGCGACCTATCTGCAGATGCGTACGGTAGGTGAACTGCATCTGCGTGCTCGTGCAACTTCACAGGTTGCGGCGCTGGTGACTCTGGTCTGCTTCGCGCTGGCCGGTGTGTGGGTAATTTACGGTATTGACGGTTATGTTGTGACCTCTGCACTGGATCATCATGCCGCCTCTAACCCGCTGACCAAAGAAGTGGCTCGTGTGGCTGGCGCATGGATGGTGAACTTTAACAATGCACCTATCCTGTGGTTGGTTCCTGCTCTGGGCGTGGTTCTGCCGCTGTTGACCATCCTGACTTCTCGCATGGAGAAAGGGGCATGGGCGTTCGTCTTCTCCTCACTGACGTTAGCCTGCATCATCCTGACTGCCGGTATCGCAATGTTCCCGTTTGTGATGCCATCCAGCACCATGATGAACGCAAGTTTGACCATGTGGGATGCCACCTCCAGCCAGCGTACATTGAATCTGATGACCTGGGTCGCGGCGGTGTTTGTACCGATCATTCTGCTGTACACCAGCTGGTGTTATTGGAAGATGTTCGGTCGCATCACTAAAGAAGATATTGAAAGCAACACCCACTCTCTGTACTAAGTAAGGAGCTTAAAATGTGGTATTTCGCATGGATTTTGGGAACGCTTCTTGCCTGTGCATTTGGGATAATCACAGCGCTGGCGCTTGAGCACGTTGAATCAGGCAAAGCCGGGCAAGAAGATAGCTAATGACCAACATTATCGCGATGGTATACAACGCGATGGACAAGCGCCCCTTGCGGGCGCTTTCATTTGTGCTGGCAATCGTGTTGGCTGGCTGCATATTCTGGGATCCGTCTCGTTTCGCGGCCAAAACCAGTGAGCTTGAAATCTGGCATGGTTTCCTGCTGATGTGGGCGGTCTGCGCAGGCATTATTCACGGCGTTGGCTTCCGTCCTCGCGCCGTACATTGGCAGGGCATCTTCTGCCCGCTGATCGCGGATATTGTCCTCGTTGTTGGTCTGATTTTCTTCTTCTTTTGAATAAGAAACATCCTTAAATATTTATGGGCTTGCATAAGCCCATAATTTTTTACTCTCCGTTTACTTTCCCCCATTCCAAAGCACCATTCCCGCGCGTATAGTAGCGAAGTTTGAAAGCACTAACCTGAGGTTGTGCCCTGTGGTTGTGTGCGGTTGCGACGCTGTACCATCAGGACGTTATCAAGGCGGAGTGCGCTGGACATAGTAGAACTATGTCCAAGTGCGACAACACAGAGAACATCCTGATGGAACGCGTCCCGAAGGGCTGAGAATCTTTTTGCACAGTACTGCGTTACTTGCGTCTTGTTTGGAATTACCAAACTTCGCCACTCGCGCCTTGTTCTGTGCAAAAATTTTCGTCAGCGCCATCCGCGAACAACCACAGGACACAACCTAATTGCATTACCGGGATGTACAGTGAAGACAGCGCGATATACAACGACATTCTTGATGCATCGCGGCGGCAAGAACGCGAACCACCAGACGCTTACAAAGGTAAGTAACTGGTGCGAGTGGGCGAAGCCAACAAAGAGGCAGTAGGAATGAATAAGTATATGTTTCGATGGCCGGTTCGTGTCTATTATGAAGATACCGATGCCGGTGGGGTGGTTTACCACGCCAGTTACGTCGCTTTTTATGAAAGAGCACGCACAGAAATGCTTCGTCATCATCACTTCAGTCAGCAGGTCCTGTTGGCCGAACGTGTAGCCTTTGTGGTGCGCAAGATGACCCTCGAGTATTTTGCGCCTGCCCGGCTCGACGATATGCTCGAAGTTCAAACCGAAATTACGTCAATGCGTGGCACCTCATTGGTTTTCACGCAACGCATTGTCAACGCAGAGAACACCGTGCTGAATGAAGCCGAAGTTCTGATTGTTTGCGTTGATCCACTCAAAATGAAGCCTCGTGCGCTTCCCAAGTCTATTGTCGCGGAGTTTAAGCAGTGACTGACATGAATATCCTTGATTTGTTCCTGAAGGCAAGCCTTCTGGTTAAACTTATCATGTTGATTTTGATTGGTTTCTCAATCGCATCCTGGGCCATTATCATCCAACGGACCCGTATTCTTAATGCTGCTTCACGTGAAGCCGAAGCATTTGAAGACAAGTTCTGGTCCGGCATTGAATTGTCGCGCCTGTACCAGGAAAGCCAGGGGCGTCGTGATAATTTGGCGGGCTCGGAACAAATTTTCTATAGCGGATTCAAAGAATTTGCGCGTTTGCATCGGGCAAATAGCCACGCGCCGGAAGCGGTCGTAGAGGGGGCTTCCCGTGCGATGCGTATCTCGATGAACCGTGAACTGGAAACGCTGGAAACGCATATTCCATTCCTCGGCACCGTTGGCTCCATTAGCCCGTATATCGGTCTGTTCGGTACCGTTTGGGGGATCATGCACGCATTTATCGCGCTGGGCGCGGTAAAACAGGCGACGCTGCAAATGGTCGCACCGGGTATCGCAGAAGCGTTGATTGCAACGGCTATCGGTCTGTTTGCGGCAATTCCAGCGGTTATGGCCTACAACCGTCTGAACCAGCGCGTGAACAAACTGGAACTGAATTACGACAACTTTATGGAAGAGTTCACCGCGATTCTGCACCGCCAGGCGTTTACCGTTAGCGAGAGCAACAAGGGGTAAGCCATGGCCAGAACGCGTGGACGAGGTCGTCGCGAACTCAAGTCCGAAATCAATATTGTACCGCTGCTCGACGTACTGCTGGTGCTGTTGCTGATCTTTATGGCAACCGCACCGATCATTACGCAGAGTGTGGAAGTCGACCTGCCGGATGCGACCGAGTCGCAAGCCGTCAGCAGTAACGACGAACCCCCGGTCATTATTGAAGTTTCCGGTATTGGGCAATACAGCGTGGTGGTTGAGAAAGATCGTATGGATCAACTACCACCGGAGCAGGTTATTGCGGAAGCGAAAAGCCGCCTGCAGACCAATCCGAAAACGGTCTTTTTAATCGGTGGTGCGAAAGACGTGCCTTATGATGAAATAATTAAAGCGCTGAACTTGTTACACAGTGCAGGCGTAAAATCGGTTGGCTTGATGACGCAGCCAATCTGATGACTGCGTTTTGCTGGCTTGAAAGATAGCACGTAACAGGCGAACAGTTTTTTGGGAACCGAGAGTGTCAAAGGCAACCGAACAAAACGACAAGCTCAAAAGGGCGATAATTATTTCAGCGGTGCTGCATGTCATTTTATTTGCAGCGCTGATCTGGAGTTCGTTCGATGAGCACATTGATGCTTCAGCCGGCGGCGGTGGCGGTTCGTCCATCGACGCCGTTATGGTCGATCCTGGCGCCGTTGTGCAACAGTACGACAGGCAGCAGCAACAGCAGGCAAGTGCGAAACGTGCTGAAGAGCAGCGTGAAAAGCAGGCGCAGCAGCAAGCTGAAGAACTTCGCGAGAAGCAGGCAGCTGAGCAAGAGCGACTGAAGCAGCTGGAAAAAGAACGTTTAGCCGCGCAGGAAAAAGTGCGCGAACAGGCGGAACAGCAGAAGCAAGCTGAAGCCGCCGCAGCGAAAGCGCAAGAGCAACAGAAACAGGCTGAAGAGGCTGCGGCGAAGGCTGCTGCAGACGCGAAGGCTAAAGCTGATGCTCAGGCTAAGCAAGCGGCAGATGCCGCGAAGAAAGCCGCTGCGGACGCACAGAAAAAAGCTGAGGCTGAAGCCGCTAAAGCCGCCGCTGATGCGAAGAAAGCTGCAGAAGCACAAGCTGCTAAGGCAGCTGCGGACGCTGCGAAGAAAGCACAGGCTGAGGCTGCTAAGCAAGCAGCAGCCGAGAAAGCTGCTGCTGAGAAAGCAGAAAAAGCCGCTGCCGCGAAAGCTGCCGCTGCTGAAAAAGCGGCGGCTGATAAGAAAGCCGCTGCAGAAAAAGCAGCAGCAGACAAAAAAGCTGCAGCTGAGAAAGCCGCTGCCGATAAGAAAGCTGCGGCAGATAAAGCAGCTGCTGCTAAAAAGGCTGCGGCCGAAAAAGCCGCTGCAGCCTCTGGCGTTGACGACTTGTTGGGTGACCTGAGCTCCGGTAAGAATGCACCGAAATCGGGCGGTGGAGCGAAAGGAAACGGCCAACCGGCGAAAGATAGTGGTACAAGTGGTGCCAATGGCGGTGCATCTGGCGCTGATATCAGTGCTTACGCATCTCAAATTCGCAATGCGATCCAGAGCCGTCTGTATGGTGCAGATTTGTATGCAGGTAAATCTTGCGTATTACATATCAAGTTAGCACCCGATGGTCTGTTACTGGATGTGACCGAAGAGGGCGGGGATCCGGCATTGTGTCAGGCTGCGCTGACGGCTGCGAAAACCGCCAGAATTCCTAAACCGCCTAGCCAGGCAGTTTATGAAAAAGTAAAAGATGCCAAACTGGACTTCAAACTGTAATAACGACCCCTGAGAAATCAGGGGAAACGGTCTAAGGTTGAGACAGAGTTCTGGTAGTTTTGTGTATTTGAGTTTGTTAACATTCTGCTAAATTATCGTGGGCTTTCCGTCCAGATAAGGGAGATATGATGAAGCAGGCATTACGAGTAGCATTTGGTTTTCTGATGCTGTGGGCAGCGGTGCTGCACGCAGAAGTACGTATCGAGATCACCCAGGGGGTGGACTCGGCGCGCCCGATTGGTGTTGTCCCCTTCCAGTGGGCAGGACCGGGTGCTGCACCTGAAGATATCGGTGGTATCGTAGGTGCTGACCTGCGTAACAGCGGTAAATTTAACCCGTTAGACCGTTCTCGTCTGCCTCAGCAGCCCGGTACCGCGCAGGAAGTTCAACCTGCTGCGTGGTCTGCGCTGGGCATTGATGCCGTAGTCGTCGGCCAGGTTACGCCGAACCCGGATGGTTCTTACAGCGTTGCCTATCAGCTGGTTGACACCGGTGGCGCACCGGGTACCGTACTGGCACAGAACACCTATAAAGTGAACAAGCAGTGGCTGCGTTACGCGGGCCATACTGCAAGTGACGAAGTGTTTGAAAAACTGACCGGCATTAAAGGTGCATTCCGTACCCGTATCGCTTATGTTGTTCAGACCAACGGTGGTCAGTTCCCGTACGAATTACGTGTGTCCGACTACGATGGTTACAACCAGTTCGTGGTACACCGTTCTCCGCAGCCGCTGATGTCTCCGGCGTGGTCCCCGGACGGTTCAAAACTGGCGTACGTTACCTTCGAAAGCGGTCGTTCTGCACTGGTTATTCAGACACTGTCTAACGGCGCGGTTCGTCAGGTAGCCTCGTTCCCACGTCACAACGGTGCGCCTGCGTTTTCTCCGGATGGCAGCAAACTGGCGTTTGCCCTGTCTAAAACCGGTAGCCTGAACCTGTATGTCATGGACATTGGTTCCGGTCAGATCCGTCAGGTGACGGATGGTCGTAGCAACAACACGGAACCTACCTGGTTCCCGGACAGCCAAAACCTGGCCTTTACGTCTGACCAGGCCGGTCGTCCGCAGGTATATAAAGTTAACGTCAACGGCGGTGCTCCGCAGCGCATTACCTGGGAAGGTTCGCAAAACCAGGATGCGGATGTGAGCAGCGACGGTAAATTTATGGTAATGGTAAGCTCGGCCAACGGTCAGCAGCACATTGCCAAACAAGATCTGGTAGCGGGTGGCGTACAAGTTCTGTCGTCAACGTTCCTGGACGAAACGCCAAGTCTGGCACCTAACGGCACTATGGTAATCTACAGCTCTTCTCAGGGGATGGGATCCGTGCTGAATTTGGTTTCTACAGATGGGCGTTTCAAAGCGCGTCTTCCGGCAACTGATGGACAGGTTAAATTCCCTGCCTGGTCGCCGTATCTGTGATAATAAATAATTGATTAATAAAGGAATCATTGAAATGCAACTGAACAAAGTGCTGAAAGGGCTGATGATTGCTCTGCCTGTTATGGCTATTGCAGCGTGTTCTTCTAACAAGAACGCCAGCAATGACGGCAGCGAAGGCATGCTGGGTGCCGGCACTGGTATGGATGCAAACGGCAGCGGCAACATGTCTTCTGAAGAGCAAGCGCGTCTTCAGATGCAACAGCTGCAGCAGAACAACATCGTTTACTTCGATCTGGACAAGTACGATATCCGTTCTGACTTCGCTGCAATGCTGGATGCTCACGCTAACTTCCTGCGTAGCAACCCGTCTTACAAAGTCACCGTAGAAGGTCATGCGGACGAACGTGGTACTCCTGAGTACAACATCTCCCTGGGTGAGCGTCGTGCGAACGCCGTTAAGATGTACCTGCAGGGTAAAGGCGTTTCTGCTGACCAGATCTCCATCGTTTCTTACGGTAAAGAAAAACCTGCAGTACTGGGTCATGACGAAGCGGCTTACGCCAAAAACCGTCGCGCCGTACTGGTTTACTAAGAGAATTGCATGAGCAGTAACTTCAGACATCATCTGTTGAGTCTGTCGTTACTGGTTGGCATAGCGGCCCCCTGGGCCGCTTTTGCACAGGCGCCAATCAGTAGTGTCGGCTCTGGCTCGGTCGAAGACCGTGTCACTCAACTCGAGCGTATTTCTAACGCTCACAGTCAGCTTTTAACCCAACTCCAGCAACAACTCTCCGATAATCAGTCCGATATTGATTCCCTGCGCGGTCAAATTCAGGAAAATCAGTATCAACTGAATCAGGTTGTTGAACGCCAGAAGCAGATATTGCTGCAGATGAATAATCTTGGTAGCGGTAGTGCACCTGCGGCGCAATCTGCGGGCGGCGATCAGAGTGGGGCAGCAGCAACCCCTGCACCTGATGCGGGTGCAGCGGCAGTGTCAGGTGCTCCGGTACAAACTGGCGATGCGAATACCGATTACAATGCGGCCATTGCTCTGGTGCAGGATAAATCCCGCCAGGATGACGCGATTGAAGCATTTCAGAACTTCATTAAAAAGTACCCAGACTCAACTTACCTGCCAAATGCGAATTACTGGCTGGGTCAGTTGAATTACAACAAGGGGAAAAAAGATGATGCAGCGTTCTATTTTGCTTCAGTAGTCAAAAACTTCCCGAAATCACCAAAGGCTGCAGACGCGATGTATAAAGTCGGCGTCATCATGCAGGACAAAGGTGATAAAGAGAAAGCGAAAGCCGTTTATCAGCAGGTTATCACTAAATACCCTGGCACTGATGGCGCGAAACAAGCGCAAAAACGCCTTGGCGCGATGTAATGAACACCATGCGACCAGAAATCGTGTTAATTCTGGTCGCGTCGTGTGATTCCTAAGCAGTTGAGTTATTTACATCGAAATTTTTGTTGCGCTAAAATCTGAAATCAGTAATATATGCCGCCGTTGCCAAGGGATATCAAACAGCCCGAAAGCGGCAAAAAAAGTGGGTCGTTAGCTCAGTTGGTAGAGCAGTTGACTTTTAATCAATTGGTCGCAGGTTCGAATCCTGCACGACCCACCAATCGCTAAGGTGGAACGCGATTGTAAAACGTGAAGGATAACGTTGCGTAAGCAACGGCCCGTAGGGCGAGGCGAAGCCGAGTCATCCTGCACGACCCACCACTAACTTAGTTAGTAAGTAGTATCCAGCGCAGTATCGGGTGATTAGCTCAGCTGGGAGAGCACCTCCCTTACAAGGAGGGGGTCGGCGGTTCGATCCCGTCATCACCCACCACTCGGGGCGTTAGCTCAGTTGGTAGAGCAGTTGACTTTTAATCAATTGGTCGCAGGTTCGAATCCTGCACGCCCCACCAACTTTAACATCGTACTCAGATGTTAAACGTGAAGGATAACGTTGCTTTAGCAACGGCCCGTTAGGGCGAGACGAAGTCGAGTCATCCTGCACGCCCCACCAATTTATTGGTGGCACCGAGTAAAAATTTTCAGGTTATACCCGAGCGGGTCGTTAGCTCAGTTGGTAGAGCAGTTGACTTTTAATCAATTGGTCGCAGGTTCGAATCCTGCACGACCCACCATCCTGAAAGTATTAAGAAGTAAACCCCATAAGGGGGCGTTAGCTCAGTTGGTAGAGCAGTTGACTTTTAATCAATTGGTCGCAGGTTCGAATCCTGCACGCCCCACCAGTGTAAAAAGGCGCCCTAAAGGCGCCTTTTTGCTATGCGCAGAATTAACGATTCGAACCTGCTGCAGGTTCGGGTCTCACGTAGTGAGACAACGGAGCCGTTTACGGCGACGGCCCGGAGGGCGAGCAAAGCGAGTCATCCTGCACGCCCCACCAGTGTAAAAAGGCGCCCTAAAGGCGCCTTTTTACTATCTGCGATTTATAAGATTCGAATCTGCTTGCCTGATGCGCTTCGCTTATCAGTCCTACAGACGACACTATTCATGTAGGCCGGATAAGACGTCAGTCGCCTTCCGGCATTCATCACACGCAATTATTGTGACTTTCTTACGCCAATCCGCTATCTTGTTTAGCATATAAAACAAATCTAACCGAATACGGCGTGCGTCACGCTTTTAATCGGTTATTTCGTTAAGCCAGTAAAACGAGAAAGCAAGATGAGCGTGATGTTTGATCCAGAAGCAGCAATTTATCCGTTTCCGCCGAAGCCAGCCCCGCTGAGTGTGGATGAAAAGCAATTTTATCGTGAAAAAATCAAGCGCCTGCTGAAAGAGCGTGATGCCGTTATGGTCGCGCACTATTACACCGATCCCGAAATTCAGCAGTTGGCCGAAGAGACCGGTGGTTGTATTTCTGATTCTCTGGAGATGGCGCGTTTCGGCTCAAAACATTCTGCCTCTACACTGTTAGTTGCAGGCGTGAGGTTTATGGGGGAAACCGCCAAAATCCTCAGCCCGGAAAAGACCATCCTGATGCCGACCCTACAGGCGGAATGCTCATTAGATCTGGGCTGTCCGATTGATGCGTTCAGCGCGTTTTGCGATGCGCACCCCGATCGTACCGTAGTGGTTTACGCCAATACCTCAGCCGCCGTTAAAGCACGTGCGGACTGGGTTGTCACATCCAGTATCGCGGTAGAACTTATTGAGCATCTTGATAGTTTAGGTGAAAAAATCATCTGGGCTCCGGACAGACATCTGGGCAACTACGTACAAAAACAGACCGGTGCAGACGTTCTTTGTTGGCAGGGGGCCTGTATCGTCCATGACGAATTTAAGACTCAGGCTTTAACACGCATGAAAGGGCTTTACCCTGATGCCGCGGTGTTGGTGCACCCGGAGTCCCCTCAGTCTATCGTTGATATGGCCGATGCGGTTGGCTCAACCAGCCAGTTAATCAACGCAGCTAAATCGTTACCGCATCAACAGCTGATTGTGGCGACTGACCGGGGCATATTTTACAAAATGCAGCAGGCCGTTCCGGATAAAGAATTGCTTGAAGCGCCGACGGCTGGTGAGGGGGCAACCTGTCGCAGCTGTGCGCATTGTCCGTGGATGGCGATGAACGGCCTCAAGGCGATTGCTGAGGGCCTGGAACAAGGCGGAGCGGCTCATGAGATACATGTTGATGCTGCGCTGCGAGAAGGGGCGTTGTTGCCGTTAAACCGCATGTTGGAATTTGCGGCTACACTTCGAGCTTAATTAATTTTTTGGCTCTGGGGGAAAAGATGGACTTTTTTAGCACGCAGAACATTCTGGTACATATTCCAATTGGCGCTGGCGGTTACGATCTGTCGTGGATCGAAGCTGTGGGGACGATCGCCGGGTTGCTGTGTATTGGCCTGGCGAGCCTTGAGAAAATCAGCAATTACTTCTTCGGCCTGATAAACGTCACGCTGTTTGCGATTATCTTCTTTCAGATCCAGCTCTATGCAAGCCTGTTGCTGCAAGTTTTCTTCTTTGCCGCCAACATCTACGGCTGGTATGCCTGGTCCAGGCAAACCAACCAGCATGAAGCGGAACTGAAAATTCGCTGGTTGCCGTTACCAAAAGCGATCGGCTGGCTGGCGGCTTGCGTGGTGGCGATCGGCCTGATGTCGGTCTATATCGATCCGGTCTTTGCGTTCCTGACCCGCATTGCGGTGAACATTATGCAGGCATTAGGATTGCAGGTTGTTGTGCCTGAGTTGCAACCCGATGCATTCCCGTTCTGGGACTCCTGCATGATGGTGTTGTCGATTGCGGCAATGATCCTGATGACGCGTAAGTACGTTGAAAACTGGCTGCTGTGGGTGATCATTAACGTAATAAGCGTAGTGATTTTCGCCCTGCAAGGCGTATATGCCATGTCGCTGGAATATGTGATCCTGACGGTTATCGCACTGAACGGTAGCAGGATGTGGATTAACAGCGCGCGCGAGCGGGGTTCCCACGCGCTGTCCCATTAATGGTGATGGTGTGAATGGCCGGATACCCCCTGATACAGGTGGCAGTCCGGCCCATTACACGGCTGAAACTCCATCTGGATCGTGGCGTGTTCAATCTGGTAGTGATGGATAAGGAAATGCTGAATACGCTCCAGCAGCGCGTCGTGATCGTGCGGCGGGACCACCTGCACATGCAGCGTCATTACCGGTTTTTCACCCACCATCCAGACATGGACATGGTGCACATTGCGGACTTCGGGGATATCCCGGCTGAGATGGCGCTGTAGTGCGGCGATATCCAGCGTCAGCGGGGCGCCTTCCAGTAATTCATTAACGCTATCCTTTAACAGTCGCCAGGCGCTACGCAGTACCAACACGGAAACCAGAATCGAGAGAATCGGGTCCGCAGGCGTCCAGCCCGTCCAGATAATAATCAGCGCAGCGATGATCGCCCCGACCGAGCCGAGTAAATCGCCCATCACATGTAGTGCCGCGGCGCGGACGTTCAGGTTTTTCTCCTCACTGCCGCGGTGTAGAACCCAAAAAGCCAGCACGTTAGCCAGTAAACCCGCGACAGCTATAACCATCATCATGCCGCCAGCCACGGGGCGGGGCGTATGGAAGCGCTCAATGGCTTCCCAGACGATTAAAATGGTGATCACGACCAATGCGATGGCATTAACAAACGCGGCCAGTGTCGTGAGCCTCAGCCAGCCGAAGGTGTGTCGTATTGTGGGCGGGCGATGGGAAAACCGGACGGCCAGTAGCGCAAAAAGGAGCGCTGCGGCATCAGTGAGCATATGCCCGGCATCGGCCAACAAGGCCAGTGAACCTGAAAGTATGCCACCCACCACTTCAACCAACATAAATCCGGCTGTAATGCAGAATGCAAACATCAAGCGGCGGGCATTATTGTCCTTGGGTTGCTCAGAAGAAGTATGAGTATGCGAGTGCGCCATTATGCCATCCCTTTGTTATTCTCATCTTTACTGTATGCCATCATACCGTTTTTGGGATGATAAAATTAAAAAGGAGAGCTATTGCTCTCCCATTATTAGCTTTATTTTCAGCGTTACTGCGTAGTGCCATCAGTTTTTGTCTCAGCATCATTGTTAATGCCGTTTCCGGTCTCAACCTTCTTATTCACATCAGGGCAGCGACCGTCCTTACACATGGTGTTTTTGTGCATCTCGTCTTTGGTCATCCCTTCATGGTTCATTGATGAACCGTTCGGGTGCAGCATTGTGCCACCCGAATTCACGTTACTGTTGTCGACATTATTTGGTGCCACGTTTTCGCGTGCGTCTGGGGCGACCTGACCGGCATCCGCCGAGGAATTTGCCTGGCCGTTATTGGACTGCGTATTGGTTTCAGCTGCCAGCGCCGCGCCGCTGGCGAGGCTGAGTGTAGCGGTAAGAAAGAGTGAAGCCAGCTTTGTCATATGCATAATATGCTCCTGTTATGGTCGATATGTCGGATAACGTCTTCCAACAGTGCATGTGCCAGTTACATCATCAATATGTGGTTAATAGTTTTGCCAGAGAAATTAAACCCAGCATAGAATCTTGAAATTTATGAAAATTAAAGCCGTTACAGTTATAAATTGTAGGTTGGATCTCGTTTTTCGCTACTTTATTGCGTTTTTTTGGCCAATTCCAGGATTAATCCGTCCAAAGTGTAAAACCCCGTTTACACTTTATGACTGAAGATATAGATTGGAGGGATTGCATTCATTTATATAAGTATGGCAACGCTGGAATAATCATGAATTATCAGAACGACGATTTACGCATTAAAGAGATCAACGAGTTATTACCGCCAGTCGCATTGTTGGAAAAATTCCCCGCTACTGAAAATGCCGCAAACACGGTGGCTCATGCCCGTAAGGCGATTCATAAAATCCTGAAAGGGAGTGACGATCGCCTGCTGGTAGTGATTGGGCCTTGCTCTATTCATGATCCGGCAGCCGCCAAAGAGTATGCCGCTCGCCTGCTGGCACTGCGTGAAGAGTTAAAAGGCGAGCTTGAAATCGTTATGCGCGTCTATTTTGAAAAACCGCGAACTACCGTCGGCTGGAAAGGGCTTATCAACGATCCGCACATGGACAACAGCTTCCAGATCAACGATGGGCTGCGCATTGCGCGTAAACTGCTGCTGGATATCAATGACAGCGGATTGCCTGCTGCGGGTGAATTCCTCGATATGATTACGCCGCAATACCTCGCCGACCTGATGAGCTGGGGCGCGATTGGGGCACGTACCACAGAATCTCAGGTGCACCGCGAACTGGCGTCTGGTCTGTCCTGCCCGGTTGGCTTTAAAAACGGTACTGATGGCACGATAAAAGTAGCGATTGATGCGATTAACGCCGCAGGAGCGCCGCACTGCTTCCTGTCTGTGACCAAATGGGGTCATTCGGCGATCGTAAATACCAGTGGTAATGGCGATTGCCATATTATTTTGCGCGGCGGCAAAGAGCCGAACTACAGCGCTCAGCACGTTGCCGATGTGAAAGAAGGTCTGATCAAAGCAGGGCTTTCAGCGCAGGTGATGATCGACTTTAGCCATGCCAACTCCAGCAAGCAGTTCAAAAAGCAGATGGATGTCGCGAAAGATGTTTGCGGACAAGTTGCTGGGGGCGAAAAAGCAATTATTGGCGTGATGATCGAAAGCCATCTGGTAGAAGGTAATCAGAACCCGGATAGCGGTGAGCCGCTGACTTACGGTAAGAGCATCACCGACGCCTGCATTGGCTGGGAAGATACCGATGCGGTGTTGCGCCAGCTGGCGGATGCAGTAAAAGCGCGCCGCGGTTAAAAAATTCATCCGGGCTACGCTCGGTAGGCCGGATAAGGCAACGCCGTCATCCGGCAATAAAAAAGCGTGGAGCATTCCACGCTTTTTTCGTTTGACCCGGGATGAAAATTACTTCGCTTTACCCTGGTTCGCAACGGCTGCCGCTTTTGCTGCGATCTCGTCAGCGTTACCCAGATAGTAATGTTTGATTGGTTTGAAGTTTTCGTCGAACTCATATACCAGCGGTACGCCGGTCGGGATGTTCAGTTCAAGGATCTCATCTTCGCCCATGTTATCCAGGTATTTAACCAGCGCACGCAGAGAGTTACCGTGAGCGGCGATAATTACGCGCTCACCGCTTTTCATGCGCGGCAGAATGGTTTCGTTCCAGTAGGGGATAACGCGATCGATGGTCAGCGCCAGGCTTTCGGTAACCGGTAACTCTTTGTCGGTCAATTTCGCATAACGCGGATCGTGACCCGGATAACGCTCGTCATCTTTGGTCAGTTCCGGTGGTGTTACCGCAAAGCCGCGACGCCATTGCTTAACCTGCTCGTCACCGTATTTTTCAGCGGTTTCAGCTTTGTTCAGACCCTGCAGCGCGCCGTAATGACGTTCGTTCAGTTTCCAGGATTTTTCAACCGGCAGCCAGGCCTGATCCAGTTCGTCCAGTACGTTCCACAGGGTGTGGATGGCACGTTTCAGCACAGAGGTATAAGCAAAATCGAAGCTGTAGCCTTCTTCTTTCAGCAGTTTACCTGCCGCTTTTGCTTCGCCCACGCCTTTCTCTGACAGATCAACGTCATACCAACCGGTAAAACGGTTTTCGTTGTTCCACTGACTTTCACCGTGACGTACCAGAACCAGCTTAGTTACAGCCATACACTCACTCCTATAAATCATATTGAATGATAATAATTCTCATTATATTGCCGTAAAGCGTCAGCGGCAATGCTTACGCATAACCATAGCGAAAATAGCGCCACAGTGTAAGGTTCTTGTGAATTCAAGGTTGCGATTTTGTCTTTGAGTGGTGGGGATTTGAGCGGTTCTACTGTGATAAACAAATAACAGGCCCGCTACGTTACGTCATCGGGCCTGTGAGGGGAAAGGATCAGACCGGAATAAACTGATATTCCGTCACGCTGGCATACTCTTCACCCGGGCGTAAGAAGCAGTCCGGCTGCTGCCACTCTGGATGGTTTGGGCTGTCCGGGAGAAACTCACTTTCCAGCGCCAGACCTTGCCAGTCTTCGTAGGCGTCTGGTCCGCGAGATGGTGTACCGCCGAGGAAGTTGCCGGAGTAAAACTGCAATGCCGGGGCGGAGGTGTATACCACCATCTGCAGTTTTTCATCCTGGGCCCACAGTCGGGCGACCGGCGTACGCGCATTGTCCTGTGCCTGAAGCAGGAAGGCGTGATCGTAACCTTTCACCTTGCGCTGATCGTCATCGGCAAGAAATTCACTGCTGATGATTTTAGGCGTGCGGAAATCGAAAGTGCTACCAGCGACGGATTTCAGCCCGTCATGCGGGATGCCCATTTCATCAACCGGCAAGTACTCGTCCGCCATAATTTGCAGCTTATGCTGGCGCACATCCGTTTTGTCACCGTCGAGGTTAAAATAAACGTGATTCGTCAGATTCACCGGACAGGGCTTATCGACCGTGGCGCGGTAGGTTATCGAAATACGATTATCGTCAGTCAGGCGATACTGCGCGGTGGCGCAAAGATTACCAGGGAAACCCTGATCGCCATCGTCAGATGTTAAGGCGAACAGCACCTGACGGTCATTCTGATTGACTATCTGCCAGCGACGTTTGTCGAAACCGTCTGGCCCGCCGTGCAGCTGGTTGTTGCCCTGACTTGGTACCAACTCAACGGTTTCGCCGGCAAAGGTATAGCGGCTGTTGGCGATACGGTTAGCGTAGCGACCAATTGAAGCGCCCAGAAACGCAGCCTGCTCCGGGTATTGTTCCGGACTGGCGCACCCGAGCAATGCTTCACGCACGCTACCATCGCTAAGCGGAATACGCGCAGAGAGCAGCGTCGCGCCCCAGTCCATGAGCGTGACGACCATCCCTGCGTCATTGCGCAGGGTGAGCAGGCGAAACGGCTGACCGTCCGGAGCCTGCACAGGGATTTCGCTTAACATTGTCCTGCTCCTTGTGAAGGTTTGCAGACGTAGAATGTTTCTTTGATACCGGTTTTTGCTTCGTATTGTTCCGCGACGGCCTGCTGTACGGCAGGTACCAAATCTTGCGGGATCAGCGCCACGATGCAGCCGCCGAAGCCGCCGCCGGTCATACGGACACCGCCTTTATCGCCGATGGTCGCTTTGACAATTTCGACCAGCGTATCAATTTGCGGCACGGTAATTTCAAAGTCATCGCGCATTGAGGCGTGAGATTCCGCCATCAGCTGGCCCATGCGCAGCAGGTCGCCTTTTTCCAGCGCCTGTGCGGCTTCAACGGTACGCGCATTTTCCGTGATCACGTGGCGAACGCGTTTGGCGACAATCGGATCCAGTTCGTGGGCGACGGCGTTGAAGGCTTCAAGGCTGACATCACGCAGCGCTGGCTGCTGGAAGAAACGCGCGCCGGTTTCACACTGTTCGCGACGGGTGTTGTATTCGCTACCGACCAATGTGCGTTTAAAGTTACTGTTGATGATCACCACCGCGACGCCCTCAGGCATGGAAACGGCTTTGGTGCCCAGCGTTCGGCAGTCAATCAGTAGTGCATGATCTTTCTTACCAAGTGCCGAGATCAGTTGATCCATAATGCCGCAGTTACAGCCGACAAACTGGTTTTCAGCTTCCTGGCCATTCAGGGCAATCTGCGCGCCGTCGAGCGGCAGATGATAGAGCTGCTGGAATACCGTACCCACAGCGACTTCCAGTGAGGCAGAAGAGCTTAAGCCCGCACCCTGCGGGACGTTACCGCTGATCACCAGATCAGCACCGCCAAAGGCGTTATTGCGCTTTTGCAGATGTTTCACTACGCCACGCACGTAGTTTGACCACTGCTGGCTGTCATGAGCGATAATTGGCGCATCAAGCGAGAACTCATCAACCTGATTGTCGTAATCAGCGGCGATCACACGGACTTTTCGATCGTCGCGTGCCGCACAGCTGATAACGGTTTGATAGTCGATAGCGCAGGGCAGAACGAAGCCGTCGTTATAATCGGTATGTTCACCGATCAGGTTCACACGACCCGGTGCCTGAATAGTATGGGTGGCAGGGTAGCCAAATGTTTCAGCAAACAGAGATTGTGTTTTTTCTTTCAGACTCATTATTTAAACTCCGGATTCGCGAAAATGGATGTCGCTGACCGCACGCAGTCGTTCAGCCGCTTGTTCTGCCGTCAGGTCGCGCTGGGTTTCTGCCAGCATTTCATAACCGACCATAAATTTACGCACAGTCGCGGAACGCAGCAGCGGCGGGTAAAAGTGTGCGTGCAACTGCCAGTGTTGGTTTTCTTCACCGTTAAACGGTGCGCCGTGCCAGCCCATAGAATAGGGGAATGAGCACTGGAACAGGTTGTCATAACGACTGGTCAGTTTTTTCAACGCCAGCGCCAGGTCAGCACGCTGTTCGTCGGTCAAATCGGTAATTCGCAACACGTGCGCTTTCGGCAGCAGCAGCGTTTCGAACGGCCACGCGGCCCAGTAAGGGACAACTGCCAGCCAGTGCTCGGTTTCAACGACCGTACGGCTGCCGTCCGCCAGCTCACGCTGGACGTAATCAACGAGCATCGGCGCGCCTTGTTCGGCGAAGTACGCTTTCTGCAGGCGATCTTCACGTTCGGCTTCGTTAGGCAAAAAGCTGTTGGCCCAAATTTGTCCGTGTGGATGCGGGTTCGAGCACCCCATCGCTGCGCCTTTATTCTCAAATACCTGCACCCAGGGATAGGTTTTGCCTAAGTCTTCAGTCTGCTCCTGCCACGTTTTCACAATTTCTGTTAGCGCAGGGACGCTGAGTTCCGGCAGCGTTTTGCTGTGATCGGGTGAGAAGCAAATTACACGGCTGGTACCGCGCGCGCTCTGACAGCGCATTAACGGATCGTGACTGTCCGGCGCGTCCGGGGTATCGGACATCAGCGCCGCAAAGTCATTGGTAAAGACATAGGTCCCGGTGTAATCCGGGTTTTTGTCGCCGGTAACGCGCGTATTGCCAGCGCACAGGAAGCAGTCCGGGTCATGTGCAGGCAGTACCTGCTTAGACGGAGTTTCCTGCGCCCCTTGCCACGGGCGTTTGGCGCGATGTGGTGATACGAGGATCCACTGCCCGGTGAGCGGGTTAAAACGGCGATGTGGATGATCGACAGGATTGAATTGCGTCATGATTGGTCCTTAATCCGAATATCCCTGCGGGTGGCGTGACTGCCAGTGCCAGGTATCTTGTGCCATTTCATCCAGTGTGCGGGTCACGCGCCAGTTGAGCTCGCGATCGGCTTTGCTGGCGTCAGCCCAGTAGGCCGGAAGATCGCCATCACGGCGCGGGGCGAAATGGTAATTCACCGGTTTACCGCAAGCTTTGCTGAAGGCGTTGACCACGTCCAGCACGCTGCTACCGATGCCTGCACCGAGGTTGTAAATATGTACGCCCTGTTTGCCCGCCAGTTTTTCCATGGCAGCAACATGGCCGTCGGCGAGATCCATCACGTGGATGTAGTCGCGTACGCCGGTGCCATCTTCAGTAGGGTAGTCATTGCCAAATATGGCAAGAGATTCGCGACGGCCAACGGCAACCTGCGCGATGTAAGGCATCAGGTTGTTTGGAATACCTTGCGGATCTTCCCCCATATCTCCCGATGGATGAGCGCCAACCGGGTTAAAGTAGCGCAGCAGGGCAATGCTCCAGTCGGGCTGTGCTTTTTGCAGATCGGTCAGGATCTGTTCCACCATCAGCTTGCTTTTGCCGTACGGACTTTGCGGCGTGCCGGTGGGGAAGCTTTCAACGTAAGGAATTTGCGGCTGATCGCCATAGACGGTCGCGGAGGAGCTGAAAATGAAGTTTTTCACGTTGGCAGCGCGCATTGCATTCACCAGACGCAGAGTGCCGTTGACGTTGTTGTCATAGTACTCCAGCGGCTTGGCAACGGATTCTCCAACGGCTTTTAAACCGGCAAAATGGATGACCGTATCAATGGCATGATCGTGCAGAATTTCGGTTATCAGCGCTTCGTTACGGATGTCTCCTTCCACGAAGGTCGGATGCTTGCCGCCTAAACGCTCAATGACGGGCAGTACGCTGCGCTTGCTGTTGCAGAGATTATCCAGGATCACCACTTCGTGACCGTTTTTCAGCAACTGCACGCAAGTGTGGCTTCCAATGTAACCGCTACCACCTGTAACCAATACTCTCATAATTCGCTCCGTTAAGCCTATGGTATGCAATAACCATAGCATAACAAAGATGCGAAAAGTGTGACACGGAATAAATTAGTGGAATCGTTTACACTCCGGTGTTTTCACTAGATGCTGCCAGTTATTTTATTATAAATCATTGTGTTAGGTTGTTATTTCAGCACTTGTCTGAAAAAAAAGCAGAAAAAAGGGCGTGATAAACGCCCTGGCATGAAAATTAACGCAGAGAGGTTTGTCGATAGGCGTAGATATCACCCTCGGGTACAAACTCTAGCCGATGGGTAATGCAGGCCGGGGCATCTTCGGCGTGATGAGAGACAAACAAAAGCTGAGTTTCACCTTCACCGATCAGGACATCCACAAACCGACGGATCAGTTGACGGTTGAGCGGATCTAATCCTTGCAACGGTTCATCGAGGATCAGCAACGTAGGATGTTTCACCAGTGCACGAACAATCAATGCCAGCCGCTGCTGCCCCCAGGAAAGACTATGAAATGGCGCATCCGCGGTACGTTTATCGATGCCCAGAATATCCAGCCACTGTTGTACCAGCTTGTGCTGTCTGTCGGAGACGGCCTGATAAATGCCGATTGAATCGAAATAACCGGAGAGAATAACGTTGCGAACTGTCGTACTTACCCGGTAATCCAGATGCAGGCTGCTGCTGACATAGCCAATGTGTTTTTTGATATCCCAGATAGTTTCACCGCTGCCCCGGCGGCGGCCAAACAGGGTCAGGTCGTTGCTATATCCTTGGGGATGATCGCCGGTGATTAAACTGAGCAGGGTTGATTTCCCCGCACCGTTGGGGCCGATGATTTGCCAGTGTTCCCCCGGATTTACCCGCCAGCTCAGATGATGCAGGATAGGGCGATCGTTATACGAGACGGTGCCGTCGTTAAGCACAATGCGCGGCTCGTTATCTGACAGCGTGTGGCGCACCGAAGGCTCATCCGGTTCAGGTAACTGGATGCCTTCCAGACGTTCGCTATGTGCAAGCTGAGCGATTAATGCCTGTTGCAGAAGGTCGGTTTTTGCGCCGGTTTCCGTCAGCGTGCAATCGGCAAGCACGCCGGCAAACTGCACGAACTCGGGAATTTCATCAAAACGATTAAGCACCATCACCAGCGTTAAACCGGCCTGGTGAAGTTCAGCGAGCAGTTCTGCTAACTGCCGACGGGACGCCACGTCCAGCCCGTCAAAGGGTTCATCCAGGATCAGTAAATCTGGCGAGGACATTAACGCCTGGCAGAGCAGGGTTTTACGTGTTTCACCGGTCGAAAGGTATTTGAAACGTCTGTTAAGCAGAGCTGAAATGCCAAACTGCTGCGCCAGCGCAGCGCAGCGGGCGGGATCGTTGACCTCATCCTGAATGATTTCAGCGGTGGTGCGCCCGGTGTCGTCTTCGCCGGGGCTAAGAAGGTCGGTGTTGTTTCGCTGCCATTCGTCGCTGACCAGCTTTTGGAGTTGCTCAAAAGAGAGTCGGGTAATACGCGCGAACTGACAGTGGCGCTCGCCTTTCAGGAGCGGCAACTCGCCCGCCAGCGCGCGGGCCAGCGCAGATTTCCCGCTACCATTAGAGCCAACAAACGCCCAGCTATCACCCGCGTTTAACGTCAACGCATCTAACTGGAGCGTTTTTGTGTCGCTAAGACGAAACGTGCCTTGCGAAATTTGCAACGATGACATTTTGTATCCCATTATTTGCAGCGATGAATAACAGGGATACGTGTTCTTCAGGCTGATGTCAATTAACTCAGCACAGTGTGGCGATAATCACCCTGTCCGCATTAAAATATGCTGTGACGTTAGCGCCTTCCGTTAATGTGTGGGTCTGCTCTATCGGCAAAGTTGCGCACAGCGTCTGGCCGTCTGGCAAGGTCATCAATACTTCACACTGCTCCGCTCCGCGTTCGATATGGCTAATCGTGCCCTGCAACTGGTTATCGGCGGCCTGAGCGATGGCGTCGTCCTGAGTGATTCCTACCCACGGCGCTTTCAACAGAATCAGTACTTCTTTGCCTTCCTCAAGCCCGAGACGCTCGCCGCTTTGTGCAGTGATTGCCACTTTCAGGCGCGTTTCGCCATCCGCCAGCAGCACGTCGACATGCTGTTGAACCTGATCGTGGTCGCGGGCGGTAATGGTGCCAAACCACTGGTTACGGGCGCTGGTTTGCAGCGAAAAGCGAGAGATCGCCGCCAGCAGGCTATTGAGCGGCAGGGCGTCGTCATCGCTCAAAACATCGAAGGCTTTCTGTTGGATTTGCGCTAATAAATCATACAGCTGGATTAAGCGTTGGCCGTAGCGCGTTAACACCGCGCCGCCGCCGCCTTTGCCGCCAGTGGCGCGCTCAACCAGCGTTTGCTCGCTGAGCTGATTCATTTCGTTAATCGCATCCCAGGCGCTTTTATAGCTGATACCTGCATCCTTAGCGCCCTGACTGATGGAGCCGGAAAGCGCAATGTGCTTAAGCAGAGAAATGCGACGGGGATCGGCAAACAGTTTTTGCTGAAGTTTCAGCGTAAGAAGGATTTCGGCCTGCATCACAAGCTCCTGGCAAAAGGGGTATTGTGACGGAAAACCGCGCGCGCGCAAAGCCAACCGCACAAAAGGGGAGTGCTTTTCTGTGTTATGTGGTTAGAATACAACTAAGGACTATATCTGGAGTTGACCATGTTAGAGTTATTGAAAAGTCTGGTATTCGCCGTAATTATGGTTCCTGTGGTGATGGCGGTCATCCTGGGGCTGATTTACGGACTGGGTGAAGTGTTCAACATCTTCTCCTCTATCGGTCAGAAAGACCAGTCCAGACAGAATCATTGATTCCCCAAACGCCCGCTCAGTCGGGCGTTTATATTTTTTGCCTGCCAACTCGTTTTCTCAAGATCTTGCTTTCCCTGCCGATATTTTCTTTGTGTAACCTCTAATTGGTATCAATAACCACTGGGAAAATCCTGGTTTACTCGTTATATTTTCGCCTACATAACGAAACGCAAAGGAGTTACAGATGGCACGTACATGGTTACGCTTGTTTGCAGGGGCAACACTTTCTCTTACCGTTGCCGGGCATGCGCTGGCGGATGAAGGAAAGATTACCGTTTTTGCAGCGGCTTCGCTGACCAACGCGATGCAGGACATTGCAACGCAATATAAAAAAGAGAAGAACGTTGATGTTGTCTCCTCTTTTGCTTCTTCTTCCACGCTGGCGCGTCAGATTGAAGCAGGCGCACCGGCCGATCTGTTTATTTCTGCCGATCAGAAATGGATGGACTACGCGGTAGACAAGAAGTCGATTGATACCGCATCGCGTGAAACGCTGTTGGGTAACAGTCTGGTGGTGGTTGCGCCGAAAGCCAGCGCGCAGAAAGACTTCACCATTGACAGCAAAACCAACTGGACCAGTCTGTTGAATGGTGGACGCCTGGCTGTTGGCGATCCAGAACATGTTCCGGCGGGCATTTATGCCAAAGAAGCGCTGCAAAAACTGGGGGCATGGGATACCCTGGCCCCGAAACTGGCTCCTGCTGAAGACGTGCGCGGTGCGCTGGCGCTGGTAGAGCGTAACGAAGCGCCGCTGGGGATCGTCTATGGTTCCGATGCTGTCGCCAGTAAGGGCGTAAAAGTTGTTGCGACTTTCCCGGAAGATTCGCACAAAAAAGTGGAATACCCTATCGCGATTGTTGATGGGCACAAAAACGCAACGGTTAGCGCGTTCTATGATTACCTGAAAGGACCGCAGGCTGCTGAAATCTTTAAACGTTATGGATTTACGACCAAGTAATGATACTGACCGATCCTGAATGGCAGGCCGTCATCCTGAGCCTGAAAGTTTCTTCCCTGGCTGTGTTGTTTAGTTTGCCGTTTGGGATCTTCTTTGCCTGGCTGCTTGTGCGATGCAAGTTCCCGGGCAAAGCGCTGCTCGACAGCGTTCTGCATTTGCCGCTGGTTCTGCCACCGGTCGTGGTGGGCTATCTGCTGTTGGTCGCCATGGGGCGGCGCGGATTCATTGGCGAATGGTTGTACGACTGGTTTGGCATTACCTTTGCCTTTAGCTGGCGCGGTGCGGTACTGGCTGCGGCGGTGATGTCTTTTCCTCTGATGGTACGGGCAATTCGTCTGGCGCTGGAAGGTGTCGACGTCAAGCTGGAGCAGGCGGCCCGCACGCTGGGAGCCGGACGTTGGCGTGTATTCATGACCATTACGCTACCGCTGATGCTGCCCGGCATTATTGTCGGTACGGTGCTGGCGTTCGCGCGTTCCCTCGGGGAATTCGGCGCAACCATTACTTTTGTTTCCAACATTCCTGGTGAAACCCGCACCATTCCTTCGGCGATGTATACCCTGATCCAGACTCCCGGCGGCGAAAGCGCGGCGGCGAGGTTGTGTATCATTTCTATTGTTTTAGCGCTGATTTCGCTGCTGATTTCTGAATGGCTGGCGCGTATTAGCCGTGAGCGGACGGGGCGATAATTATGCTGGAACTCAATTTCTCCCAGACGCTGGGGACGCATTGCCTGACGCTCAACGAAACGCTGCCAGCCAGCGGCATCACCGCTATTTTTGGCGTTTCCGGCGCGGGCAAAACCTCACTGATTAACGCCATCAGCGGCCTGACGCAGCCGCAGTCCGGACGCATCGTGCTCAACGGTCGGGTCTTAAACGACGTCGAGAACGGTATCTGTTTAACGCCGGAAAAACGCCGGGTGGGCTATGTTTTCCAGGATGCGCGCCTGTTCCCGCACTATAAAGTGCGCGGCAACCTGCGTTACGGAATGGCGAAAAGCATGACCGGACAATTTGATAAGCTGGTGGCGCTGTTGGGCATTGAACCGCTGCTTGACCGTCTGCCTGGCGGTCTTTCTGGCGGTGAAAAGCAGCGTGTTGCCATCGGTCGGGCGCTGCTGACCGCGCCTGAGTTATTGCTGCTTGATGAGCCGTTAGCCTCGCTGGATATACCGCGTAAACGCGAACTGCTGCCTTACCTGCAACGCCTTGCACGTGAAATCAATATTCCGATGCTGTATGTCAGCCACTCGCTTGATGAGATTTTGCACCTGGCGGATAAAGTGATGGTGCTGGAGAACGGGCAGGTCAAAGCGTTTGGTTCGCTGGAAGATGTCTGGGGTAGCAGCGTGATGCACCCCTGGCTGCCTAAGGAACAGCAAAGCAGTATTCTGAAAGTCAGCGTGCTGGAACATCATCCACACTATGCGATGACCGCGCTGGCGCTCGGCGATCAGCATCTGTGGGTCAATAAGCTGGAGCAACCGCTGCAAACCGCGCTGCGTATTCGTATTCAGGCATCTGATGTTTCACTGGTGCTCCAACCACCACAGCAGACCAGTATTCGTAACGTTCTCCGGGCAAAAGTCGCGCAATGCTATGACGATAACGGTCAGGTGGAAGTTCAGCTTGAGGTGGGCGGTAAGACGCTGTGGGCGAGGATTAGCCCATGGGCCAGGGATGAACTGGGTATCAAACCTGGCCTGTGGCTGTACGCGCAAATTAAGAGCGTATCGATTACCGCCTGATTACAGCAGGTGGGAGTAGATAAATTTCGCGATGCTGTCTGTGGTGTTGTCACCAATCACGATGTTGGCGCGGGCTTTGACCGCGTCATCCGCGTTGCCCATCACCACACCGGTACCTGCGGCTTCCAGCATGCTGATATCGTTAAAGTTATCACCAAAGGCAATCACGTTTTCCATTGACCCGCCCTGTGCTTCAATCCACTGGGTAAGGCGTCGTCCTTTGCTGTTGCCTTTACGAGCAATGTCGACCTGATCATGCCAGGACCATTCACACTCCAGTCCCAGCTGTTGCTCAACGTACTGGCCAAACTGCTGCAGTTTCGGAATATCTTCGTCGGTCAGGGCAAATTTCCAGACGGCGTTGACGTCATGTGCGGCCTGCGCCAGCGAAGGAACCTGGGTGAAGGTCGGGCGCTGTTCCGGCGGCAGAGTTTGCGCCCAGTTAGCGGTACGCACCACATGCCCGGTTGGGCGCTCATACAGCATGGCCTCATCCACATACATCAGCCCGTGGATCTGATGTTCATCCAGCATTTCGATCAGCTGTAATGCCTGGTCAACCGGGAGGGGATCGGATTCCAGTACCTTTTTTGCCTGATAATCATACAAGTAGGTACCGTTACAGCAAATTGCAGGTGTAACCAGCGCCAGTGCCTGATAAAAAGGATGAATAGCAACGTGATGGCGACCTGTGACAATGATAAGTTGGTAGCCTGCTTCTCTGGCGCGCGAGAGCGCTTCGAGAGAGGATGGCAGCAAGGTTTTTTTCGGGGTCAACAGGGTACCGTCTAAATCCAGGGCAATCACGCGTGCGGTCATAGTTTTTTCCAGATTAAGGTTGAGAATTTTGTCTGCTGGAATGGTACACCGAGACGGGAGCCGGACAAAATTCTGAGCCTTAATTAAGCATTCACCGTTAAAAGCGTCTACCTTAGGCGTGTGTCAGGCAATTGCAGCCACCTGCCAAAAAGCAAAGGAGTATTCATGAAGCAAACCGTTTATACCGCCAGCCCTGAAAGTCAGCAAATCCACGTCTGGAGCCTGAATCACGATGGTTCTCTGACGCTGACGCAGGTGGTTGATGTACCGGGTCAGGTACAGCCGATGGTCGTCAGCCCGGATAAGCGTTACCTCTATGTTGGTGTGCGCCCGGAGTTTCGCGTGTTGGCTTATCGTATTGCGCCTGATGACGGAGCGCTGACCTTCGCGGCAGAGTCTGCGCTGCCGGGTAGCCCGACGCATATTTCTACCGATCATCAGGGACGTTTCGTGTTCGTAGGCTCTTATAATGCGGGTAGCGTGAGCGTCACGCGTCTGGAAGATGGCCTGCCGGTGGAACTGGTTGACGTGGTAGAAGGTCTGGATGGTTGCCACTCAGCCAACATCTCTCCGGATAACCGTACCCTGTGGGTTCCGGCGTTGAAACAGGATCGTATCTGCCTGTTTGACGTTAGCGATGATGGCCATCTGGTTGCGCAGGAACCGGCTGAAGTGACCACCGTTGAAGGCGCGGGCCCGCGTCATATGGCGTTCCATCCGAATAAGCAATATGCCTACTGCGTGAATGAGCTGAACAGCTCTGTTGATGTCTGGGAGCTGAAAGATCCGTACGGCAAGATTGAGTGTGTGCAGACACTGGATATGATGCCTGCTGATTTCGCGGATACCCGTTGGGCAGCAGATATTCACATCACACCGGATGGTCGTCATCTGTATGCCTGTGATCGCACCGCCAGCCTGATTACGGTCTTTAGCGTCTCTGAAGATGGCAGCGTGTTGACCAAAGAAGGTTTCCAACCTACCGAAACTCAGCCACGCGGTTTTAATATCGATAACAGAGGTAAATACCTGATTGCAGCCGGACAAAAATCGCACCATATCGCGGTATACGAGATTGCTGGCGAACAAGGACTGTTGACGGAGAAAGGTCGTTACGCGGTAGGACAAGGCCCGATGTGGGTGGTGGTTAACGCGTACTAATATTGCGTCTAATGCCGGATGAGTATCCGGCACATTGCCCGGCAGAGCATGAATCTGCCGGGTTTACATCAGAGAATGACGTTTACTGCTTAGGTTCAGCAACCACTTTGCTACCGATACCGCGGTTGTTGTATTCCCACATACGGTTGAAGTTGGTGTCGTTCAGGTTACGCTGGATTTCACCTTTGTCATCTTCCGCACCGGTATTACCGGCAAACGGGCGTTTTGCGATAACGCTGTCAGCCCATGGTTTTGCCATGTTAAAGCCTTCGTTAATTACGCTGTCACGAATCACGACCTGACCGTTAGTGTTGGAATCGACATCCAGCGAACGGCCCAGTTGCGCCACGCCATCACCACTTGCCGTGAAGCGGCTATTGATAGCCAGGAAACCGTAGTAGATGTTTGACAGGGTAGCCGGTGCGAACACATAGGCTTCCTGCTGGGTACGGGAATTCACTACACGGAATTCGGTGTTATCGAACACCACTGCACCGCGACCGGACACAATATCCACATCGCCTTCAATGTAGCTGTTGGTAACCAGCGTACGCGGCTGACGATCGTTTTCCAGACGGTTTTGCACGCCGCTGTTGGTCACGAAGAAGGTATTCTGGCGGCCCAGGATGTTAACCTTGTTAATCTGCACTTTATCGCCATCGGTACGCAGCGCAACGGCCGGGTGGTTGCCCGCATCAACGCTGTCACCGAGGTTGTTCTCGATGGTCAGGTTTTGCAATTGCAGACCGTTATTTTGCGACCAGACGACGGCGGAACACATCACGCCAATATTTGCGCCACGTTTGTTCTGGCAATTATCAAACATATACCACGCAGGTTTACCCGGCATGTATTTACCGCCCGGGTTCACCGTACGACGCCAGTCTGCGGTGCTCATGTCACCGTCAATGGCCTGGCCGATTTTTACATCCAGCGGTTTTTCGCCCATACCGTACAGCGTCAGGCTACCCGTTGCTGCCGGAATGTATACCGTACCCTGATACTCGCCCGGCATAATCGCGATGTACTGACGTTTGTTAGTACGTTTGATGATTGCTGCATCAACAGCGGCCTGAATGCTGGTATGGGTGACGCCCTGAGTCCCTGCCGGGCCAACGACGAAGTCAGGCTGTGCAGGCAGAGAAATAGAAGAAGGGCTCCACGGCGCGGTGTTTGGCGTCAGCGCGGAAAAATAGTGCGCAGTAACGAAGTTTTTCGCTTCATTGGCCGACAAAATTGGGCGCGAAGAGGTTCCTGGCGCGGTTTGATCGGAAGGAATTTGATCGGGCGGCGTAGAGCTACAGGCGGTCAGCGTCACGCCAAAAGCCATTGCCAGCGCCAGACGGGAAACTGATGATATGTTCACAGGTTGCTCCGGGCTTTGAAAGTTATCCATTAAAGCCTGCTTTT
The DNA here is from genome assembly GCF_030332785.1 of Citrobacter sp. Cpo069. Taxonomy (NCBI): domain Bacteria; kingdom Pseudomonadati; phylum Pseudomonadota; class Gammaproteobacteria; order Enterobacterales; family Enterobacteriaceae; genus Citrobacter; species Citrobacter sp. Cpo069. The sequence goes on from NZ_JAOWHD010000063.1 coordinate 343,629, forward strand.
TTATACTAAGTTGAGCGAAACGGGAAGGCGAAAAGGTAAAAAGTTGTTTTTTATCGCAGCAATGTCTGGCGCGGAGAGTCTTTATATCACAAATAGATAACAATTATGGTTCTTCAGGTTGACAACATCCCTATAATCAAAAATAAATGTCTATACAACCTATGACAAGTGGTGAGTCGAATGCAGCAATTCTTCCCTGATGATGTTATCTGGCGCAATGTTCGTCTGGCGACTATGGACCCTGAACGTGGTACCCCATATGGGCTGTTGGATGGTCACGCGCTGATCGTCCGCCAGGGCAAGATTCGCGATATCGTCCCGGAATCATCGTTATATCTCACGCATGACAATACTTTTGATATGCAGGGCAGGCTGATTACGCCAGGCCTGATTGATTGCCATACGCATCTGGTCTTTGGCGGAAACCGCGCAGGTGAGTGGGAGCAGCGACTAAATGGTGTCTCCTACCAGCAGATAAGCGCTCAGGGTGGGGGGATCAATGCCACCGTATCGGCGACCCGCAGCGCCACGGATGAACAACTCTTTCACGTAGCCCATCAGCGGATGGAACAGCTGATCAAAGAAGGTGTTACGCTGCTGGAAATAAAATCCGGCTACGGCCTGGATTTGCCGACAGAAGAGAAAATATTGCGCGTGGTGGCAGAGCTGGCGGCAGAGAGTATCGTTGAAATCAGCCCGACGCTGTTGGCCGCGCATGCAACTCCAGCGGAATACCGGGATGATCCTGACGGCTATATTACGCTGGTGTGTGAGACCATTTTGCCGCAATTGTGGGAACAAGGGCTGTTTGAGACCGTCGATCTGTTCTGTGAAAGCGTTGGTTTTTCGTTGGCGCAGAGTGAGCGGGTGTTTCAGGCTGCACAGGCGCTGGGCATCCCGATTAAAGGCCATGTCGAACAACTGTCATTGCTTGGCGGCGCACAGTTGGTAAGCCGCTACCAAGGGCTATCCGCCGATCATATTGAATACCTCGATGAAGCGGGCGTGGCGGCGATGAGCCAAAGCGGTACGGTCGGTGTGCTGCTGCCCGGCGCATTCTATTTCCTCAAAGAGCAGCAGCGCCCACCGGTAGCGTTGCTGCGTCAATATCAGGTACCGATGGCGGTAGCGACAGATTTTAACCCCGGTACCAGTCCGTTTATCAGCCTGCACTGGGCGATGAATATGGCCTGCGTTCAGTTTGGCCTAACGCCGGAAGAAGCATGGGCGGGCGTAACCCGTCATGCGGCCCGGGCGCTGGGGCGTCATGCCACCCACGGTCAATTGAAGGCCGGGTTTGTGGCCGATTTTGTGGTGTGGGATGCAACCCTCCCGGTCGAGATCCTGTATGAACCCGGGCGCAATCCGCTCTACCAACGCGTATTCAAAGGACAAATAGCATGACCAACTGGCAACCAGCCTCACCTGCGCTGTGGCAGGGACGTGATGACCGCGCCGAATCGCCGAATGCGCTGCGCCTGTTTCAGACTATCACCCTGAGCCCGACGTTTAGCCCAGAAATGTACCGCGAGCAGATAGCGTTGCTCGGGTTTGCCTGCGACGAAGGCGTTAAACGTAATCAGGGGCGCACGGGCGCCGCCGGAGCACCCGATGAGCTGCGCAAGGCGCTGGCGAATTTAGCCAGCCACGATGGGCACAATCGGCTGGTGGATCTGGGAAATATTGTGGTGCAGCCTCCCGATCTTGAGGGCGCGCAGCAGGCGTTACGTAATGCGGTACAGCGCTGTCAGCAGGAGAACATGCGTACCTTTGTTTTGGGCGGGGGACACGAAACTGCCTTTGCCCACGGCGCTGGCGTACTGGATGCGTTCCCGCAGGCGAAAGTGGGGATAGTCAACTTCGATGCGCATCTCGATTTGCGCAAAGCTGAACAAGCCACATCCGGTACGCCATTTCGCCAGTTGGCGCAGCTTTGCGATGAACAGCAGCGTGAATTTCACTATGCCTGTATCGGCGTCAGTCGGGCGGCAAACACCCTGGCGCTTTGGGATGAGGCCCAGCGGCTCGGTGTTACCGTGGTGGAGGATCTGCATTGCGATACGGCGCAGGCGCAGTTAGCGCAGTTCATTGCCAATCTGGATGTCATCTACATGACAATCGACCTCGACGTGCTGCCGGTGTGGGAAATGCCCGGTGTGTCGGCCCCCGCCGCGCTTGGCGTACCGTTGGCGACGCTGCTGAGACTGATTGAGCCTCTGTGTCGTAGCGGTAAACTCCTGGCGGTGGATATGGTTGAATTTAATCCACGCTTTGACGATGATGGCAGAGCAGCACGCGTGGCGGCGCGATTAGGCTGGCAAATCGCCCACTGGTGGCACTGATATACCTGATGGCGTTGCGCTTATCAGGCTCGGGTAATGCCTGTAAACTCTACCCACTCATATTTTCAGCTTAAGGAAGGCTCACGCATGCTCCCATCCCGTTCTGCTCCGGCTCCTTTTTACGAAAAGGTCAAACAGGAGATCAGCGAAAAAATTGCCAGCGGTATCTGGCAGCCTCACGATCGCATTCCTTCTGAGGCAGAGCTGGTGGCGCAATATGGTTTCAGCCGCATGACCATCAACCGGGCGCTGCGTGAGTTAACGGATGAAGGTTTACTGGTGCGTTTGCAGGGCGTCGGGACGTTTGTCGCAGAGCCCAAAGGTCAGTCCGCGCTGTTTGAAATCCGCAGCATCGCGGATGAAATCAACGCCCGTCAGCATCAGCACCGGTGCGAAGTGCGGACGCTGGAAAGAACCCTGGCAAACGCGCAGCAGGCTTTGGTGTTAAACGTCAAAGAAGGCACCTCCATTTTTCACTCTGTCATGGTGCACTACGAGAACGATTTGCCGGTGCAGATTGAAGATCGCTGCGTGAATGCAGATATTGTGCCGGAGTATCTGGCGCAGGATTACAGCCAGACTACGCCGCACGCTTACCTGTCGCTGATAGCCCCTTTAACGGAAGGTGAGCATATTGTTGAAGCGGTACGTGCCAGCGCCGAAGAGTGCGCGCTGCTGAATATCAAAGAACACGATCCCTGCCTGCTGATCCGCCGTAAAACCTGGTCTGCGTCATCCATTGTCTCTCATGCCCGTTTGCTGTTCCCGGGTTCTCGCTATCGCCTGCAAGGACGGTTTATGTCCTGATACAGGACATGAAAACCGTGATTGCTGACGCAATATAATAAAAATGTATCTTAATTGTTAAAATGACCCTTGCGGCAGCTTGTATAGACAAGTATATGTTACTTATCTATCCGACGTTCGCGAGGAGTTTTCTGTCATGTCCCATAGCAAATATCGTCAGCAGGATATTCGTGCCCCACGCGGCACCACCTTAACGGCCAAAAGCTGGCTGACCGAAGCGCCGCTGCGCATGTTAATGAATAATCTGGATCCCGATGTGGCGGAAAATCCGCATGAGCTGGTGGTATACGGTGGGATTGGCCGCGCCGCGCGGGACTGGGAATGTTATGACGCCATCGTCAACGCGCTGACCAAACTGGAGACCGATGAAACTCTGCTGGTCCAGTCTGGTAAACCGGTAGGCGTATTCAAAACTCACGACAACGCACCGCGCGTGCTGATTGCCAACTCCAACCTGGTGCCACATTGGGCTACCTGGGAACACTTCAACGAACTGGACGCCAAAGGGCTGGCGATGTACGGCCAGATGACCGCCGGAAGCTGGATCTACATCGGCAGCCAGGGCATCGTGCAGGGGACTTATGAAACCTTCGTTGAGGCCGGGCGTCAGCATTATCAGGGTAACCTCAGCGGACGCTGGGTGCTGACCGCCGGGCTGGGCGGCATGGGCGGAGCACAACCGCTAGCCGCTACACTTGCGGGTGCGTGTTCGCTGAACATTGAATGCCAGCAAAGCCGAATTGATTTCCGTCTGCGTACCCGTTACGTCGACGAGCAGGCGACATCGCTTGACGATGCGCTGGCGCGTATCGACAAATACACCCGCGAGGGTAAAGCGGTCTCCATTGCACTGTGTGCTAACGCCGCCGACGTTGTGCCGGAACTGGTGAAGCGCGGTGTGCGCCCGGATATGGTCACCGACCAGACCAGCGCCCACGATCCGCTGCATGGTTATCTGCCGTCCGGCTGGAGCTGGGAAGAGTATCAGGCAAAAGCGGTGTCCGATCCGCAGGGCACGGTGCAGGCGGCGAAACGTTCAATGGCAACGCACGTTGAGGCGATGCTGGCGTTTAGCAAAATGGGCGTGCCGACGTTTGATTACGGCAACAACATTCGCCAGATGGCCAAAGAGATGGGCGTGGAAAATGCCTTTGATTTCCCGGGATTCGTACCTGCTTATATTCGCCCCCTGTTCTGTCGCGGCATAGGGCCATTCCGTTGGGTGGCGCTGTCGGGCGATCCGCAGGATATTTATAAGACAGATGCCAAAGTGAAAGAGATCGTGGCTGATGATAAGCACCTTCATCACTGGCTGGATATGGCGCGTGAGCGGATTAACTTCCAGGGCTTACCAGCGCGTATCTGCTGGGTCGGCCTGGAGTGGCGACAAAAGCTGGGGCTGGCGTTTAATGAAATGGTGCGCTGCGGTGAAGTATCCGCGCCGATTGTTATTGGCCGTGATCATCTGGACTCCGGTTCTGTTGCCAGCCCAAACCGCGAAACAGAAGCTATGCGCGACGGTTCAGACGCCGTATCCGACTGGCCGCTGTTGAACGCGCTGCTTAACACCGCCAGCGGAGCAACCTGGGTGTCGCTTCATCATGGCGGCGGGGTTGGCATGGGCTTCTCTCAGCATGCCGGGATGGTGATTGTTTGCGATGGTACCGATGAGGCCGCGGCGCGCATCGCCCGGGTATTACATAACGATCCGGCTACCGGGGTGATGCGCCACGCCGACGCCGGGTATGACATTGCGGTGGAGTGCGCCGTTGAAGAAGGGCTGAATTTGCCAATGATTGCTGCGACGCAGGAGAAACGCTGATATGAACACCATGACACTCACGCCGGGCCATCTGAGTTTTACCCAGCTACGTGAAATCTGGCAGCAGCCGGTCAAACTGAGCCTGGATGCCGGGGCGATTGATGCAATCAACGCCAGCGTCGCCTGCGTCAATAATATTGTCGCTGAAGGCCGTACGGCGTATGGCATTAATACCGGCTTTGGCCTGTTGGCTCAGACCCGTATCGCCACGGAAGATTTGCAGAATTTACAGCGTTCGCTGGTGCTTTCGCATGCGGCAGGCGTTGGCGAGGCGCTGGATGACGCAATGGTTCGTCTGATTATGGTGCTGAAAATCAACAGCCTGGCGCGTGGTTTTTCCGGCATTCGTTTGAGCGTGATTGAAGCGCTGATTGCGCTGGTGAATGCCGAGGTGTATCCACTGATCCCGGCGAAAGGGTCGGTGGGCGCATCGGGCGACCTGGCGCCGCTGGCACATATGTCGTTGACGCTATTGGGCGAAGGTAAAGCGCGCTGGCAGGGGGAATGGCTCCCGGCTACCGACGCGCTGAAAAAGGCCGGACTGGAGCCGATCACGCTGGAGGCGAAAGAGGGGCTGGCGCTGCTCAACGGCACTCAGGCTTCCACCGCCTTTGCACTGCGCGGGTTAATTGAAGCTCAGGAACTGTTTGCGTCTGCGACGGTGTGCGGGGCGCTGACCACAGAAGCCGTGCTGGGCTCCCGTCGTCCGTTTGACGCCCGTATTCATGCCGCGCGAGGGCAGCGTGGGCAGATTGATGCTGCAACGCTATACCGTCATGTGTTGACCGACTCTAGCGCGCTTTCGCAGTCGCATCATAACTGTGAAAAGGTGCAGGACCCGTATTCTCTGCGCTGTCAGCCACAGGTGATGGGGGCGTGTCTGACGCAAATGCGCCAGGTGATGGATGTTCTGCTGGTTGAAGCCAACGCGGTTTCCGACAACCCGCTGGTGTTTGCCGAAGAGGGCGATGTGATCTCCGGTGGGAATTTCCATGCTGAACCGGTGGCGATGGCGGCAGATAATCTGGCGCTGGCGATTGCGGAAATCGGCTCGTTGTCAGAGCGGCGAATTGCGCTGATGATGGACAAACATATGTCGCAGTTGCCGCCGTTCCTGGTGAAAAATGGCGGGGTTAACTCCGGCTTTATGATTGCTCAGGTAACCGCCGCCGCGCTGGCGAGCGAGAACAAAGCGCTGGCGCATCCGCACAGCGTGGACAGCTTGCCGACCTCCGCCAACCAGGAAGATCATGTTTCTATGGCGCCGGCGGCGGGGCGCAGACTGTGGGAGATGGCAGCAAATACGCGCGGCGTGATTGCCGTGGAGTGGCTGGCGGCGTGTCAGGGGATTGACCTGCGTGAAGGGTTAACCTCCAGTCCGTTGCTGGAGCAGGCGCGACAGGCGCTGCGCGAGCAGGTTGCCCACTACACGCAGGATCGCTTTTTTGCCCCGGATATTGAGTGCGCGACCGAGCTGTTAGCGCAAGGAACGCTGCTGCAATTGCTGCCTGAATTTCTGTAGAAAATTGCCTGATGTCGACGCTGACGCGTCTTATCAGGCCTACGGTCTGCTTTGTAGGCCGGATGAGGTGAAACCGACATCCGGCACAACACAGCTTAGCTAAACATCGCCGTAATCGAGGCGCTGGCGAGCGAGTGGAAATGGACGTTAAATCCAACCATCGCGCCGCTGGCACCTTCATCGACATCAATACGCTCCACATCCAGGGCGTGAACCGTAAAGATATAGCGGTGGGTTTCCCCCTTCGGCGGCGCAGCGCCACCATAACCAGCTTTACCAAAATCTGTACGGGTCTGAATCACCCCATCCGGTTGTGCAACCAGCCCGGAGCCGAATCCTTGCGGGAGTACGCGGGTATCAGCCGGCAGATTTACCACCACCCAATGCCACCAGCCGGAGCCGGTTGGCGCATCAGGATCAAAGCAGGTCACGACAAAGCTTTTGGTTCCTGCGGGTACGTCATCCCACGCCAGGTGGGGGGAAATATTATCCCCGTCATAGCCCATGCCGTTAAAGACGTGGCGATGCCCAAGCTTATCGCCATCGCGCAAATCGTTACTGATTAGTTTCATGCTGACTCCTCTCGTTAGCCAAAAAGTGTAGCCAGAAACCGTAGAGCTTACCGCTGATTAATCGCTAAAAAATGTTGCATTGCGCACAGCCTCGTTCACGGCCTGCGTCAGGCGACGCAACTGATCGGGCTGGATGATGTACGGTGGCATCAGGTAGATGAGCTTGCCAAACGGTCTTATCCACACGCCCTGTTCGACAAAGAACTTCTGTAACGCTGCCATATTCACCGGATGCGTGGTTTCGATGACGCCGATGGCGCCGAGCACGCGTACGTCCGCGACCCAACTGGAGTCCGCCGCCGGGGCGAGTTCTGCCCGCAACTGCGCTTCAATGGCCGCTACCTGCGCGCGCCACTCGCCGGTTTCGATTAACGACAGGCTGGCGGAGGCGACGGCGCAGGCCAACGGATTGCCCATAAAGGTCGGGCCGTGCATGAAGCATCCGGCTTCACCGTTGCTGATGGTTTCCGCAACCTGGCGGGTGGTGAGGGTTGCAGAAAGGGTCATTGTTCCGCCGGTTAACGCTTTGCCCAGGCATAAAATGTCCGGAGTGATGTCGGCATGCTCGCAGGCAAACAGCTTGCCTGTACGACCAAATCCGGTGGCGATTTCATCGGCAATCAGCAGGATCCCTTCACGGTCGCACATCTTACGGATGCGTTTTAACCATTCGGGATGATACATGCGCATACCGCCAGCGCCCTGTACGATTGGCTCTAGGATCACCGCCGCAATTTCGTGGCGATGCGCGGCCATCAGACGGGCAAAAGGCACCATATCCAGTTCGTCCCACTCGCCGTCCATGCGGCTTTGTGGGGCAGGGGCAAACAGGTTCTCCGGCAGGTACCCCTTCCACAGACTGTGCATTGAGTTGTCAGGATCGCAGACCGACATCGCGCCGAAGGTATCACCATGGTAACCATTACGAAATGTCAGGAAACGCTGGCGGGATTCGCCTTTAGACTGCCAGTATTGCAGCGCCATTTTCATTGCAACTTCTACTGCGACCGACCCTGAATCCGCGAGAAAAACGCACTCCAGCGCCTCTGGCGTCATCGCCACCAACTGGCGGCACAGCGCAATGGCCGGGGCATGGGTAATGCCGCCAAACATCACATGCGACATGGCATCAATCTGCGTTTTCATCGCGGCGTTCAGCTGCGGGTGATTGTAACCGTGGATTGCCGCCCACCAGGATGACATGCCGTCAATCAGCTTCTCACCGCTGGCTAAGATCAGTTCGCAACCTTCGGCACGCGCCACCGGATAAACCGGCAACGGGGAGGTCATGGAGGTGTATGGGTGCCAGATATGGCGTTGGTCAAACGCAAGATCGTCCGTTGTCATAATCGACTTGTAAACCAAATTAAAAAGATTTAGGTTTACGAGTCTACACCAAACTAACAACGAAACGTATACCAATATGGCTCATTCTTCTCGCTGGACAATGTCGCAAGTCACCGAATTATTTGAAAAACCGCTGTTGGATCTGTTGTTTGAAGCGCAGCAGGTTCATCGCCAGCATTTCGATCCGCAGCAGGTACAAGTTAGTACGCTGCTGTCGATTAAGACCGGTGCTTGCCCGGAAGATTGCAAATACTGCCCGCAAAGCTCCCGCTATAAAACCGGTCTGGAAACGGAACGGTTGATGGAGGTTGAACAGGTACTGGACTCGGCACGTAAGGCGAAGCAGGCCGGTTCAACGCGGTTTTGCATGGGCGCGGCGTGGAAGAACCCGCATGAGCGCGATATGCCGTACCTGGAACAAATGGTTCAGGGCGTGAAAGAACTAGGGCTGGAAGCCTGTATGACGCTGGGCACGCTGGACGAATCTCAGGCCCAGCGCCTGGCCAATGCGGGTCTGGACTACTACAACCACAACCTCGACACCTCGCCGGAATTTTACGGCAATATCATCACCACCCGCTCGTACCAGGAGCGCCTGGATACGCTGGATAAAGTGCGCGAGGCGGGCATTAAAGTTTGCTCCGGCGGGATTGTTGGGCTGGGCGAAACGGTGACCGACCGCGCGGGTCTGCTGCTGCAATTAGCGAATCTGCCGACGCCGCCGGAAAGTGTGCCGATCAACATGCTGGTGAAAGTGAAGGGCACGCCGCTTGCCGATAACGACGACGTAGATGCTTTTGATTTTATTCGTACTATCGCTGTGGCGCGTATCATGATGCCGACCTCATACGTGCGTCTTTCTGCCGGGCGCGAGCAGATGAACGAACAAACCCAGGCGATGTGCTTTATGGCCGGGGCCAACTCGATTTTCTACGGCTGCAAACTGCTGACCACCCCGAACCCGAACGAAGATAAGGATTTGCTGTTATTTCGCAAGCTGGGTCTTAACCCGCAGCAAACGGCGGTACTGGCGGGCGATAACGAACAGCAACAACGTCTGGAGCAGGCGCTGCGTACCCCGGATACCGACGATTACTACAACGCGGCAACCGTATGACCTGGCAGCAAAAAATTGACGATGCGCTAACAGCGCGTCGTCGTGCTGATGCCCTGCGTCAGCGCTATGCAGTGACGCAGGGAGCCGGGCGCTGGCTGCAGGCCGACGGTCGCCAGTATCTGAATTTCTCCTGCAACGACTACCTCGGCTTAAGCCACCATCCGCAGATTATCTGCGCGTGGCAGCAGGGCGCTGAGCGTTTTGGCGTCGGCAGCGGCGGCTCGGGCCATGTCAGCGGTTATTCCGTTGCTCATCAGGCTCTGGAAGAAGAGCTGGCGCAGTGGCTCGGCTATTCCCGGGCGCTGTTGTTCATCTCTGGTTTTGCCGCCAATCAGGCGGTCATTGCCGCACTGATGGGAAAAGATGACAAGATTGTTGCCGACAGGCTCAGCCATGCCTCGCTGCTGGAGGCTGCCAGTCTTAGCCCTGCCGTGTTACGTCGCTTTACTCATAACGACTCGCAACATCTGGATCGTCTGCTGACAGCCCCCTGTCCGGGGCAGCAACTGGTGATCACCGAAGGCGTGTTCAGCATGGATGGCGACAGCGCGCCGCTGGCAGAAATCCACGTGGTGGCGAAACGGCAGGGCGCGTGGCTGCTGGTGGATGATGCGCATGGGATTGGCGTAAGCGGTGAGGAAGGGCGTGGTTCGTGCTCCCGACAGCAGGTGAAACCTGAGCTGTTGGTGGTGACATTTGGCAAAGGGTTCGGCGTCAGCGGTGCGGCGATCCTGTGTTCTGATAGCGTGGCCGATTATCTGCTGCAGTATGCCCGTCATCTGATCTACAGCACCAGCATGCCGCCAGCCCAGGCTCAGGCCTTGCGCGCCGCGCTGGCGGTGATCCGCAGCCGCGAAGGCGATGAGCGCAGAGAAAAGCTGGCGATGCTGATCCAGCGTTTTCGCGCAGGGGTGAATACTACGGATTTGACGCTGGCACATTCAGACAGCGCTATTCAACCGCTGATCGTTGGCGACAATCATAAAGCCTTGCAACTGGCACAGACGTTACGGCAACAGGGGTGCTGGGTGACGGCGATTCGTCCACCGACGGTGCCGGTTGGGACGGCCAGGCTGCGGATTACGCTGACCCAGGCGCATGAAGTCCAGGATATCGACAACTTACTGGAGGTGCTGCATGGCGCAGGTCAATAAGCAGGCGATTGCCGCTGCGTTTGGTCGCGCGGCCACGCACTATGAGCAACATGCGGAGCTTCAGCGTCAGAGCGCCGATGCGTTACTGGCGCAACTCAATGGCCGGGCGTTCTCACGGGTTTTGGACGCGGGCTGTGGGCCTGGGCGTATGAGTCGTTACTGGCGGGAGCAGGGGAGCGAGGTCTGTGCGCTGGATCTGTCGGCGCAAATGCTTACGCAAGCGCAGCGTCACGATGTCGCCCATCACTATCTGCTGGCGGATATCGAAGCCATTCCGCAGGCCGCTGCCACTTTCGACCTGGCCTGGAGCAATCTGGCCGTGCAGTGGTGCAACGACCTGCGCGGCGCGTTACGCGAGCTATACCGGGTGGTGCGTCCTGGAGGGGAGGTGGCGTTTAGTACGCTGGCGCAAGGGTCGATGCCGGAACTTCGTCAGGCGTGGAGAGCGGTTGATGATCGGGAGCACGCCAACCGTTTTTTGCCCGTGGAGCAACTGGAAAACGCTCTGTGCGGCTGGGACGTTGAATACCAGTCTCATGCCGTCACGCTGTGGTTTGACGATGCGCTGAGTGCCATGCGCTCGCTAAAGGGCATTGGCGCGACGCATTTGCATGATGGACGTGAGCAGCGTGTGCTGACCCGCTCGCAGTTGCGCCAGTTACAGCTCGCCTGGCCTTGTCAGCAGGGGAAATATCCGCTGACCTATCATCTTTTTTTGGGAGTAATTCAACGTGACTAACACGTATTTTGTCACCGGGACGGACACCGAAGTAGGTAAAACTATCGCCAGCTGTGCGTTGCTTCAGGCGGCGGGACAGCTGGGGTTGCGAACGGTCGGCTATAAGCCGGTGGCGTCAGGCAGTGAAATGACGGCTGAAGGTCTGCGAAACAGCGATGCGCTGGCTCTACAGCGCAACAGCGTTGTGGCAGTGGATTATGCGGCCATCAATCCGTATACCTTCGCCGAACCTACCTCACCGCATATCATCAGTGCTGACGAAGGACGCCCCATTCAGGCTTCAGTGATGTCTGCGGGTTTACGCTTGCTTGAAGAACAAGCTGACTGGGTATTGGTGGAAGGCGCAGGCGGATGGTTTACGCCACTTTCACCAACGCTGAGTTTTTCTGACTGGGTAAAAGCGGAACAACTGCCGGTGATTCTGGTGGTTGGTGTTAAGCTCGGTTGTATCAACCATGCCATTTTGACCTCCCAGGCGGTGCAGCAGGCCGGGCTGACGCTCGCCGGATGGGTTGCCAATGATGTGCTGCCACCTGGCAAGCGTCATGCTGAATATATGGCGACGCTAAAGCGTGCGCTTGCGGCTCCGCTACTGGGGGAAATACCCTGGCTGGCAGAAGAGCCGGAACGAGCATCGACAGGTCGTTATATCGATCTTAGCGTTTTGTCTCTGGCATCCACCAGTCGTTGATTAGCGGGTCGCTGAATTGTGTTATTTGCCCTTGAGCCACGTTGCGTCCACGATGTAACAAGCAATAGCAGTCGGCGACCCGACGAATAAACGGCAGGCTCTGCTCCGCGAGCATAATGGCGATGCCAAGCTCCTGGCTTAGCCTCACAATCAGATTCCCCAGTTTGTGGATATACGCCTGGCCACTTCCTCGTGTCGGCTCATCGAGAATCAGCAGGCGCGGGCGAGTGACCAGCGCACTGGCGAGTGCAAGCTGGTGCTGATTTTCCTCTGATAATGCCACCCCTTTGGCCTGACGCAGTACAAACAGCTGCGGAAACAGGCGGTAAATATCGCTGCTGTTCATCGCTTCGCTTTCCTCAACCGCCTGGCGCGCAATGTGCAGATTTTCCTCTACCGTCAGCTGCGAAAAGATTCGCCGTTCCTGTGATACACAGTTAATACCCAGCGCAATGCGCTTTGCCGCCGGAATCTGAAGCAGATCGCAAGGTGGTGCGCCAGCCTGATGCCAGAACATGGTTCCGCTCTCAATCGGTAAATTGCCTGTGATGCAATTGGCCAGCGTGGTTTTTCCCATCCCTGGAAGACCCAGCACGGCGGTACATTTGCCGGGCAACAGGTCGAGATCGACATCCCAAAGCGAGTGTTGATTACCGTAATAGTGATTCACTGCACGAAGACTCAACATAGATTTCTCCCTCATGATGATATCCGCCTCGCGGGCTGATGGTCGGGAGAAAACTGCAAATCTCTTGCCAGAAGCGGAATTAGGGGAAAATACAGCAGAATAGAGTATTGAGCGGGTTGCGGTATCCGGCTTGTTGTGGATGAGAGCCGCAGTGTGCACATTGTCAGTGCCTGGTGGCGTTGTGATGGTGCAGGCAGGAAAATGATGAAAATGCGAGCAAGATCTCGGCTATCCCAGGTCGCTTCGTTAGCTGATAAATATCAAAAAATAGCGATAATTTTTTTTTATCCCACCAGAAAAGATCATCAGGACGTTTTTGCCAGGCTACAGTCCGTACGGGCTGGAGGCAGTTATCCACTATTCCTGTGGATAACCTTGTGTATTAGAGTTAGAAAACACAAGGTAAGCGAGAGAAGACGCGGCCTGCGACTAAATTGATGCGAAAGACGGCTTGAGATAATAATCATTAAATTACAGTGTGTTAGATAAATGCAATGGCTGTCGCAGAAGTGTCATGTGTTGCCACAAAACTTTCATCGGGTAGCTTGACAAATGTTAAAAAAGTCATTGGTTTGGGGATAACACATTTTTGCTGGTGTTTTATCTTGCCTGCGGACAAATTTTAGCCTGTAGTCACGGCCATTTTGCTGGCGTAACAGAAATATTCTGGCGCGTTACTGTTTTTTCATCCAGTATATTTTACTGGCAAAATATACTGCTGCGAGTAAAATTACACACCTGCCCGCCCATTGCTTCAGGTAGCTGCTCATGAGTAAACCGTTCAAACTAAATTCCGCTTTTAAACCCTCTGGCGATCAGCCCGAGGCGATACGTCGCCTGGAAGAAGGTCTGGAGGATGGTCTGGCGCATCAGACGCTGCTGGGGGTGACGGGGTCGGGGAAAACATTCACCATCGCGAACGTGATTGCGGACCTACAGCGCCCTACCATGGTGCTGGCCCCCAATAAGACGCTTGCCGCGCAGTTGTACGGTGAGATGAAAGAGTTCTTCCCGGATAACGCGGTGGAGTATTTCGTCTCCTACTACGACTATTATCAGCCGGAAGCCTACGTGCCAAGTTCTGACACCTTCATCGAGAAGGATGCTTCGGTTAACGAACACATTGAGCAGATGCGTCTGTCAGCAACCAAAGCGTTGCTTGAGCGACGGGATGTCGTCGTCGTAGCGTCGGTTTCCGCGATTTATGGTCTGGGTGACCCGGACCTGTACCTGAAAATGATGCTGCACCTGACGGTGGGGATGATTATCGACCAGCGCGCGATCCTGCGTCGTCTGGCGGAGCTGCAATATACTCGTAACGATCAGGCATTCCAGCGCGGGACCTTCCGCGTGCGCGGTGAAGTGATCGACATATTCCCGGCGGAATCTGACGACATCGCGTTGCGCGTGGAACTGTTTGATGAAGAGGTCGAACGTTTGTCGCTGTTTGACCCGCTTACCGGACAGGTCGAATCCACTATTTCGCGCTTTACCATCTATCCCAAAACGCACTACGTGACGCCGCGCGAACGTATTGTTCAGGCGATGGAAGAAATTAAGGTTGAGCTGGCAGAGCGGCGAAAAGTCCTGTTGGCAAATAACAAACTGCTGGAAGAACAGCGCTTAAGTCAGCGTACCCAGTTCGATCTGGAAATGATGAACGAGCTGGGTTACTGCTCGGGGATTGAAAACTATTCCCGCTATCTGTCCGGGCGTGGTCCGGGCGAGCCACCGCCGACGCTGTTTGATTACCTGCCTGCCGATGGCCTGCTGGTGGTGGATGAATCTCACGTGACTATCCCGCAAATTGGCGGCATGTATCGCGGTGACCGGGCGCGTAAAGAAACCCTGGTCGAATACGGATTCCGTCTGCCGTCTGCGCTGGATAACCGTCCGCTTAAATTTGAAGAGTTTGAAGCGCTGGCCCCGCAAACCATCTACGTTTCGGCGACGCCGGGCAACTATGAGCTGGAGAAATCCGGTGATGATGTGGTCGATCAGGTAGTAAGACCGACCGGCCTGCTGGATCCGGTCATTGAGGTGCGCCCGGTGGCGACGCAGGTTGACGATCTGCTATCTGAGATCCGCACCCGTGCGGCGATTAACGAACGTGTGCTGGTCACCACGCTCACCAAACGGATGGCGGAGGATCTCACCGAGTATCTTGAAGAGCACGGTGAACGGGTGCGTTATCTGCACTCTGACATCGATACCGTGGAACGTATGGAAATCATTCGTGACCTGCGTCTGGGCGAGTTTGACGTGCTGGTGGGTATCAACCTGTTACGTGAAGGTCTGGACATGCCTGAGGTCTCCCTGGTGGCGATTCTGGACGCAGACAAAGAAGGGTTCCTGCGTTCTGAACGGTCACTTATTCAGACCATTGGTCGTGCGGCGCGTAACATCAACGGTAAGGCGATTCTCTACGGCGATAAAATTACCGCCTCTATGGCTAAAGCGATTGGTGAAACCGAACGTCGCCGTGAGAAGCAGCAGCTCTATAACGAAGAACACGGTATTACGCCGCAGGGGCTGAACAAGAAAGTGGTCGATATTCTGGCGCTGGGTCAGAATATTGCGAAGACCAAAGCGAAAGGCAAAGGGAAGTCACGCGCAGGCGCGAAGTCTGAGGTTGTCGAACTGGATATGACGCCAAAAGCGCTGCAGCAGAAGATTCACGAGCTGGAAGGGCAGATGTTGCAACACGCGCAGAATCTCGAATTTGAAGAGGCCGCGACAATCCGTGACCAGTTGCATCAGTTGCGCGAGTTGTTTATTGCGGCATCGTAAGGCGGTGTCGGATGCGGGGTGGATAGCATTCGTAGGCCGGATGCCGGAGCAAATCGTTTTGTAGGCCTGATAAGCAAAGCGCATCAGGCATTGTTTGATGCCGGAGCAAATCGTTTTGTAGGCCTGATAAGCGAAGCGCATCAGGCAAATCCGTTCAGCCCAGCGCCTGCACTGCTTTCTCCAGCGCACTATGCAATAGCTGGCGGTCATGGCGGTAGGGAATATCGCTGGCTTCCAGCACTTCCTGGATCACAACGCGGTCGGTAACGGCGGAAGCATCCACTTTCGGCCCCACAACCACCGCATCAATCACTTTCTTCCCGACGTACTGTTCAATAATGGCCAGCTTATCGCTAAGCGTCAGGCTGGCTGCTGGCAGGCTTAATTCGCGTCCAAGATTGCCTATGTAGACCATCGGAGCCGGTGTGCGACGTAATGCCTGTGACATTTCATCGAGTAAAAGAATCGGCATCAGGCTGGTGTAAAAACTGCCGGGGCCTATCAAAATTAAATCCGCTTCAGCGATAGCCTCAACGGCCTCCCGTGTAGTCGGGACTTTTGGCGAAAGCATCAGTTCCTGAGGTGGGACGGTGAGCTGATCGATATTCACTTCGCCATAAACTTCGTGCCCCTGGTCATCAATGGCCATCAGATCCACCGGCAGCTCCGACATCGGAATTAAATGTGCGTCAACTTTCAGCAGGCTACGAATTAAATTGATAGCTTCCAGAGGCCGCACGCTGAGGTGATCGAGCGCCTTTAACATCAGATTTCCGAGGTTATGCCCGGAAAGTTCGCCATTACCGCCAAAACGATACTCAAACATAGCGGATGCAACGCTGGGTTGGGTAATTAACTGGTTCAGACAGTTACGCATGTCTCCCCAGGCAATCCCTCCTTCAGAGCGACGAATACGACCTGTCGACCCGCCGTTATCGGTGGTGGTGACGATACCCGTCAGGCGGGAACCTAATGGGGAAAGAGAGGAGAGAACGCGTCCTAATCCATGCCCTCCGCCGAGAGCGACAACGCGGTCCAAATCTGCCAGCGTGCGAGTGCGCATATATTTTCCTGATATCAATTGATCGGCGCTACAGTAACGTAAATAGCGTGTTTTCAGCAATTATCCAGTCGGAATCTGCCGTAATTTTTTTCTGCGATCTACTCCTTTCTGACGACACTCACCTGATGGCAAGATGATGTATATCAATGCAAAACTGTGATTTTTGCTTATTCTGTAGCGAAATTGCACGATTATGTCGCTATATACATATTTATACAGCGAAAGTGTACATGGCAAAAGCGCCATTTACACGCTAGTATCGGCATAACCACAAAGTACTCTTAAGAATTTGAGTTGCCGGAAGCCAACGCATCTGCAACTCGAAGTATGATGAGTATAAACACTCTAGCCTCTGCACCTGGGTCAAATGATACGGTGCTTTGGCCGTGACAAGACTTGAAAAAGTTTGTCACCAGGGCGCAGGAAGAAATGACTACGTCTCCCGTATTTGGAAAGGTGTACATGGGCTCTCAACTTACCGATGCTTTCGCACGTAAGTTTTACTACTTACGTTTGTCGATTACCGATGTGTGTAACTTTCGTTGCACCTACTGCCTGCCGGATGGCTATAAGCCCGGCGGGGTCACCAATAACGGCTTTTTAACCGTTGATGAAATTCGCCGTGTCACGCGTGCGTTCGCCAGTCTGGGAACGGAAAAAGTGCGTCTGACGGGGGGCGAACCTTCACTGCGTCGCGACTTCACTGACATTATCGCCGCCGTGCGCGAAAACGACGCCATTCGCCAGATTGCGGTAACCACCAATGGTTATCGTCTGGCGCGCGATGCCGCCGCCTGGCGCGATGCCGGACTGACCGCGCTCAACGTCAGCGTCGACAGCCTCGACGCCCGTCAGTTTCACGCCATTACCGGACAGGACAAGTTTCAGCAGGTGATGGCGGGCATTGATGCCGCCTTTGATGCCGGTTTTGAAAAAGTGAAAGTCAACACCGTGCTGATGCGCGACGTAAACCATCATCAACTGGACACCTTCCTGGCGTGGATCCAACCTCGACCAATCCAACTGCGTTTTATTGAACTGATGGAAACGGGCGAGGGCAGCTCTCTCTTCCGTAAACACCATATTTCCGGACAGGTACTGCGCGATGAGCTGCTGCGTCGCGGCTGGATCCACCAGATCCGACAGCGTAGCGACGGCCCGGCTCAGGTTTTCTGTCATCCTGATTATGTTGGCGAAATTGGTCTGATCATGCCTTATGAGAAAGACTTCTGCGCCACCTGTAATCGTCTGCGCGTTTCCTCTGTCGGCAAGCTTCATCTGTGTTTATTTGGTGAAGGCGGCGTAAGCCTGCGTGATTTGCTGGAAGACGATGCTCAGCAACCGGCGCTGGAAGAACGTATTTCAGCCGCGCTGCTGGAGAAAAAGCAGACCCATTTCCTGCATCAGAACAATACCGGTATTACGCAAAACTTATCTTACATTGGCGGCTGATCGCTAAAAGGAGTTTTTCATGAGTCAGGTAAGCGCTGAATTTATCCCGACACGCATTGCTATTCTTACTGTTTCCAACCGTCGCGGCGAAGAAGATGACACCTCCGGCCATTATCTGCGTGACTCGGCGCAAGAAGCGGGTCATCAGATTGTCGATAAGGCGATTGTCAAAGAGAACCGCTACGCCATCCGCGCCCAGGTTTCTGCCTGGATTGCCAGTGACGATGTACAGGTGGTGCTCATTACCGGTGGCACTGGCTTAACCGAAGGGGACCAGGCGCCGGAAGCGCTGCAACCGCTGTTCGACAGAGAAGTCGAAGGGTTTGGCGAAGTATTCCGTATGCTGTCGTTTGAAGAGATTGGCACCGCGACGCTGCAATCCCGTGCGATTGCCGGGGTGGCGAATAAAACGCTGATTTTTGCCATGCCGGGTTCGACCAAAGCGTGTCGTACTGCCTGGGAAAATATCATTGCGCCGCAGCTTGATGCCCGTACGCGTCCGTGTAATTTCCACCCACATTTGAAGAAATAAGTATGTCGCAACTGACTCATATTAACGCCGCTGGCGAAGCGCATATGGTGGATGTCTCCGCCAAAGCGGAAACCGTACGCGAGGCGCGTGCAGAAGCATTCGTGACCATGCGTAGCGAAACGCTGGCGATGATTATCGACGGCAGCCATCATAAGGGCGACGTTTTCGCCACGGCGCGTATTGCCGGTATCCAGGCCGCCAAACGCACCTGGGATCTTATCCCACTGTGTCACCCACTGATGCTGAGCAAGGTTGAAGTCAATCTGCACGCTGAACCGGAACATAACCGCGTACGTATTGAAACGCTGTGTCGCCTAACCGGTAAAACCGGCGTTGAAATGGAAGCGTTAACGGCAGCCTCCGTGGCGGCGTTGACCATCTACGATATGTGCAAAGCGGTGCAAAAGGATATGGTGATTGGTCCGGTGCGTTTGCTGGCAAAAAGCGGCGGCAAATCGGGTGATTTTAAGGTGGATGCACATGATTAAGGTTCTTTTCTTTGCTCAGGTACGGGAACTGGTGAACACCGATGCGTTAGAAGTTGCCGCCGAGTTTGCAACGGTAGAAGCGCTGCGCAAGCATCTGGCGGCGCAAAGCGATCGCTGGGCGCTGGCGCTGGAAGACGGCAAGCTGCTGGCGGCGGTGAATCAGACGCTGGTCAGTTTTGACCATCCTCTTAACGCGGGTGATGAAGTCGCTTTCTTCCCGCCGGTAACCGGAGGCTAAAATGGCTGAAACGCGAATTGTTGTTGGCCATGCGCCGTTCAGCGTCGGGGATGAGTATCCCTGGCTGGCAGAGCGCGATGAAGACGGCGCGGTAGTCACTTTCACCGGTAAAGTCCGCAATCACAATCTCGGTGACAGCGTTAAGGCGTTAACGCTGGAACACTATCCGGGAATGACCGAAAAAGCGCTGGCGGAGATTGTCGACGAAGCGCGTTCGCGCTGGCCGCTGGGTCGGGTGACGGTGATCCATCGCATTGGCGAACTGTGGCCGGGTGACGAAATCGTTTTTGTTGGCGTGACCAGCGCGCATCGCAGCAGCGCGTTTGATGCCGGGCAGTTCATTATGGATTACCTGAAAACCCGCGCGCCGTTCTGGAAGCGCGAGGCCACGCCGGAAGGTGAGCGCTGGGTTGATGCCCGCGACAGTGATAAGCTAGCAGCAAAACGCTGGTAGAGTACAATTGTTGTAGGCTCATACTGATTCAGGAGATTGTCATGGACCGATTCCCACGATCCGATTCTATTGTACAGGCCCGTTCCGGCTTGCAAACGTATATGGCGCAGGTGTACGGCTGGATGACCTGCGGACTATTGCTGACGGCGTTTATCGCCTGGTATGCGGCAAATACGCCCGCGGTGATGATGTTTGTCTTCTCCAGCAAAATCACCTTCTTTGGCCTGATCATCGCTCAACTGGCGCTGGTGTTTGTTCTGTCCGGCATGGTGCAAAGGCTGAGCGCGGGTATGGCGACCACGCTGTTTATGCTCTATTCGGCATTAACCGGGTTGACGCTATCAAGCATCTTTATTGTCTATACCTACTCGTCTATCGCCAGCACCTTCGTGGTCACTGGCGGGATGTTCGGGATCATGAGTTTGTATGGCTACACCACCAAGCGCGATCTGAGCGGCTTCGGCAATATGCTGTTTATGGCGCTGATCGGTATTGTGCTGGCTTCGCTGGTTAACTTCTGGCTGAAGAGCGAAGCGCTGATGTGGGCGGTGACCTATATCGGGGTGATAGTGTTTGTCGGTCTGACCGCCTATGACACGCAGAAGCTGAAAAATATCGGTGAGCAGATCGACCTGCGAGACAGCTCCAATCTGCGTAAATACGCGATTCTTGGGGCCTTAACGCTGTATCTGGACTTCATCAACCTGTTCCTGATGCTGCTGCGTATTTTCGGCAATCGTCGTTAATTGTCTGTTGCCGAATGGTATAAAAAGTAGGCCGGATGCGTTACGCCGCATCCGGCACTATATACATCCTCATTTCGCCATCGCCTTCTCGTTCTTTGCCCGTAGCTTTTTCGCCCGACTCTCCAGCAGTAAATAACACATCAGCGCCAGCAGTAGCGGAATAAAATAGTACAGCACGCGATACGCGAGCAGGGCAGCAATGATCGTGCCCTGAGACGTATTCTCTCCCTCCAGCAGCGCCATAAACACCGCCTCCAGCACGCCGATCCCTGCCGGAATATGCACAATAACCCCGGCAATACTGCTTACCAGCAGCACGCCAAGCACGAAGAAATAGTTAATATTCTGACCCAGCAACAACCAGATAATCGCCCCCATAACCATCCAGTTAGTCCCGGATATCGCCATCTGCGCGAGGGCAAATTTCCAGGAGGGGAGCACCAGCTTTTGGCCCTTGATGGTGATGTGACGATGTTTAGCGAAGGTGCAAAACCACAGATAAACAACAATAATCAGCAGCAGCGCTATGCCTAAAATGCGCAATGTGCCTTCATCGATATACCAGTGAGTGGGCAGTTCGACGACGCCGAAGGTAAATATAAAACCGCCCAGCAGAATATAGCCCAGCCAGTTAGTGGTAATGCTCAGCGAAAAAATCCGCGTTATTGTGCCCCCCGGCAACCCGAGACGCGAGTAGAGCCGATATCGCATCCCAATACCGCCCACCCAGGTGCTTAACGTCAGGTTGAACGCGTAACAGATAAACGACACCAACATGACCTGGCGTTTTGCCAGCTTGTGCCCGCAGTAGTAGCGCCCGAGCAGATCATAACAACCGTAAAGTAAATAACTGACGATCACCAACCCCACGGCGCTGAGCAGGGCGATCCGGTTGTAATCGCGAATTACCGTCCACACTTCCTGCCAGTTGACTTTGATGGCATAAACGACCAGCAACACGATCACCGCAATAAAAAATAACCATGTGAGGATCTTTTTCGCTAACCGCCAGCGTCGGTGATTTTTTGCCATCAGGTTTTCCCTCCTGCATCCTCAGTTTGTATACGGTCCTGAGTTTCCAGAGCGGGCTGCGCGGGCGGCTCTACCTCGGCCAGGTGCGGGGTATGCGCCGGAAGCCAGCCGACCAGCGCCGGGAAGTGGCGTAAAAAGTGGAAGGCCAGCACGCTCTTAGTCAGGTTCCACCAGGTGCGTTTTGGCAGCATGGATTCATCAACCCGCTTGCAGTCCTGCGCAATAATAGGGTTCAGGTTGTCGCGCAGGGTCTGGTTAAACGTGCGGTCATGAATAATCAGATTCGCTTCCAGATTCAGCGACAGGCTCAGCGGATCAAGATTGCTGGAGCCCACCGTCGCCCAGTGATCGTCCATCAGCGCCACTTTGCCATGCAGAGGTTTACGGCGGTATTCGTAGACATGGACGCCACCTTTTACCAGATAGTTGTACAGTAGGCGGGCACCCACTTTCACAATCGGCATATCCGGTTCACCCTGCACAATGAGTTTTATCCGAACGCCGCGTCGTGCTGCTTTACGCAGGGCATGCAGCAGGCGATAACCGGGAAAGAAATAGGCATTGGCAATGATCACTTCCCGTCGGGCCTGGGTCAGCATTTTAAGATAATGGCGTTCAATATCATCGCGATGCTCTTCGTTATCGCGCCAGACAAACAGCGCCTGCGCTTCGCCGGGGCGATGATTGTCGATTGCCCGGTGATGACGTCGCCACCAGCGTCGTACGGCGCTTTGCCCGGGCAGGTTTTCCAGTACAAAGTTCAGAATGTCAGCAACGACTGGACCTTCAACGCGAACGGCGTAATCCTGCTTGGCCTCCGGGCCGTAATCCGACATATGTTCAGCGGAGTAATTGATGCCGCCGACAAAGGCAACACGGTCATCAATGACCACTATTTTTCGATGCATACGGCGAAAGAGATTGGTGCGCATTCCAAAAAGACGCGGACGCGGATCGTAGTAGCGGAAAACAACACCGGCTACGGTCAGCTCTTCAACAAAACTGTCGCTCAGATCCGGCGAGCCGTAGCCATCCAGCAGCACCTCTGCTTTGATTCCTCGTCGGGCGGCTTCGAGCAACGCGGCATGCAGCTGTTTTCCTACTGCATCTTCAAACCAGATAAAAGTCTCAAGGATAATTTTTTGCTGTGCCTGCTCAATGGCGTCAAAGACGGCGGGGTAGAATTGATCGCCGTTTTCCAGCAGTTGAATTTGATTGCCTTCACGCCAGCCATATTTCATAAATGAATCTCCGCACTCAGGGGGGCATGATCGGACAAATGTCGCCAGTGACGCAGCGCAAGCGTCGTCGGGGTACTGGCATTCGCGTTTTTCACATAGATCCTGTCCAGGCGCAGCAGAGGAAACTGCACCGGAAACGTTCGCGCCGGGCGACCGTGGGCACGGGTAAAAATCTCGTCAAGGCCAGCTTTGGCTTTCAACGGGCGATTGGCTGTTTGCCGCCAGTCGTTAAAATCTCCAGCAATCACCACGGGCTCCGCGTTGGGCAGGGCGTTAACCCAGTCTGCCAGCATCGAGAGCTGAGCCTGGCGGTGAGCTTCACGTAGGCCGAGATGCACACACATCATATGAATGGGGAGGGAGAGCATTGGCGGTACGATGCGGCAGTAAAGGACTCCGCGCTTTTCACTCGCACCGACTGACACATCACGATTTTCATAATGCTCAATGGGATACCGCGACAGCACTGCATTACCGTGATGTCCCTGCGGGTACACGGCGTTACGCCCGTAGGCGAAATCGCTCCACATCGTGTCCGCCAGAAATTCGTAGTGGCTGGTATCCGGCCAGTTCTCAATGTGCAGCGAATGCGCTTCGTGCGCCCCCATGACTTCCTGCAGACACACAATGTCTGCGCCGACGGTTCTGACGGCTTCCCGTAGCTCAGGCAAAATAAAACGCCGGTTGAAGGCGGTGAACCCTTTGTGAGTATTAATGGTGAGCACATTGAATGAAAATTGAACTCCCGATCCGCTCATGAGCCTCCCGATGGCGTCACTTCCTAAATAAAATAGTGTAGTCGTCGTCACAAAAAGATGCGGTGTTGCGGAATTTTCCGTAAAGTCCGGTACTCTGAACAATTAGTCGAAAATCCTTCAGGAGAATAGCCATGAGGTGGCAACAACGTGTTCGTGTCGCAACGGGTCTAAGTTGCTGGCAGATAGTGTTGCATTTACTGGTAGTGGCGTTGCTGCTAATGGGCTGGATGAGCGGCAGACTGGTGCATGTCGGCCTGGGATTGTGCGTCGTGTACGGCGTTACCGTTTTATTGATGCTTGCATTGCAACGTCACCACGAACAGCGCTGGCGCGACGTGGCTGATGTGCTGGAAGAGTTGACCACGACGTGGTATTTCGGTGCCGCAATGATTGTGCTGTGGCTGCTGTCGCGCGTGCTGCAAAACAACGTCTTGCTGGCACTGGCGGGGCTGGTCATCCTTGCCGGACCCGCCGTGGTCTCGCTGCTGGCGAAAGACAAAAAGCTACATCACCTTGCGTCTAAACATCGCATACGCCGCTGATCCGGTCGTGGCCGCTATCACTAATAGCGGCCACAAGCTTCCCCAGACAATCTGCAGACTCGCATCTTTCAGGTAAATCTGTTTCGTGATGTCCGTAAAATGGCGGATCGGGTTTATCCACGTCAGATTCTGCAACCAGACCGGCATGTTTTCGACAGGTGAGACATAGCCCGAGAGTAAAATCGCCGGCATCATAAACACAAACACCCCGATAAACGCCTGCTGCTGGGTGGCGCACAGTGACGAAATCAGCAGACCAAAGCCGACCAGCGACAGCCCGTAAATCACCATTGTGAAATAGAACAGCCCCAATGAACCGGCAAACGGGATGTGATAAGCCCAGATGCCGATCGCCAGCACAATGGTGGCCTGAAAAGTAGCCACAATTAGCGCGGGCACAGCTTTACCGATAAAAATCTGCCAGGTGGTAAGCGGGGAAACCAGCAGTTGATCCAGCGTGCCTTGCTCGCGCTCGCGGGCAACCGAGAGTGAAGTAACGATCATTACGCCGATGGTGGTGATCATGGCGATCAGCGACGGAACCACAAACCATTTGTAATCCAGATTCGGGTTATACCAGTTACGCACCACCAGCTCGCTGTTGTTCGGTTTCGGCTTGCCGTCCATCAGCTCCTGCTGATACTCCTTAACGATTTGTTGCAGGTAATTCGCGGCAATTTGCGCGCTGTTGGAGTTACGTCCGTCGAGGATAATCTGCATGGGAGCCTGCTGGAAGGTATCCAGATTACGCGAAAAATTGGCCGGGAAACGCACCAACAGCAGGGCTTTTTGCGTGTCGATGGTGGGCTGGATCTCCTGCGGACTTTTCAACAGCAGAACATGCGTAAAGGCGCTGGCGCGGGCGAAGCGCTGGGTTAGCTCAACCGAATGTTTACCGTTGTCTTCGTTATAGATAGCGATAGTGGCGTTGGTGACTTCCAGCGTTGCCGCGAACGGGAACAGGATAACCTGAATCAGCACCGGTAAAATCAGAATGGCTCGCGTCTGCGGTTCGCGTAACAGCGATTGCAGCTCTTTGCGAATTAATGTCCATAAGCGATGAAACATGCCTGTCCTCTCAGTCCAGTTTGTAGGCCTGATAAGCTAAGCGCATCAGGCATAATGCCGGATGGCGACGTGAACGCCTTATCCGGCCTACGGCTACAATTATCCATACACGAATTTAATCCAGCCGACGTTTGGTTTTAAGCCACGTCAGGCCGATAAACATCACCGCCGAAGCGATTAAAAACAGCACGTTGATAATCAGCACCACCGGAATATTTCCCGCCAGAAACAGGCTTTGCAGGGTACTGACGAAATAACGTGCCGGAATAATGTAGGTTACCGCCCGGATGATCGCGGGCATGCTGTCTATCTGGAAGATAAAACCCGACAGCATAATTGAGGGCAGGAAGGCGGCGTTCAGTGCGACCTGCGCGGCGTTAAACTGGTTGCGGGTGATGGTGGAAATAAGCAACCCCATACCGAGTGTACTGAGCAGAAACAGGCTGGTAATGAAAAACAGGATCAGCAACGAGCCGCGGTAGGGCACGCCAAGAATAAACACCGACACCAGCATACACAGCAGCATCGCCAGCATGCCCAGAAAGTAATACGGGATCAGTTTGCACAGTAGGAGTTCGACGCGGGTGACTTCTGTCGACAGCAGCGCTTCCATGGTGCCGCGCTCCCATTCGCGCGCCACCACTAATGAGGTGAGGATGGCGCCAATCACCGTCATGATGATGGTTACCGCTCCGGGAATAATAAAGTGCTGGCTGATGGCCGCCGGGTTAAACCAGTAGCGGGTTTGCACGTCGATCAAAGGTTTGAACGATTCCCCACGATCTTCTGCCCGCTGTTGCTGCCAGATTTGCCAGATGCCTTCGACATAACCCTGCACAAAGTTGGCGGTATTCGGTTCGCTGCCGTCGGTGATCACCTGGATCGGGGCGACATCGTTAGGTCGCGCCATCTGCTGGGCAAAATCCACTAGGATCACCACCAGACCGCGAATGCGCCCGGCCTGCATTTTCTCAATCAGTTCCTGGCGATTATCGCTGATGGTGGCGTCAATATACGGCGAACCGGTCATGGTATGGGTAAAATCCAGCGCCTCTTCACTCTGCTGTTCGAGCAAAATCCCTACCCGCAGCTTGCTGGAGTCGAGGTTGATCCCGTAGCCGAAGATAAACAGCAGCAGCAGCGGGATCACCACCGCAATCAGCCAACTGCTGGGATCGCGGACGATCTGGCGCGTCTCTTTCACGCATAGCGCGCGGACGCGACGCCAGGAGAGAGCGGAGTTACTCATGCGTATGCTCCTTATCCCAGTCATTGATTAGCGTGATGAACGCCTGTTCCATGGTCGGGTCCGGCGTGTCGCTGTCAGCAGCCTGAGCCTTCAGGTCGTCTGGCGTACCGCTGGCTATCAGTTTGCCGCGATACACCAGCCCGATGCGATCGCAGTATTCTGCCTCATCCATAAAGTGGGTGGTCACCATCACCGTGACGCCTTTTTCCACCATGCTGTTGATATGCAACCAGAACTCACGACGGGTGAGGGGATCGACCCCGGAAGTGGGTTCATCAAGGAACAGAATGTCGGGTTCATGCATCAGCGAGCAGGCCAGCGCCAGACGCTGCTTAAATCCCAGCGGCAGTTCATCGGTGGCATGGGAAGCGATACTCTTCAGGCCAAATGCTTCGCTCATACGATCGATTTTCTCTTTCTGCGCCCGACCGCGCAGGCCGTAGACGCCGGAGAAAAAGCGCAGATTCTGTTCAACCGTCAGGTTACCGTACAGGGAGAATTTCTGCGCCATATAGCCCAGATGCTGACGCGCTTTACCGGAGCTAACTTTCAGGTCCATATCCAGCACCAGCGCTTTGCCGGAGGTGGGGACCAGCAGGCCGCACATCATTTTAAAGGTGGTGGATTTGCCAGCGCCGTTGGGTCCTAACAGACCAAAAATCTCGCCGCGCTGCACGGCAAAGTCTACGTGGTCGGTAGCGGCAAAATCGCCAAATTTCTTGGTCAGCGCTTTGGCTTCGATCACCGTTTCGCCAGGCGTGCCTTCCACGGTATGCAGGATAGCGCCCAGTGGGGACTCCGATGTTCCGGCTCCGCCGAGTAAATCGATAAAGGCATCTTCGAAGCGGGGGGCTGTTTCGTTGATGGTTATCTCCGGCATGCCGTCAGCGTTTTGGATCTGCTGAGCAGTAGCCTCTTTTTTCAGGATTAAACGGACGGATTTGCCCTGAATCATTCCGTCGCTGACCAGCGGCAGCTTTAACGCGCGTTGCAGCAGTCGGCGGTTGTTTTCCTGTGGACTGCTCATCAGGAAGCTGCGACCTGCCATGGTTTGCGTAAGCTGGGTGGGATCGCCCTGGTATAACAGTTCACCTTCGTTCATCAGCAGCACATCACGGCATTGCTCTGCTTCATCCAGATACGACGTACTCCAGAGGATCAGCATGCCGTCCCCGGCCAGCTCGTGGACCATTTGCCACAGTTCGCGACGGGAAATGGGGTCGACACCTACGCCTGGCTCATCCAGCAGCAACACTTTAGGTTCGCCAACCAGCGTACAGGCAAGCCCGAGCTTCTGCTTCATGCCGCCAGAAAGCTTGCCAGCCAGTCGTCCGGTAAATGGTCCCAGCGAGGTGAATTCCAGGAGTCGGGCAAAGGTTTTTTCTCGCGCTTCACCGGTGACGCTGCGTAAGTCGGCATAGAGATTGAGGTTCTCCATGACGGTTAAATCTTCGTACAGACCAAATTTCTGCGGCATATAGCCCAGCACCGCATGTAGTGCGCTGTCGTCTTTGATGGGGTCAAAACCAATCACTTCAGCACTTCCGGCATCAGGTTTTAATAATCCCGCCAGCATTCGCATCAACGTAGTTTTGCCCGCGCCGTCCGGCCCGACAAGCCCGGTCACGTAGCCTGCATGAACGGTACAGTCGAGCGGGGCGACAGCCGGTTTTTCCATTCCGGCAAAGTTTTTCGTCAGCCCTTTAAGCGTAATGACGGCGTCATTCATGCCGTGCCTCATTGCCAAACTTTATCGTTACCGGCATTCCCTGACGCAGCGCATCGTCCGCGTCGGTGACGACAATTCGCAGGCGATAAACCAGGTCGGTACGCAGGTCAGGAGTCTCGACCGTTTTCGGGGTAAATTCGGCGGTAGGAGAAACGAAGCCGATTTTGCCGTGATACGGTTTGTCCGGGCGGCCATCGGTATAGAGCAGGATCTCACGTCCTGGCTGCGCCTGGCTCAGATTTCGTTCGTCAACGTAAGCACGAACCCATACCGGACGCGTGAGCGACAGCGTCAGTACCGTGCCCCCTTCGTTCAGCATGCTGCCGGGTTCAACTGCACGGGTGAGAAGCGTGCCGTCAGACGGCGAGGTCAGCGTGGTGTCATGCAAATTAAGCTCTGCCTGTGCCAGCTCGGCCTGAGCTTGTTCGAGCGTGGCTTTTGCCTGCTCGATGTCCTGCACACGATTACCGCTGCGATACTGCGTGAGTTTATCCTGTGCGGATTTCAGCGAAGCTAACGCCTGATCGCGAGATGAACGGGCGTTTTCCAGATCGTTGGCTGAAATTGTGCGGCTTTTCCACAATCCGACCTGCCGATTGTAAAAGTTCTGCGCGTAATCATAGGCGGCCTGCGCCTGTTTGACTGCCGCCGCGGTTTGCGCGATCTCTTCTTCGCGATACCCTGCCAGCATCAGATCGTATTGTGCCTGTGCGGCGGCAACATTGGCTTTTGCCTGCATCAATGCGTTTTCATACGGTGCGCGGTCCAGTTCACCCAGCACCTGACCGGCGGTAATCGCATCGCCTTCGTCAACCGCCAGCGAGGCCAGCCTGCCGCCGACACGAAAACTCAGGTTGACGCTACGGATATCGACATTGCCGTATAGCGTCAGGCCGTTATCTTGCCGACTCTGATACCACCACGTTCCACCGGCAATCACGGCAACGAGGGCCGCGATAACCAGCCCGAGAACGACAGGTTTTTTCATGACTCCAGACTCCTTTGCGTTAAACCTTGCAGAATAAGATCGATGTGACAGGTGATCGTTTGGTCAATCAGCGCGGTTTTATCCTCATCAAATTGTGACCAGCCTGTACGCAACAGAATGGTTTCTTTCCCCAGACGAAAAGCCAGCACCTCGCCGAGTATGGCGTGGGTGTGCAGAATCATTTGGGTATCATTGGCATCGCCGCCCGTATAGGCGGCAATCAGGCGCGTCAGATGTGTATGTAGCGGATTGATAACCTGGTCGTGCACCAGTTGATAAGCCGCGGTGGGGGAAAGCTGTTCGCGCGAGATAAATTTGCTCAGGTTAACGGTGTCGTCCTGAGTTAACAGCATGATCATATTTTTGCAGGCGCGCAGGATCAGTTCGCGCATCGCGCCACGGTCCGGCTCAGGCTGGGCGAATAAACGCTCGGCCTCTTCAGCGTGCGGGCGAAACTGTGCACCGATAAAATCCGCAATCCACTGGGCGCAGGCGAGATATAAATCCTCTTTTGAGCCAAAATAGTAGGTGATAGCCGCAATGTTTTGCCCGGCCTGTGCAGCGATATCGCGCGTCGTGGCGTGCAGACCATACTCACCGAATTGCGCCAATGCGGCGGCAATGAGCTGGTTCTTCGCCTGTTCACCTTTGGTTGTCATGGTGGGTGTATTCATGGCACGACTCTGATCTTAATCAATCGATTGATTAAGATTATGACTGATGTGCAGCCTTGTCCAGTCCGGAGCGTTATTTTCCAGTGAAGGGATAATTTATGCGGCACATCACAAAAACTGCTACACTCCGCCCCTTCATGACATTGTGGTTTTTGTCATCTCTATTGTATGTATCTCCCTGAAAACGACACCGGTAACGGTCAGGGCGGTTCGGAGTTGTTATGTCTTTTGATTCCCTTGGTTTAAACCCTGAAATTTTACGTGCCGTTGCCGAGCAGGGTTACCGTGAACCTACCCCTATTCAGCAGCAGGCTATTCCTGCCGTGCTGGAAGGCCGCGATCTGATGGCCAGCGCCCAGACCGGTACGGGGAAAACGGCAGGTTTTACCTTGCCGCTGTTGCAGCACCTGATCACCAATCAGCCGCATGGTAAAAGCCGTCGTCCGGTTCGTGCGCTGATCCTCACGCCAACCCGCGAACTGGCGGCCCAGATTGGCGAAAACGTCCGTGATTACAGTAAGTATCTGAATATTCGCTCGCTGGTGGTCTTCGGCGGCGTCAGCATTAACCCGCAGATGATGAGGCTGCGTGGCGGCGTAGATGTGCTGATCGCCACTCCGGGTCGTTTGCTCGATCTGGAACACCAGAATGCGGTGAAACTGGATCAGGTTGAGATCCTGGTACTGGATGAAGCTGACCGCATGCTGGATATGGGCTTTATTCACGATATTCGTCGCGTTCTGGCAAAACTGCCGGCAAAACGTCAGAACCTGCTGTTCTCGGCAACGTTCTCTGATGACATTAAATCGCTGGCCGAAAAACTGTTGCACAACCCGCTGGAAATTGAAGTGGCGCGTCGTAATACCGCGTCAGAGCAGGTTACTCAGCACGTTCATTTCGTTGATAAAAAACGTAAACGTGAACTGCTGTCGCAGATGATTGGTCAGGGCAACTGGCAGCAGGTGCTGGTGTTTACCCGTACCAAACATGGCGCGAACCATCTGGCAGAGCAGTTGAATAAAGACGGCATCCGCAGTGCGGCTATCCACGGTAATAAATCTCAGGGTGCGCGTACGCGTGCGCTGGCTGATTTTAAATCCGGTGATATTCGCGTGCTGGTAGCGACCGACATTGCCGCGCGAGGTCTGGACATTGAAGAGTTACCGCACGTGGTAAACTACGAGCTGCCAAACGTCCCGGAAGACTACGTGCACCGCATTGGTCGTACCGGTCGTGCGGCCGCTACCGGCGAAGCGTTGTCTCTGGTGTGCGTCGATGAACATAAGCTGTTGCGTGACATCGAGAAGTTGCTGAAAAAAGAGATCCCGCGTATTGCGACGCCAGGCTACGAGCCAGACCCGTCCATTAAAGCTGAGCCGATCCAGAACGGTCGTCAGCAGCGTGGCGGCGGCGGTGGTCGTGGGCAGGGCGGAGCAGGGCGTGGACAGCAGCCGCGTCGTCAGGATGGCGGAGCGCCAAAAGCGAAGCCGCGTAATGGCGAAGGCAAACCGGCAGGTGATAAACCTCGTCCACCGCGCCGTCCGCGCAAACCGTCTGCAGCTCAGTAATTGCGAGCCCGGCCGAAAGGTCGGGCTTTTCTTTTTGCGACACGGGATAGAAAGTGCCACAATAGTGGCTGTTTATACAGTATTTCAGGTTTTCTCATGGCACTTACGGCTGCGCTAAAAGCGCAAATCGCCGCCTGGTACAAGGCGCTTCAGGAACAGATCCCCGACTTTATCCCCCGTGCGCCGCAGCGGCAGATGATTGCTGACGTCGCGAAAACGCTCTCCGGGGAAGAAGGGCGGCATCTGGCGATTGAAGCACCGACCGGAGTGGGGAAAACCCTGTCGTATCTGATTCCCGGTATTGCCATCGCGCGTGAAGAACAAAAAACGCTGGTGGTCAGTACCGCCAACGTCGCTTTGCAGGACCAGATCTACAGCAAAGATTTACCGCTGCTGCGCAAAATTATCCCCGACCTGCGTTTTACGGCTGCGTTTGGTCGCGGACGCTATGTCTGCCCGCGTAACTTAGCGGCGCTGGCCAGCACTGAACCCAATCAGCAGGATCTGCTGGCTTTTCTCGACGATGACCTGACGCCCAACAACCAGGAAGAACAAAAGCGCTGTGCCAGGCTAAAAGGCGATCTCGACAGCTACAAGTGGGACGGGCTGCGCGACCACACCGATATCGCTATCGACGACGGACTCTGGCAGCGTCTGAGCACCGATAAAGCCAGCTGTCTGAATCGCAACTGTCACTACTATCGTGAATGCCCTTTTTTTGTCGCCCGCCGGGAGATTCAGGAAGCTGAAGTGGTCGTGGCTAATCATGCGCTGGTAATGGCGGCCATGGAAAGCGAAGCCGTTTTGCCGGAGCCGAAAAACCTACTGCTGGTACTTGATGAAGGCCACCATTTGCCGGATGTCGCGCGCGATGCGCTGGAGATGAGCGCAGAAATCAGCGCCCCCTGGTATCGACTGCAGTTGGATCTGTTTTGCAAATTAGTGGCTACCTGCCTGGAGCAGTTCCGCCCGAAGACCACGCCGCCGCTGGCGAATGCCGAGCGTCTGAACGGTCACTGTGAGGAATTGTATGAGCTGATTTCATCGCTCAATAACATTCTTAATCTGTATATGCCCGCTACCCAGGAGGCGGAGCACCGCTTTGCGATGGGCGAATTGCCTACGGAAGTGATGGAGATTTGTCAGCGTCTGGCAAAGCTAACGGAAATGCTGCGCGGTCTGGCGGAACTGTTCCTCAACGATCTCAGCGAAAAAACCGGCACTCACGATATCGTGCGTCTGCATCGGGTTATTTTGCAGATGAACCGGGCGCTGGGCATGTTTGAGGCGCAAAGCAAACTGTGGCGGCTGGCATCGCTCGCGCAATCGTCAGGCGCGCCGGTGAGTAAATGGGCGACGCGCGAGGTGCGTGACGGGCAGATCCACGTCTGGTTCCACTGCGTGGGGATCCGTGTGAGCGATCAGCTCGAACGACTGCTGTGGCGTAGCGTCCCGCATATTATTGTCACTTCCGCAACGCTGCGCTCGCTCAACAGCTTCTCGCGTTTGCAGGAGATGAGCGGTCTGAAAGAAAAAGCAGGGGACCGGTTTGTCGCGCTGGATTCACCGTTTAATCACGTTGAACAGGGCAAAATAGTCATTCCGCAGATGCGCTACGAACCGTTAATTGATAACGAAGAGCAGCATATCGCGGAAATGGCCGCCTATTTTCGCGAACAGCTGGAGAGTAAAAAGCATCAGGGCATGCTGGTACTTTTTGCCAGCGGTCGGGCGATGCAGCGTTTTCTTGAGCACGTTACCGATCTGCGCCTGCTGTTGCTGGTGCAGGGCGATCAGCCGCGCTACCGTCTGGTGGAGTTGCACCGCAAACGGGTGACCAACGGCGAGCGCAGTGTGCTGGTTGGGCTGCAATCTTTTGCTGAAGGTCTGGACTTGAAAGGCGACCTGCTGACTCAGGTGCATATTCACAAAATTGCTTTTCCGCCTATCGACAGCCCGGTGGTGATCACCGAGGGCGAGTGGTTGAAAAGTCTGAACCGCTACCCCTTCGAGGTGCAGAGCCTGCCTGCGGCGTCATTCAATTTGATCCAGCAGGTTGGGCGACTCATCCGTAGCCATGGCTGCTGGGGAGAAGTGGTTATTTATGACAAGCGTTTATTGACCAAAAGCTATGGCAAGCGTTTACTGAACGCGTTACCCATATTTCCGATAGAGCAACCTGCTGTGCCAGACGTTATAGTAAAACCAAAAGAAAAAGCGAAACCCACGCGCCGCCGTCGGCGTTAACGATGCGAGCAACAGGCAAGGAGTTATCGATGGATTACCGCAAAATCATTAAAGAGATTGGGCGAGGAAAAAATCACGCGCGTGACCTGGATAAGGATACTGCTCGCGGACTGTATACCCATATGATGAACGGCGACGTACCTGACCTTGAGATGGGCGGGGTACTGATTGCGCTACGTATCAAGGGCGAAGGTGAAGCGGAGATGCTGGGCTTTTACGAAGCGATGCAAAACCACACCATTCGCCTGACTCCGCCGGTAACCAAACCCATGCCGATTGTCATTCCCAGCTACAATGGCGCGCGCAAGCAGGCGAATTTGACTCCGCTGCTGGCGATTTTACTGCATAAACTCGGTTTTCCGGTGGTGGTGCACGGCGTCAGCGAGGATCCAACCCGCGTACTGACTGAAACCATTTTCGAACTTATGGGGATTACGCCAACGCTGCATGCCGGGCAGGCGCAGGCAAAGCTGGATGGTCATGAGCCGGTGTTTATTCCGGTGAGCGCGCTGTGCCCTCCGCTGGAGAAACAGCTGGCGATGCGCTGGCGCATGGGTGTGCGTAACAGTGCACATACGCTGGCTAAATTAGCCACGCCGTTTGCTGAAGATGCCGCGCTGCGTCTTTCCAGCGTGTCCCACCCGGAATATGTTTCGCGCGTGGCGAAGTTCTTCGGCGATATCGGTGGGCGCGGCCTGTTGATGCATGGTACCGAGGGCGAAGTGTATGCCAACCCGCAGCGCTGCCCGCAGATAAGCCTGATAGATTCATCCGGTGTGCGAGTGCTACAAGACCGACAGAGCGAGATGCCTGACGAGCCGGTACCCCTACCGGTAGCAAAAGACCCGGAAACCACCGCGCGCTGGATTGAGCGTTGTCTGGCTGGCAGTGAGCCTGTTCCGGCATCGTTGAAAATCCAGATGGCCTGCTGCCTGGTGGCAACCGGTGAGTCCGCCTCACTGGCTGAAGGACTTGCCCGCGTCGAGCAAAGTTTCTAAACCATTTGTTATCCCGACGGGCCTGTTGCCTGGCCCGTCGGTTCTCTCTTTTCGGCAATGTGAAATTTCTGCACGTTTATTGACCTCCAGCGCACCGTGGCGCAGCATAGTTTGTTGAAAAATAAGAAACACAACAAACACGTGACACAACAGGAGATAACAATGAACAGTGGACATCGCTTCCATGTGCCAACGCTGCACGCCTTTATCCAGGCCGTTTTTCATCAGATGGGAAGCAATGATCAGGAGGCGCGGCTGGTGGCCGACCATCTGATAGCCTCTAACCTCGCCGGTCACGACTCCCATGGCATCGGTATGATCCCAAGCTATATTCGTTCATTCTCGCAGGGGCATCTGCAGATCAACCGTCATGCCAAAGTGGTAAAAGATGCGGGGGCGGTGATTACACTTGACGGCGACTGTGCGTTTGGTCAGGTGGCGGCACACGAGGCAATCACGCTTGGAATCGAAAAAGCGCGTCAGTACGGAATCGCCGCCGTGGCATTACATAATTCGCACCATATCGGCCGTATTGGCTACTGGGCGGAGCAATGTGCGGCGGCAGGTTTTGTCTCGGTACACTTTGTGAATGTGGTGGGGATCCCGATGGTCGCACCGTTTCATGGGCGCGATAGCCGTTTTGGCACCAATCCTTTCTGCGTCGTATTCCCGCGTAAAAATACCTTCCCACTGTTGCTGGACTATGCAACCAGCGCCATCGCGTTTGGCAAAACCCGTGTGGCATGGCATAAGGGCGAGCCGGTGGCTCCAGGATGCCTGATTGATGTGGAGGGTGTTCCCACTACCGATCCTGCGGTAATGCAGGTTTCTCCGCTGGGGTCGTTGCTGACCTTTGCCGAGCACAAGGGGTATGCGCTGGCGGCGATGTGCGAAATTATGGGCGGTGCGCTTTCTGGCGGTAAAACCACACATGAAGAGAGCCTGCAGACCAGCGCGGACGCCATCATTAACTGTATGACCACCATCATTATGAATCCACAACTGTTCGGCGCGCCGGACTGCGACAACCAGGTCGCGGCATTTGCTGAGTGGGTGAAAGCGTCGCCGCATGCTGAAGATGCCCCGATCCTGTTGCCTGGGGAGTGGGAGGTGAATACTCGCGAGGAACGGCTGGAACACGGTATTCCGCTGGATGCCGGAAGCTGGCAAGCGATTTGTGAGGCAGCACTGCAAATTGGGATGCCAGAGGCCGTGTTGCGGGAATTTTGCCAGCGGCTGAAACAATAGGCAAAAAAAAGCCCGTCCAGTGGCGGACGGGCAAACAAAGGGTAACAAACAGGGTCAATGAGGGTTGGAGCATTGGGTCGTACAGGTAATCTTTCGGTTATTTATAGATAACCGCGGTGCCGCTCATTTTATCTTTGCCGATAGCGGAAGTGATGCTGTACCCAGTTGCGCCAGCAGCATTCGCTTTCTCAGCCAGTTTGGCTTCCAGGCCGTCCAGCGTAGTGGCGCCGTCAGCAGATACCACACCAATTTTGTTCATGTTTTGCGCCTGAGTAGAGGAAACCGGCTCGGCAGCGAAAACGCCAAATGACAGGGTAGACAGGGCGATGGCAGCAACAGCAAATTTGATATTTTTCATGATTAATCTCTCGCAGGGTTGTTCTGTTAGTCAGTGTTCTTTAAGAAGACGTTGTTCCGTCGATGTGATAAGTATCACGTTTTTTTTGGTGAGAGAAAATCGAATAGAATTGACGACATCAATCAAAAAAATTGAATGACAAATAACTTATTGAATATTAATAAATTCGAGTAAGGGATTTACAGTTCTTGTCATTGCGCTTTACAGAGAAGGCGACAACGGCACATTTTGCTACACAGGGTGCAAAAAAGCATGCTCGTAAAGGAAATCGTATGCGCTGAAACTTTTGGTAAAGATAAGTCAACGTAGCTGGCTGTCTTTCGAACCCCTGCGATTATATCCTGAAAATGTTGGGTTATGTGAATCTTTATCCTGTTGGCAGGCAATGCACAAGCGTACACCAGGCACGGCCTCACGTCTGGCCTGAGGCATAGGATTGCCGCATTCTTCGCATTCATACAGACTTTCTCCCGTCGGTAACTCACCGCGAGCGCGGGCAACAGCATCTTCAATAGTATTGTTGATCTGTTCGTTAACCGCGTCGTCATTTGCCCATCCGGATGCCATGTGTACCTCCTGCTGATGTCTACAGACTAAGTATAGCGAAGGTGATGGCTGAAAAACGACCACGCGCCAGCAGTATCAGATTTCAGACCATTCACGCAGCAGGTTATGGTAGAGATTGAGTAATGACAGGATCTCGCTGCTCTCCCCATGGCGAGCCTTCAGGGATTGAATGTTTTTATCCAGTTCAAAAAGCATGGCGCGATTTTTGTTGTCACGGACCATCGACTGTATCCACATAAAAGACGCTACACGAACGCCATGGGTCACTGGCGTGACGCAATGTAGGCTGCTGGAAGGGTAAAGCACCAGATCGCCTGCCGGAAGCTTCACCGCATGCTGGCCGTAAGTATCATTGACCAGCAGTTCTCCCCCTTCATAATCATTCGGGTTACTCAGGAATAAAGTTGCGGAAAGGTCCGTGCGCATCCAGCCGTTTTGCGGATGGCTACGCACCGCACCGTCAACGTGAAAACCGTAGGTCTCGTTGTCCTGGTAGCGATTAAACAGCGGTGTGGAGAGCGTTTTCGGTAGTGCTGCGGCGAAGAAAAGCGCGCTGTTATTTACCGCAGTCTGTACCGCCTGTTGTAAAACGCCGTAGCGTTCACTTTGCGTATTCACCTGCTGGTTGTTTTTAACCTGCGCCCCCTGAGCGCCGGTGGTTGCGCGGCCATCAACCCAGTCGGCAGCGTCCAGTTGTTCGCGAAACCAGGCTACATCCTGCGCCGACAGAACGCCGGGAATGTGGTACATCATCAGTGTTTCTCCTGAAAGTGGGGCTTACGCCCCACGCGATGGATTAGAAATGCATATTGGCGGTGAGCAGGAAAGTTCTTGGCTCGCCCGGATGATAACGGTATCCACTCTTGTTTATGGAGGATACATAATCGGTGTCGAACAGGTTATAGACGTTTAGTTGGAAATCGAGATTGCGATTCACGCGATAGCCCAGTTTGGCGTCAGCGACCCAGTAACCTTCAGTGTAGGATGGCGTACCCACCGCACCATCGGAACCGCGATGCATACTGCCCACGTAGCGAGCGCCTGCGCCAACGGAGATATCATCGGTAGCCTGATACTGGTTCCACAGCGTGAACGCATGTTCCGGTGTATATGGCAGGGAAGAGGATCCATCCTGAGCAACGTTTTTACCGCTGTGGATGGTCGCGCGTTGTTGCGTGTAACCCCCAATAATCTGCCATGCGGGGGTGATGTTACCTGCTACTGAGAGCTCGTAGCCTTCAACGCGTTTCTCTCCGTACTGGGAATAGGTACCGTCGTCGTTCTGCTCAACTTCATTCTCAATATCTGTGCGGAAAATCGCGGCGGTTAACAGCAGGCGCTTATCCAGCACCTCCCATTTGGTGCCGATCTCGCTGGTTTTCGCTTTCTGCGGTTTGAAATCGGTACGGTTCGCACTGTTACCGCTGCCGCCCTGAGCAAGAGCAAAGTTGCTGCCGCCCGGCGGTTGCTGAGAAACGGCATAGTTGATGTACACGTTACCGTTATCGGTCAGGTGATACAGCGCGCCAGCTTTCCAGTTCACCAGATTGCCTGATTTGGCAGTATCTACAGTGGTGACCGGGGAACCTTTAGCCACGCCTGTCGGGCACGCGACTGCGCCGCGACCGGAAGCGCCGCAAGCGGTGGCGCTGTCATATTCAGTCCGGTAATTGTCGAGGCGAATACCACCGTTCAGCTCGAATTCACGGGTAATTTGTAGCGTATCAAAAGCGTATACACCGAAGGTATCTGTTTGCCCGTTAGCGTTGGCGCCGTTGCGAGACAATCCGCCGATATTCACATTGCTGTCGGGGTGATAGATATTCACCGGTGGTGGGGTGATCGGCGCCACGCCATAGTTGGTTTGTGTTTCGCGCGTCAGCTCCACGCCGGTGCTGATGTCGTGACCGATGGATCCCGTGTAGAACGTTGAGGTCAGGTTGGTCTGGTTGGTCAAGATCTTATTGCTGACATCCTTGGTATTTGCCAGGCGTGACCAAGTCCAGCTGTCGACGCTGCTGGTGGGTTGGGTGATGTTAGACGCGCCGCCCATCACCGCCGTCATCAGATAATCCTGTTTAATACGCGACCAGCGGGTGGTGTTGCGAATAGTGGTGCTGTCGTTCAGGTCATGTTCAAAACGCATCGTCGCGGTATCGGTTGTCGAATCGTCATAATCCGAGTTGGTACCGTAGAAATTATGCGTATCCACTTTGCCTGAATGATTCAGTGCAGAAGTCCCCGCAGAAGGTGCGGAATATCCCGGCAAGCCAATGGTAGGGATGCCGCCATCCGGCGTGTTGTGCTGGGTGACATGTAGATAGTTCAGGTACAGTCGATTCTCTGTGCCTAAGCCAAAAGCGAGAGAGGGGGCCACACCGTAGCGTTCATTCTTAACATTATCGCGACCAGCATCATGCGTTTTTTCACCCATCAGGTTTAAACGTGCGGCGGTGGTCTCGCCGATGACCTGGTTAATGTCCAGCGTACCACGGCGGAACCAGGCGCTACCGACGCTGGCCGATGCATCGATTCCTGAGTCGGTGCGTGGCTGCTTGCTGATCATATTGATAGAGCCAGTCGGTGCGCTACGTCCATAGTCGGTACCGGAAGGACCTTTGATTACTTCCACCTGTTCGGTATTGAAGGTGTCGCGCGTGACGCTGCCAATATCACGGATACCGTCGATATAAATACTGTTCGAGGTATCCGCACCACGCATGTAAACCGCGTCACCGGTGCTGGAGTTACCGTTCTCACCGGCGAAAAATGCGCCAACGCCCGGGACGTTTTTCAGCGCGTCGGTCAGATTTGTTGCGCCTTGATCCTTAATCACCTGCTCAGAAATCACCGTCATGGTGCGGGTTGTATCCGCCACCGGACGGGAGAATTTAGGGTCGGCAGACTGTGTTGGGGCGTACAGCGAAGGTTTGGCCGCTTCAACGATCAGAGTGTCTTCTTGTTTTTTATCCTGGTCGTCCGCAGCGACAGCCTGAGCTATAGGGGACAGGCCAATGCACAGACCGGCAAAAAAAGTCAGTGAGTGAAAGCTACTGGACGGCAAGTTGCGATTTTTATCCATGTTAATGAGTGACTTATTATTGTTTGAGTGGACGGTTTCACTCGCGCGAAGGGACATCTCTAAGGATGTTATACCCTGCAGGCCTCGCGGAAATGAGTGTGTAATTGATAATGATTTTGATAAGCATTACTAATCAGTTCGACGTTTTAGCATTCATTAATTCAAAAATAAATACATTTATTTACATTAGATTCAAAATGCCAACATGTTGATTACAAATTGAGCTGCATTAAAGTGAACCGCGCGCAGAAAACTGCATTCGGGTTGAATGCAGTTGGGCTGAGATGGGGGTTACTTATAGATGGTTGCGGTGCCGTACATCTGATTTTTGCCGCCCGCAGAATCAACGACAAAGCCTTTTGCCCCTTGCTCTTTCGCTTTCTCCGCCAGCTTGTCTTCCAGGTCGCTCAGATTAGAGGCGCCGGTAGCGGATACGGTGCCGGAAGCTTGTAGCTGACCGGTAGCTGGGCTGGTGTATGGCTGTGCAGCAAAGGAGGTAAATGTCATGCCGGAAAGTACGGTAGCAGCAAGTAATGTGAGGCATTTCTTCATGGTGATATCCTCTGAAAAACAACAGGTGTGCCTGATAAGTTTAGGTCGTCAGCGGATGACATTTACCGCAAAAAATTGGTGATGAGCTGTCTGTTTTTTGAACAATTAGTAAAGCGTCAAACAGGTGTAAAAAATCAAATTTCCTTGTTGTGTGTGTTTACCGCGTGGCGTTATGCGGGTATCTTACGCCGCTGTTAAAAGGAGAATACTATGTCCGCCCTGAAACAGGGATTACACCCACGCAACCGCCACAATGGCCGTTATGATCTTGCGACTTTATGCCAGGTTACGCCCGAGCTGACGCAATTTCTCACCCTCACGCCCGGCGGCGAGCAGAGTGTTGATTTCGCGAATCCGCAGGCAGTAAAGGCGCTCAATAAAGCACTGCTGGCGCATTTTTATGCGGTGAAAAACTGGGATATTCCAGATGGTTTTTTGTGTCCGCCGGTGCCTGGTCGTGCTGACTACATACACCATTTGGCCGATCTGTTGGGTGAAACCAACGGAACCATTCCGGCAAATGCGAGCGTGCTGGACGTGGGAGTGGGGGCAAACTGTATTTATCCACTGATCGGCGTGCATGAATACGGCTGGCGATTCACGGGTAGTGAAACCAGTAGCGAAGCGTTTAACAGCGCTCAGGCGATCGTCAACGCCAATCCGGGATTAACCCGTGCTATTCGTCTGCGTCGCCAGAAAGATGCAACGGCAATCTTCAACGGCATCATTCACAAAAATGAGCAGTATGAAGCCACATTGTGTAACCCGCCATTCCATGATTCTGCGGCCTCAGCCCGTGCCGGAAGCGAGCGCAAACGCCGTAATCTGGGACAGGACAAAGACGATGCGCTGAACTTTGGCGGACAGCAGCAGGAGCTGTGGTGTGAAGGCGGTGAAGTGGCGTTCATCAAGAAAATGATTGCTGAAAGCCAGGCCTTTGGTCGCCAGGTGATGTGGTTTACTACACTGGTGTCGCGCGGTGAGAACTTGCCTCCGCTGTACCACGCATTAACGGATGCGGGCGCGGTGAAAGTGGTCAAGAAAGAGATGGCCCAGGGACAAAAGCAGAGTCGCTTTATTGCCTGGACCTTTATGGATAACGATCAGCGTCGTCGTTTTATGGCGCGTAAACGCTAAAGCGTTGGCTCGGTTGGCGGTAGTGGTTCGCTTGCCGCCGACGCAGGACCATTCCCTGGTGCAGGTAACACTTGATACGTCTGTACCGGGGCGCGTATGTTGGCCAGATCGAAGTATTTCTTCACCTGGCTGTCGAGCGCAAAACGTACCGTCCACTGCTTCAGCGGTAAGGTGGTAAACGAGACCCGTAGCGTGAATGCCGTATTGGTTAATCCTACAATCCCGGCAAACGACGGTTCGCCGATAATCAGCCCGCGAATATCATCTTTTTCCATCACCGCAGCAACCGCGTCTTTCAACGCCTGATTCGCTTTATCCGCATCCTCATGGCGGTCTACGTCGTAATTGGCGACGACCGATCCAATTCCACGCACAAAGTTGGCGAAGGTCGTTATCGATGACCAGGGAATAATATGGTACGCCCCGGTGTCCTGACGCACGCCCACAGAACGAATGGACATTCGTTCAACCGTACCGGTGAGTGGACCGATGGTCACCAGGTCGCCGGTGTTCATGCCATTTTCAAACTGAATAAAAATCCCAGTAATAATATCTTTTACCAGCGTTTGCGAGCCGAAAGAGATTGCCAGCCCCAGCGCCCCGGCCCCGGCCAGTAAAGGGGCGATATTAACGCCAATTTCGGACAGCACAATCATGATGGTGATCGTGCTGATGATCACCGCCAGCGCGTTGCGAAACAGCGTCAACAGGGTGCGGGTACGAGCGCTGGGTAGCGGGCGTCCGTGAATATCGGAAGCCAGACGATTTTCAATCAGGCTGGCAAGGATCGTCCAGCCGATGGCGGAGAAGAATAAAATCAGCGCGATACGGATCAGAATATCCACCGTTTTTTCTCCTGCGCCGTAATGCAGCCAGTTCCAGAAGTCGAACAGTCCCCAGGCATTCAATAGCAGCATCACCGCAACGCACACCGTCAGGATCCTGGCCACGCTTAACGCCGTCGACAGCCAGCCATTCAGCCGCTTTTGGAGTTCCGGATAGCTGCGCTGGGTGTGTGGCGAAAGGGTAATAGTTTTGGCTATCCAGCGGGAAAACATGCCGGAAACAAAGGCGGCAATTCCAATGATTACCAGGCTGCGCAGCGTAGCGCCCATCATGAATTTCAGGCTGTTGCCCGGATCAAACAGCGAAAAGAAAAACAGCACAATGAAATAGGCGCTGGCCAGCCAGTACCATACCAACGCAAAGGCGCGGATAAACAGGCTGAAAAAAGCTAACGATCTTTCTGCCAGATTCTGTAAATGCAGCGTTATCTCTTTCTTATTTCTGAAAATCAGGTACAGCGCCCATAGCGTGATACACAGCATGATGATGACGTTGGCCATCGCGCCGACCTGCACATTGACCTGATTGGAGATAATGGGAACGGCAACTATAAGCCCGTAACCAATCAAACTGCTTAATGAACTCAAACGCCGATTCCAGTAGCGCGCACCGGTATCCTGAATGTTAAACGGACGCAGTTCGGCCACCGTTGGGCAAAATATCAGACGCAGAATGGCTTTGAAGAATTCAATCAGGGCAAAGGCATTGAGAAACAGGCTTTGCTGAAAGGCGATGGTGCGACTGCCGGCGTTCATTCTGTCGCTCAGTATCTGCCCGACAAACAATGTCAGCGCCAGCAGAAGCAAATCAATAATGAATGCGCCAACGATCATCGCCGGAAGCTGCAGCCAGTTGCTGCGTTCGCGGTTTTTCCGCCGCGCCCATTGCCCCATTTTGCGATACAGCGGCAGCGCGCACAGGCGGATCAGCCAGTAAAACCCGAACACTGACGCCGCCAGCATTAAAAAATGAGTCAGGGCATTGGTGAACGTTTGCGGGTTAAAGGTCTTGTGCGGTGCATCGGTAATATTGCGATAAAGCTGGGCAAAGCGGCTGGAGA
This sequence comes from Citrobacter sp. Cpo069, assembly GCF_030332785.1. Classification (NCBI taxonomy): domain Bacteria; kingdom Pseudomonadati; phylum Pseudomonadota; class Gammaproteobacteria; order Enterobacterales; family Enterobacteriaceae; genus Citrobacter; species Citrobacter sp. Cpo069. The sequence continues at coordinate 387,137 of NZ_JAOWHD010000063.1, forward strand.
GCGCCTCACCGTAGTGCCGGGTGACATCGGTGACGTTTTCCAGCACCGTTTTTTCTTCCGTTAACGTGGGTGGGACAATAGTTGGCACCGGTTCGGCTGGAGGAGTTGTCGCCACTTTGCGTAACTGATCGATCAGTTCTTTCCGCGAGGTGTCATTTTCCAGCACATCAGCCAGTGCGCCGTAGGCCGCTTTCTTCTGTTCAACATCCGGCTCCTTTGCCGGGGCGGTTTGTGCGTTGGTTGACGTTGGCGTGGTGACGCCAGGTATCGTCACTGCCTGAGTCGGAAGACTCAACAGACAAACAAAGATGAACAGGATCCAGCGCATGACTCCTCCCATGAGAAAATAAATTCAAAAGGATAAGTATAGATGTCAGGGCGGGAGGGACTTGAAATGAGAGGATTCTGGTGAAAAACCTCCCTTCGGGCGAAGGGAGGTTGAGCTATCAGGAAACGTGCTGCAAGAATTCCTGTAAGCGTTGGCTGGGTGGATTTTCAATCAGGGCCTGCGGATTACCGTCTTCGGCAATTCGTCCCTTATCAATGAAAATCAGGCGTGAAGCCACTTTTTCGGCAAAGCCGATTTCGTGGGTCACAATCACCATGGTCATCCCTTCTTCCGCCAGGTCCTGCATCACTTTCAGAACTTCATGGCGCAGTTCAGGGTCGAGTGCTGAGGTTGGCTCATCAAACAGCATCATTTTCGGTTTTACTGCCAGCGCACGGGCGATAGCCACACGCTGTTGTTGACCACCGGACAGTTCAGAAGGGTAGTGATGTGCACGTTCGGCCAGACCCACTTTTGCCAGCAGCTCTTTCGCCAGTTTCTCGGCCTGTTCTTTATTCGCCCCGCGTACGCGCTGCGGTCCGAACATGACGTTTTCCAGTGCCGTCAGATGTGGGAACAGGTAAAACTGCTGAAACACCATTCCGGCTTCCTGACGGATTAAGCGCTCGTCTACCTTCGGATCGTTTACTTTCAGACCATCGACGATCAGATCGCCGGAGGTTATCTCTTCCAGTTTGTTAATGCAGCGCAGCAGGGTAGATTTACCGGATCCTGACGGCCCGATAATCACCACGACTTCACCCTGCTGAATGTTCAGGTCAATATTGTGCAGCACCTGGGTTGGACCAAAGTGCTTAGAAACGTTTTTAAATTCAATCACAGGATTTTCATCCTTCTTTCCAGACGACGCAGAATGAAGCTCAGCACCAGCGTAATGATCAGATAGAACACCGCAACGGCGCTCCAGATTTCCAGTGCGCGGAAGTTACCGGCAATGATTTCCTGGCCCTGACGGGTCAGTTCAGCGACGCCAATGACAATAAACAGCGAGGTATCTTTAATGCTGATGATCCACTGGTTGCCCAGCGGCGGCAGCATACGACGCAGTGCGAGAGGTAAAATAACGTGGCGGATAGTCTCTGTGCGTGAAAGTCCAAGCGCCAAACCGGCTTCGCTGAACCCTTTATGGATTGAGAGCACGGCACCGCGGGTGATTTCCGCAATATAGGCCCCGGAGTTGATCATGATGGTGACAACGGCGGCGCTAAAGGGGTCAATGCGTAAATCGTTAAATGCCATTGGCAGAGCGAAGTAAATAAACATTACCTGCACAACGATTGGCGTACCGCGAATGACTTCGATAAACACCAGCGCTACGTGGTTGGCGATCCAACCGCCGAAAGTGCGCGCAAACCCTGCTGCAAGTCCGATTATCAGACCGCCAGCCAGACCGAGGACCGAGATCCACAGGGTCATTTTGGCGCCTTCAATCAAAAGCGGGATGGCGGGCCAGATGGCACTCCAGTCAAACTGCATATGTCGTTCCTGTTACCGTGGTGTAAATATTCAAATGCCCGTTTTGCCGGATGTGCTGTGCTTATCCGGCCTACAGGTCTCAAAAATCCAGGCGTAGGCCCGGTAAGCATCACGCTACCGGGCAACGCTGCCGGTTATTATTTAGGTTCAGTACCGAACCATTTTTTGTAGATTTCGTTGTAAGTACCGTTCTCTTTCAGCGTTTTCAGCGCGCCGTTCACTTTCTCACGCAGGTCGTCGCTGCCTTTCGGGAAGGCGATACCGTACTGCTGGGCTTCCAGCGATTCGCCTACAGCTTTGAACTGACCATTGCCTGCTGTTTTGATGAAGTAAAGAATGTTTGGTGTGTCGTGCAGTACAGCGTCTGCGCGGTTGGTGCCCAGTTCCATATATGCGTTATCGATATTCGGGAACTGACGCAGGTCTTTGGTTTTGATATTCGCTTTCGCGTAATCAACGGAACCGGTGCCGCTCTTAACTGCAACGACTTTACCATCCAGATCTTTTACGCTTTTGACGTCGTTGTTATTCGCTTTCACCATCACTAACAGACCGCTTTTGTAGTAGCCGTCGGAGAAGTCGATCGCTTTTTTACGCTCTTCGGTGATGGTGATACCTGCCAGTGCCAGGTCGATATTTTTGGTTTGCAGAGCCGGGATGATGCCGCTGAAATCCATCGGTTTCAGTTCATAATCCAGTTTCAGTTCTTTGGCCACGGCAGCCCACAGATCCACATCAAAACCAACGTATTTGTCACCCTGTTTGAATTCAAACGGTACAAACGCGGTGTCGGTTGCGACAACCAGTTTCTTGTCTGCGGCATGGGAGGACACCGCAAAAGCCAGGGTAAGTGCAGCCAGTGAAACTTTTAATACAGACTTCATAGGATTTCCTTTTATATCCACGGGGCGATCCCCTGCGAGAACATATGGCTTAATGAAAAAATCGTGCCAATTTTGCAACTCATTGTTTTAACAAGAGGGTGTCTCGTTTCTCTGCACAATAAGTAGGGCATAGCGAATAATCTGCACTGTTTTGGGGCACTCATTTGGTGCGAACCAGTCACGGTGCAAACGGTATGACTATTTAGCGTAAAAATTGTTGATAAAACAATCTTTCGTTAACGATTGTGTGAGGTGATTATTACAAATAATTTACTTTGGAGTGACGAATGATCAATGTTATGCACCATAGATGTGCAAAACCCCCGCCGGAGCGAGGGTTATATAGGTAATTCTTATGTCTGCTGTTACTCAATGTTGGCTTCGATAAACCACAGGAATTTATCGAGGTCGCGAGAAGCTGCGGTAAAGATATCCGCGGTATCTTCGTCTTTTGCTTCGCTGATAGCTTTACGTAAGCTGTTTGCAACTACGGCATAACGTTCGGCCAGCTCTTTTAAGTGGTCCTGTACGCTATGGATATCCAGCGGGTAACTTTTCAGAGGCGTTTTGCTGTTAATAACCTGAGTTGTGCCCAGTGCCACACCGCCCAACTGTACGGCGCGTTCAGCCATGGTGTCGAGGTGATCGGTCAGAGCTGTACGGAAGCCATCGAGCATTTCATGTACTGCAATGAAGTTTGCACCGCGCATGTTCCAGTGAGCCTGTTTGGTGATCAATGACAGGTCAATGAACTGGATTACTTGATGATTCAGCAGTTCTACGGTCGCTTTCTTTTCGCTATCAGACACATCGTTGCGGGTATAAAGGAGGGCGGATGCTTTTGTTTTTACCAGTTTCGCGGTACTCATATTTTCATATCCTCTTGATATTTATGTCCCAACTCTTCAACGGAATTAAGTATAGCGCTAAATTTGGATTTTTGTTTCCGGTGTTGCCTATCACTTTAATAGCGAAGACGAGGGCAAATATAAAATATCAAATAAAATCAATGTGATGAGTGTTTTATTGCTTGCGTGGTGTTATTTTTATGTTAATTTTAAGATTAAATGAAATATGCGGATGAGAAAATTATATTTATTAGAATTATTATCACGCAGATTTACAATTGGATATTCTGCATGATTATGCAAACCATGCAGAATAATACGTGGTTAATTCACGTCGACTTGTTTTATTTGTGGCTCTTTACGAATAGTGAGCGTAGAGCCCATTGATGCGACAATAATGGCGCCCAGAGCGAGCGTCTGGATAAGCGTCAACGTTTCACCGAGGAAGATCATTCCGGAAACCGCTGCCAGCGCGGGTTCCATGCTCATCAATGTACCGAAAGTACGCGTAGGCAGGCGCGTCAACGCAATCATCTCCAGTGAATAGGGAAGCGCAGTAGAGAGGACTGCAATGGCCAGACCTAACGGCAGTATGGACCAGTGCCACAGGGCGTCCCCGGCCTGAATCGCGCCGATTGGCACAAAAACCAGCGCCGCGATTAATGAACCCACCGCTACGGTTGCCGGACCGTGTTCTGCACCGGCACGCTGCCCGGTGAGAATATAAACGGCCCAACAGGCGCCAGCCCCCAGCGCCAGCGCTGCGCCGGTTAAATCTACGTGAGAAACGTCCTGACCCAGAGGCAGCAGGAACCAGAGCCCGAGCACTGCCAACGCAACCCAAATGAAATCCACCGGGCGTCGGGATGAAAACAGTGCTACCGCGAGCGGGCCGGTAAATTCCAGCGCCACGGCGATTCCCAGTGGGACGGTTTGGATTGACAGGTAGAAAAGGTAGTTCATCCCGCCCAGAGACAGGCCATAAAACAGTAGCGGCAGGCGTTGTTCTTTAGCGAATCGTAAACGCCAGGGCTTAAAGAAAGCGATAAGAATGAGCGTACCCAGCGCAAGGCGCAGCGCGGTAACGCCCGGCGCACCGACGAGTGGAAACAACGATTTTGCCAGTGATGCTCCGCTTTGAATGGAGGACATAGCAATAAGCAAAACCAAAATAGGCAACCAGACTGGCGCTTTACGTGACAACCCCGGCATCCTTTCTCCTGTCAAATGATGATTACACGTCTCCATCTGTGCCACGCTTCAGCATTGTTACGACGCAGATGATTTTATGTATAGAAAAGTAAAACAGCGAGTGTAATGGAAATACACTCAACTGGTTGAGTATTCGTTGAAAAAAAAATTGCTCAGTTCCGTACAATGGCATGAAAATGATGGATTAATAATCTGTGTGATTAGGAATGTTCTGGATGAATGTGCCATATTGTGCGCGCAATAATGGTATTTTCAGTTGAAAAAGTGATGTTAATTGAAAGAGATAGCGGGTTTTTGAAATGTTCTGTTACATGAAAGACCCCGTTAGACATCGCGAATCGCAAAGAGTTTCCCATCAATTTTTGGTATATTTAAAACTTAAGATTTACTTGAAGCACATTTGAGGTGGTTATGAAAAAAATTGCATGTCTTTCAGCACTGGCCGCTGTTCTGGCTTTCTCCGCAGGTACTGCTGTAGCTGCTACTTCTACCGTTACCGGTGGTTACGCTCAGAGCGATGCTCAGGGCGCAGCAAACAAAATGAACGGTTTCAACCTGAAGTATCGCTACGAGCAGGACAACAACCCGCTGGGTGTCATCGGTTCCTTCACTTACACTGAAAAAGACCGTACCGATGCTTCTGGCGACTACAACAAAACCCAATACTACGGCATCACTGCTGGTCCGGCTTACCGTCTGAACGACTGGGCAAGCATCTACGGCGTTGTGGGTGTTGGTTACGGTAAATTCCAGAACGTAGAATCTTCGACTTACAACCACAGCACCAGCGACTACGGTTTCTCTTACGGTGCGGGCCTGCAGTTCAACCCGATCGAAAACGTTGCTCTGGACTTCTCCTACGAGCAGAGCCGTATTCGTAGCGTTGACGTTGGCACCTGGATTGCTGGCGTGGGTTACCGCTTCTAATCACTTCGGTGATATGAAAAATCCGCCTCTTGGGGCGGATTTTTTTTGCGTGTAATGCAGGAAGGAATGTCGTTGTAGGCCTGATAAGCGCAGCGCATCAGGCATCGGTAGCAAAATGCCTTATCCGGCCGACAACGTATTATTTGGTTGAGAAAATATCGGTACCCAGATGGTTGTAGTCCACCTTCTGCAGTTTGAAGTTGGTGATGTACACCGGCCCGGCTTTTTTCTCTGAGATAAAGCGGTAGCTGTTGGTGATTTCCTTTGCGCTGATCCCTGTCCACTGCGAGAAAAAACTGAGGAAATCATTGGCGGAGCGACGGGCTTTAATCACCCGATGCGCTTTATCATCGCTCGACAGCACCATGAAAGGCACCTGGAAATTCTGCTGGAACTGATCGTCATGCGCCAGGTACTGCACCTCTTTTCCCCGCTCTTTAAACGCGAGGCCATGATCGGAGAAATAGACCATCGAGAAGCTATTACCGCTGTTACGTAACTGCTCGTAAAGCTGGCGCAGCAGGTTATCCGTCTGTGTCATTGTGTACAGATAACAAGATGTCTCTTTTGACTGGACGAAAGTCTCGTATTTACCCTGTGTTCGGTCACAGGCCTGCGGATGCGAGCCCATTAAATGCAGCACGATGAGCTGTGGCTGGGTGCGCTCGGTTGCCAGCACCTGGGCAGTCATCTTCAACAGCGCTTCGTCACGGGTGTTTTTATCCGCTTCGAAGTCACCGCTTTTGAGGAACTGAACCTCATCAGCGCGCTTCGCAATGCTGGCGATGGCCGTATCGTATTCACCAATCTGTCCCTGATTGGAAAACCACCATGTCTGAAAGCCCGCGCGGTTAGCCAGGGTGACAAAGTTATCCTGGAACTGGGGTTTATTATCCACTACCCGATTAAGCGTTAAGCCGAGCGATTTTTGCGTTGAACCGCTGGCCGCAATGTAATCCGCGAAGATATAGCCGTTAACGGAGCTGGCAAACGGGGTGTTATCCCAGTGGCCGCCAAACGCCCCTAACGCATCGCGGCGGGCGCTTTCGCCGATCACCACGACGTAGGTGTGATACTTCGGTTTAACGGCGGTTACCGTCCAGCTGTCTTTTACGCTCGACAGTTTCGCCATACGCTCTTGTTCGTCGAGCACTTCGTTGTTATTGACGATAACGTCCTTGGCGAAACGGAAAACCGGATAACCGGTATCTTTCAGCTTAAACACGCCGCCCCAGGCCAGGTTTTGTACCGGGGTAACAAAGAATGCGACAACGCTAAACAGCAAACAAATGCTGTCGAACTTATTCCAGCTGCGCTGCTGCACATCTTTTTTACGGCGTACGGCGATAACGCCAAGGGCAAAAATAAACACTCCAACCAGATAACTGTACCAGGGGAAGATGGTCAGGATCTCGGTTGACTCTTCCATATTGGTTGAGTGCAGCGCCAGTAAGGTATTGAAGTTCGGTGAGCCGTAAGCCTGGCCGAACGGAAAGTACATTGCCGCAATGAGTGAGCAAATGCCAATCAGTGCCTTCTGCGCGCGCGGCGCGCTACGCCACAGCAGCATCAATATACATGTGAAAGCAACGCTATAGAGCAGGCTAAGCGGATAGCCCAGAGCAAGGTTTATTAGCAGAGACTGTAAGAAATAGAGGCCAGTCCACGGACTAATAGCCCGACTGCGAGCAATGATTGAATCTTTGAGGGTTAAATTCATACGCCACTAATACAAAAACGCCATGTGCTTACCCTGGCGCTAAGGGTCATTGCCTGCCTGAGAGAGCGAGAAGAGGGATAGGGTCCGCATCCGCGAGCCGCAATATACGCAGGGCTGCGAAAAGATAGAGTGTGCGCAAGAGAAGGTCAACTACTACAAAGAAATTGTTTTGCGAGGGACGTGGCAAAACTGACAAAAAGAAGGGTTATTGAGACGAAAACCACCACCGTACCCGAATGACGGCAGGAAAATGAAGCGGCGTACCGCGACGCCGCATTATTTTTCTGAAGGTTTATCCTGCTCTGGTTTGCTGTTAATCATGTCACACAGCATAGAGATCAGCATCAACCGTACTTTAAAGGGAGAGTGACTAAACACGCGTATGCACCTCTTAAATTCATTCATGTAAACCTCCTGACTTCACAATCCCATCAGTCCTTGAGGGATGTCTTTATTATATACAGATATAGCACAGGCTATATTATATAGCTATTGCTAAAACGTTAATTTTTTGTGCCCACGCAACTCTGGTTTACAATGAGCGCTCTCTAATCAGATGCCGTTAACGCGTCACAGTAACGAGGAAGCAGAATGAGTCGTCGCGCAGGTATGCCAACAACAAAAAAAGTGACGCAATTGGTGAATGTCGAAGAACACGTTGAAGGGTTTCGTCAGGTCCGGGAGGCGCATCGCCGCGAACTGATTGATGACTACGTAGAGCTGATTTCCGATCTCATTATTGAGGTGGGTGAAGCGCGCCAGGTGGATATGGCCGCGCGACTTGGGGTTTCCCAGCCGACGGTTGCTAAAATGCTTAAGCGCCTTGCTTCAGTCGGATTGATTGAAATGATCCCGTGGCGTGGGGTGTTTTTAACCGCAGAAGGTGAACGACTAGCCCAGGAGAGCCGGGAACGTCATCAGATTGTGGAAAATTTCCTGTTGATGTTAGGCATCAGCCCGGAAATTGCCCGTCGCGACGCGGAGGGGATGGAGCATCACGTCAGTAAGGAAACGCTGGAGGCTTTTAGCCGGTTTACGCAACAGCAAGGAACTGGCTCTGAATGAGTTTTCCTTTATTACGTGCCTTACAGCGCGATCGTTTTTTCCAGCTGTTAATCATCGTTGGGGTTGTACTGAGTCTGTTCACGCCATTTACGCCCCGGTCCTGGCCAGGGGCAATTGACTGGCACACGATTATCACGCTTAGCGGGCTGATGTTACTGACCAAAGGCGTGGAGCTAAGCGGTTATTTCGATGTGTTAGGTCGCAAGATGACCCGCCGCTTCAAAACAGAGCGCCAGCTGGCGATATTTATGGTGCTGGCGGCGGCGTTGTTGTCGACGTTTCTGACCAACGACGTTGCATTGTTTATTGTTGTTCCGCTGACCATCACCCTGAAAAAATTATGTGCCATTCCGGTGAATCGCCTGATTATCTTTGAGGCGCTGGCGGTAAACGCCGGATCGTTGCTCACGCCAATAGGTAATCCGCAAAACATTCTGATGTGGGGACGCTCAGGCTTATCGTTTACCGCGTTTACCTGGCAAATGGCGCCGCTTGCGGGGGCCATGATGCTGACGCTGGTGGTGCTGTGCTGGTTCAGTTTCCCGCATAAAGCGTTGCACTATCATACCGGTACGCGCGCGCCTGACTGGCAACCACGCCTGGTATGGAGTTGTCTGGCGCTGTATATCATCTTCCTGGCGGCGCTGGAGTTAAAGCAAGAACTGTGGGGACTGGCGATTGTGGCGGCAGGGTTCATGGTGCTGGCGCGTCGCGTGATCCTCAGCGTGGACTGGACGTTGCTGTTAGTGTTTATGGCGATGTTCATTGATGTGCATTTGTTGACGCAGCTCCCGGCCTTGCAGGGGATTACCCACCAGATTGGCACGCTCTCAGCGCCGGGACTTTGGTTAACGGCTATTGGCCTGTCGCAGTTTATCAGTAATGTGCCCAGTACGATTTTGTTGCTGAACTACGTTCCGCCGACGCTGCTGCTGGCCTGGGCGGTTAATGTGGGCGGCTTTGGTCTGTTGCCGGGATCGCTGGCGAATCTCATTGCGTTACGGATGGCAAACGACCGACGGATCTGGTGGCGTTTTCATTGGTATTCGGTACCGATGCTGATATGGGCGGCGCTGGTGGGGTATGGTTTGCTGCTGTTGATGTAATTGATGTGATGTGCCGGATGGCGGCTGGCGCCTAATCCGGCCTACTGCGTTGGTAGGCCCGATAAGCGTAGCGCCATCGGGCATATATAGCAGATTAGTTCAAACGAACCGGCATACCTGAACGGTTCTGTACCGCCTGCTCAACGACGGCCTGATCGACGTCAGACTGACCGGTGATGCTGGTAATGCTCTTGTTCAGGGTAATCGGTACGATTTCTCCGCCTTCGAACTGTGCTTCAGTCGTAGACAGTGGGTTATGTACTTCGATGTAACGGCTGCCGTCTGGTTCGGTAGTGGCTTTTACCGGCTCATCGATAAACTGTACGCGGGTGCCGACTGGCACATTTTCAAACAGGAATTTGATGTCGTCGTTACGCAGACGCACGCAACCGTGGCTGACGCGTAAGCCTACGCCGAAGTTAGCATTGGTGCCGTGGATGGCATACAGGCGACCGATATACAGCGCGTACAGTCCCATCGGGTTATCCGGACCTGCCGGAACAACGGCTGGCAGCGGCTCGCCCGCAGCGCGGTATTCCGCATGCATTTTCGCCGTTGGCGTCCAGGTTGGGCCCGCTTTTTTACGTTCTACTTTGGTGGTCCAGTTGATTGGCGTGTCTTTGCCCAGCTGGCCGATACCGATCGGCAGAACAATTACGGTGTTGGTGCCTTTCGGGTAGTAGTACAGACGCATTTCAGCGCTGTTGATAACAATACCTTCATGCACGGTATCCGGCAGGATCAACTGCTGAGGAATGTTCAGCACGGTGCCGCCTTTCGGCAGGAAGGTATCCACGCCCGGGTTGGCTTCCAGCATGTTAGACAGACCCATCTGATACTCTGCCGCAAAATACTCCAGCGGTTGGGTGTTGCCTTCAGGAATAGTAATGACCTGGTTTTGGCCAATCAAACGGCTACCATCAGTCGGCAGCGGGTACGTGACGGCTGAAGCGGTATTACAAAAACCAACTATTGCGAGTGCCGCCGCGAAAAGCGTTGTTAATTTCATATTCATATTCATGTATGCGAGATTCAGTGCCAGGCAGGCTAGTGGGTTGAGATTTATGTAGTGTTGGGCACGCATTATATGTGCAATCTGAGCAACAAGGAATTCGGATGTGTACTAAATCACATTTTTTTCCTTTTGGTTTCACTTTTTCCCTTCCGCATGAAGACGCGATCTTCTTGCAGACTTATGGCATAATAAGCGGTTTGTCACATATTTCTTTCTCTTTCAGGATACGCCAGTGTTAGTTTCCAGCAACGTCACCATGCAGTTCGGCAGTAAGCCGCTGTTTGAAAATATTTCCGTCAAATTTGGCGGCGGCAACCGTTACGGCCTGATTGGCGCGAACGGTAGCGGTAAATCCACTTTTATGAAAATTCTCGGCGGCGACCTCGAACCGACGCTGGGTAACGTTTCCCTCGATCCTAACGAGCGCATTGGTAAGCTGCGCCAGGATCAGTTCGCCTTTGAAGAGTTCACCGTACTTGACACCGTGATCATGGGTCACGCTGAACTGTGGGAAGTGAAGCAGGAGCGCGATCGCATTTACGCTCTGGCCGAGATGAGCGAAGAAGACGGCTATAAAGTTGCTGACCTCGAAGTTCAGTATGGCGAAATGGACGGCTACTCTGCGGAAGCGCGTGCGGGTGAACTGCTGCTGGGCGTAGGTATTCCGGTAGAACAGCATTACGGCCCGATGAGCGAAGTCGCGCCCGGCTGGAAGCTGCGTGTGCTTCTGGCACAGGCGCTGTTCTCTAACCCGGACATTCTGCTGCTCGACGAACCAACGAACAACCTGGATATCGACACCATCCGCTGGCTGGAGCAGACGCTGAACGAGCGTGACAGCACCATGATCATCATTTCGCACGACCGTCACTTCCTGAACATGGTCTGTACGCACATGGCGGATCTGGACTACGGCGAACTGCGCGTTTATCCGGGTAACTACGACGAATACATGACGGCGGCAACCCAGGCGCGTGAACGTCTTCTGGCTGATAACGCCAAGAAGAAAGCACAGATTGCCGATCTGCAATCCTTCGTCAGCCGCTTTAGCGCCAACGCGTCTAAATCTCGACAGGCGACTTCTCGTGCGCGTCAGATTGATAAGATTAAGCTCGACGAAGTGAAAGCGTCCAGCCGTCAGAACCCGTTCATTCGCTTCGAACAGGATAAGAAACTGTTCCGTAACGCGCTGGAAGTGGAAGCGCTGGCGAAAGGTTTTGATGAAGGCCCGCTGTTTAAAAACTTCAACCTGCTGCTGGAAGTAGGGGAGAAGGTTGCCATCATTGGTGCCAACGGCGTGGGTAAATCCACCATGCTGAAAACGTTGGTTGGCGACTTGCAGCCGGACAACGGTACCGTTAAGTGGTCTGAAAACGCCCAGGTCGGTTACTACGCGCAGGATCATGAATACGAGTTCGAAAACGATCTGACTGTTTTCGAATGGATGAGTCAGTGGAAGCAGGAAGGCGATGATGAGCAGGTAGTACGTAGCTTCCTTGGTCGTCTGCTGTTCAGCCAGGACGATATCAAGAAACCTGCGAAAGTGCTCTCCGGTGGTGAAAAAGGACGCATGCTGTTCGGTAAGCTGATGATGCAGAAACCGAATATTCTGGTTATGGATGAACCGACCAACCACCTGGATATGGAATCTATCGAGTCGCTGAACATGGCGCTGGAAATGTACCAGGGCACGCTGATCTTCGTTTCTCACGACCGTGAGTTCGTCAGCTCGCTGGCAACCCGCGTGATTGAAATTACGCCGGAACGCGTAATCGACTTCACCGGTAACTACGAAGATTACCTGCGTAGTAAAGGCGTCGAATAATTATCCCGTCGTGCTCGTGTTACAGGTGTGCTGGTTGCACCTGTAACACGGGATACTTAAGGGTAAGGGTATATAAAATTAAACAATCCCCAGCGCGCGTTTGCCGTGGATATTCAAATCCTCCAGCGTGAAGCGTCCTTCCCAGTTAGTTTCATAATCCTCCCGTGGAAAATCACCCGGCGACGCACCTTTTTCCAGCGCGGCCTTCACTTTGTGGGCGTAGGCCAGATTCTTTTCGCACATCGGTGCGGCAGGAATGTACATCACGTTACCCCAACCCTGCTGATTTTCCACCGGTGCGACGGAGTGAATCACATCACAATGCCACCAGACGGAGTCTCCGGCGTCCAGTTGTGGAATGCTGGTTAACGCTTCAATCAGCAGAGGATGCCATTGCGTGGAAATCGGCAGCACCCGGCCGGGCGCAACGCCGCAAAGTTCATCTTCTGGCACATCGTCAAGCAATGGGCGTAACAGCACATACGCCATCGCTTCAGGGATCGGGACCACATGCAACAATCCCTGACCTGGCAGCATATCGGACAGTGCAGTCCAGCCCTGGAAGGTACGGAATACCGAACATTTGGTGGTGTTATCCACCGTGTACTCTTCTACCTCAGTGCGATGCGCCGCCTGCCACGGATCGTAATCTTCCAGCTTGCCATTGAAAACATGAGCAAAGACCTGCTGATATGCCGGAAGAAGCCAGCGTTCCAGCGCGCCGGAATCCGTATGCGCGCCCAGCCCTTTAGACGTGGTTCCCGGCGGTCGACGGCGAATGCGGTCAGGGTAAATAACGCTGATATCCGGGTTAAACCATTGTTTACCTTCGCTTGTAAAGGTCCACAAACGATTGAGGAACGACTGTGCATTGGCCATTTCTTCACTCTGGCGGGCCTGCATCTGCGCCTGGGACCAGTAGATGGGGTAGATTTCAGGCCGTGATGCGCTCAGAGTACCGAAGAAATTATCGCCGGGTCCTTTATAGACGTCGTCAAAGTGGTTGCGGTCCAGATAGTCCAGCATTGAGCTGTCCCATCCGAGAGCCTGTTCGCGAGGGAAATGACCTTTAATGACTGCGCATCCGCGACGCTTAATTTCTTCACGCTGCTCTGTACTTACGTGGCCTGCTTTGATATCTGCATAAGATATCACCGGCCACACCGGGGCACCTTGCGCTTTGAGGGCGTTGATTTCCGCCACGCGGGTGGCGATAGCATCGCTCAACTGATTGAAGATTAACTGAACATCCCCAAGCTGTGCCCGCAGTTGCTGTTTCATCTGCCGGATTGCCGCTTTGTGATCGGCGGGCAGCGTGTCGCTGGTAAAAGTAAAAGCCATATCCACCTCGCATTAACTTTCATTCGAAACTTAACTAACTTACAGATGATAATATAAGTTAAAATTTAGTTAACGCAAGTTTAAAACTTGATGGAGTGAGCAAAATAGAAAAAGAGTGAAAACCGGGATGAGGGATACCCCGGTTGGCAGGATTAGACGTTAAAAGGGGAGGTGTTATCCAGCACAGCCTGAATTACGTTCAGCGCGCCCTGATGGTTGTTGTCGTCGGTCTGATAGCGAGCAATCGTTTTGATATTCTCTGCCGCGTTGGCCATGGCGAAAGAGTAGTGCGCCATTTTCAGCATTTCCGCGTCGTTTCCGCTATCGCCAATGGCGACTACGTTTTGCGGTGACAGGTTCCAGCGTTTAAGCAGGCGGCTGATCCCGTTGGCTTTATGTAAGCCCGGAATGATCAGATCGATAAACCCGAAGCCGCTGGTGACGGGCTTCATGATGCCGTCCAGCGCAGCATGCAGGTGATCGATAACCAATGGGATTTGTTGGTCCGGTAAATTTAGCGAGAACTTGAACAGCACATCGTCGATATCCTGATAATCCTTTACGGGTTTCAGGCGATGGTAGTGTTTTGACATCAATGCGACAAAGGACTCTGGCGCATTTTCGCTAACGTAGGCGCTTTGCAGCCCGCAAGCCACAAAGTTGAGCTGCTTATCTTTTAGCAGTTCACCAATGACAATACGGGATTCGTGGCGGGTAAGCTCGCCGTGAAACAGCTGCTTGCCATGCTCATAAACCAGCGCGCCATTCTCAGCGACAAACGATATTTCGTCTTTAAGCTCCGGGAAAAAGGAGATCAACTGGTAATACTGGTTGCCGCTGGCCACGACAAATTCGATATTTCGTTTTTTCAGTTCCTGATACTGCGCCATAAAACGTGCACGATCGTATTTCTTGGCGTCGTCGAGAAAAGTTCCGTCCATATCGGTGACGATAACTTTGATGATCATAAAGATAGGCTCCTGGCGATTACTGCAACCAGAAACATTCTAATAACAATGTGACCTGTAGCACAAATTTAATTTCGAATGAAAGTAAAAAGCCGGGTGGTAGCTTCGCCTTACCCGGCTACGGGGAGAATCGTTGTAGGCCGGATAAGCGTCAGCGCATCCGGCAATGGGGGGGTTAGCGTGCCGGATGGCGGTGTGGAATCTCATCCGGCCGACAATATTGTTTACAGCATATGCTCAGTACGCGCGATGATGTCGTCTTGCGCATCCGGAGAAAGCGCAGTGAAGAAGGCGGAATAACCTGCTACACGGACCACCAGGTCACGATATTGATCCGGGTGTTTTTTGGCTTCCAGCAGCGTTTCACGGGAGACAATGTTGTACTGAATATGCCAGCCTTTGTGCTCTTCGAAGAAGGTACGCAGCAGGATCATCAACTTTTGCTTATCGGATTCATTTTCCAGCGTGGCCGGGTTGAGCTTCTGATTTAACAGCACGCCGCCGAGAATCGAACCGGTCGGCAGTTTACCCACCGAACCAATTACCGCCGTTGGGCCGAGATGGTCCGTACCGGAAGCCGGGCTTGCGCCTTCTGCCAGCGGAGTGTGTGCTTTACGGCCATCCGGCGTTGCCATCGTTGCTGCGCCGAACGGCACGTTTGCCGAAATAGACGAGGTCCCGGCGTAGTAATTGCCGCCAACCGGGCCACGTCCGTAACGCGGATTATGATATTGTTTCAATTCATCGATATAGGTCTGATAAGCGCGGGCCAGTAGCGTATCAACGCTATCGTCATCGTTGCCGTATTTCGGCGCGCCGTTGATCAGTCGTTGGCGTAACTGCTCATGGGTCAGACCGTCAAAATCATCGGCCAGCGCAGCGGCCAGCTGTTGTTGACCAATAGCGCCCTGTTCAAAGACCAGTTTCTTCACTGCTGCCAGGCTGTTACCGAGGTTGGCAATACCCACCTGCAAACCCGATACCCAGTCATACTTCGCGCCGCCTTGCTTAATGCTTTTCGCCCGTTCAATGCAGTCGTCTACCAGCGCGGAACACAGAATATCGTGCACGTTCTCTTCCAGCATGGTGTCGACGACATACTCAATTTCTATGGATTTACGCGTGTAGTAGCGGATCTGCGTATCCCAGGCATCCATCACTTCGTCGAAATTGTTGAAGTTACCAGCCGAGAGCGCTTTTTCCTGTGGCAGAAAGACTTTGCCACTGGTGGCATCGCGCCCACCTTCCAGTGCCGCCAGCATCACGCGGGCAAAGTTAATAAAGCTCATGCCGGTGCAACGGTAGCCCCATTTCCCGCCGACTGCGGTTTCGATACACCCAATGGCCGCATAGTCATAGGCATCCTGCGGTTCAATGCCCAACTTAATGAATTCCGGTATGACGATTTCATCGTTGTTAAAGGCAGGCATCCCGAAGCCGCAGCGGATCACCTGCACGCAGGCATCAAGGAAGTCATTACTCATCCCCGCGTGATAACGCACGCTCAGGTTTGGCTGCGTAGAACGCAGACGGCCACAGGACTCCAGAATCGCGTAGGAGAGCGGGTTGACGGCATCCATCGGCTGGCCGTTGACCAGGTTTTGACCACCAATGGTCACGTTCTGATACAGCGGGCTACCCGCTGAGGCTTTCGAATGGGAGCCGGAACGGATTTTGTTCACTTCCAGCAGTTTCAACCAGCAGCTGTGCAACAGTTCAATAGCGTGCTCACGATCAAGACTCTGGTTCAGTTCAACGTCACGACGATAGAACGGATAGAGGTATTGATCCATACGACCAAACGACACCGAGTGACCGTTTGATTCAATTTGCAGGATCAGCTGGATGAAATAGCATAACTGCAATGCCTGCCAGAACGTTTTTGGCGGTTCATGGGCGATCACATCGCAGTTTTCCGCCATGGTCAGCAGTTCATCTCGACGGCTGGTGCGGGTTTCCGTGGACGCCATTTTACGCGCCAGCGCGGCAAAGCGCTCAATGTGAAGACTGACGGCTTCCAGCACGATATCAATCGCTTTCAGGAACTGATCGCCATGGAGGTCTTCCAGACATGTCAGATTGATGCGGGAGCGACGTTCATCGACTTTGTGACGCAGGCCGTCGAGACCTTTTTCCAGCAGCAGCGGGAAGTTTACCGCCAGGTGTGCGTCGCCGGAGGTCATGTTACCTTCGGCTTTGATAATACCGGTTTCCAGCAGCCCTTTCTGCTCATCAGTGAACATCCCGTAGCAGCGATCCTGCACGGTTTGACCACGCCACCATGGGCACACCTCATGTAATACACGTTTGTTCTCTTCGCTTACCGCAAAGCCTGCGCCCGGTCTGTCGGCGAGGTCGTCGATCTCTTTTTCAATCCAGGAGACGGTGTATTCCGGGAAGATAGGCGCGGCACGCACTTCGCTTGCCTGGTTACCAATGATCAGTTCGTCATGTTTGATCCAGATGGTGCGTTCCGCCAGATGATGGGCTAGCGCCAGTGCGCGACGTACCGGGATAGGCTTATCCAGGTGTTGCTGATACATCTCGGTATAGTGCTGGGCGCGCTCGGTACAAACCGGTGGTTTCACGATGTGGATCAGGGCCGTTTTATGCGCTTTGATACGGTCGCTGAGTGTGTCCAGTTTCAGAGTGGTCATGGCAATTATCCTCGTAGGGTCGCAGTTAAACCTTTAAGGCTGGCGTACTGCTGGGCAAATTCGAGCAGTGCTGGCGCATCAAGCGGTTTATCCGGTGCGTTGTAGGGTTGACTGAGTAAGTGGTATTTGTTGATGCCCAGGGTGTGGTAGGGCAAAAAATGGATCTCACCGACGTGAAGCTCATCGGCGGCAAAATCGGTAATGGCCTGAATAGCGGCTTCGTCTGCGTTGAATCCCTGAATCAGCGGTACGCGGATAATCATTTTTTTACCGGCGGCAGCCAGTTTTTTTAGATTTTTCAGTACGCGAGAGGCACGCCCATCGGTCCATTGTTTAAACGGCGCATCTGCAACGTGTTTTAGATCTGCCAGAAACAGATCGACGTCAGGTAATGATGGTTCAATATACTTCCACGGGACATGCAAACAGGTTTCCACCGCGGTATGAATGCCTGCGTCGTGGCTGGCTTTGAGCAAAGCAGCTGCCAGCTCTGGCTGCATAAACGGTTCACCGCCGGACAGGGTGAGGCCTCCGCCACTGCGGTCGTAAAACGGTTTATCTCGCAATACGGTCGCCATGATATCGTCCACGCTTTTTACCTCTCCGCAGACGGTTAACGCCTGAGTCGGACAGCAGTCGGTCAGTACGGTGAGAGCGTCATCGGTCAGTTTTTCGCGATGAATAAGTAATCCGCCCAGCGCCCGTTCAATCACCGTGGGTGCAGCCTGAGCACAGAGATCGCAACCGTCGAGGCACAAACGCGCGTCATAAAGCAGGTCCTGCGTGCGGGCGCGGCTTTCCGGATTCTGGCACCACCGACAGCCCAGGGAGCATCCCTTAAGGAACACCACGGTACGAATACCGGGGCCATCATGCGTGGAGTAGCGCTGGATATTGAAAATCATAAGCGACCTCTTTTCTTTCGTATAAAGATTAAATTACTTTCGAATGAAAGTTATATTGACATGCGTCAACTAACCGTGAGGTTTCGCCGTGCTACCTTTTATTCATGCTAATTATTCGTTTGAGGAAAGGTTATGGAACTCTATTTAGATACGTCTGATGTTGATGCGGTAAAAGCTCTGGCGCGCATTTTCCCGCTGGCAGGGGTGACCACTAACCCGAGCATTGTGGCGGCAGGGAACCAGACGCTGGAAGTACTACTGCCGCAACTGCAGGAAGCGATGGGAGGGCAAGGGCGTCTGTTTGCTCAGGTGATGGCGACCACCGCCGAAGGGATGGTCAGCGATGCGCGTAAGCTGCGGGCAATCATTGCTGATATCGTGGTCAAAGTGCCGGTGACAGCAGAAGGTCTGGCGGCTATAAAATTGCTGAAAGAAGAAGGGATCCCGACGTTAGGTACTGCGGTATACGGTGCAGCTCAAGGGTTATTGGCTGCTCTGGCGGGTGCGGAATACGTTGCGCCATACGTTAACCGCGTGGATGCGCAAGGAGGGGATGGCATTCAGACGGTGGCCGACCTGCAGACGTTACTGAAAATGCATGCCCCGCACGCCAAAGTACTGGCAGCCAGTTTTAAAACACCGCGTCAGGCACTGGATTGTCTGCTGGCGGGCTGCGAGTCCATCACGCTACCGCTGGACGTTGCTCAGCAGATGATTAGCTCTCCGGCGGTTGATGCTGCCGTCGCGAAGTTTGAGCACGACTGGCAGAGCGCATTCGGTCGCACGTCGATCTGATGCTGTTGCCGGGTGGTGCTAACGCTTACCCGGCCTACGTTGGAGCTGTTGTAGGTCGGGTAAGGCGAAGCCGCCACCCGACTTTTTTACTGCCCGCAAACCTCACACCCCGGGTTGCGCATCAGCTTCATTTCGCGAAACTGGCAGGTCATGGCATCGTACATGACGATTTTTCCGGATGCCGGTTTACCGTAGTTTGCCAGTAGCTTAATGGCTTCCATCGCCTGTAACGATCCGATCACGCCGATCAGCGGGGCCATCACTCCGGCTTCTACGCAGGTCAGGGCATTTTCACCGAACAGACGACTCAGGCAACGGTAGCAGGGCTCACCGTCCTGGTATGTAAATACGGTAATTTGTCCTTCCATGCGAATAGCTGCACCGGAAACCAGCGGGACTCTGGCGGCAAAACATCCGGCATTCAACTGATTGCGGATGCTGACGTTATCCGTACAGTCCAGCACCAAATCGTGTTCGGCAATAAGCGCGTGAATCTCGCTATCGTCAAGCAGCGCATTCACCGGCGTAATGGCGATATAAGGGTTAATCCGCGCTAGCGCGTCACGGGCGGATAGCACTTTGGGTTGCCCGACGGTTGCATCGCTGTGCAGCGTCTGGCGTTGGAGGTTCGACACGGAGACCGTGTCAAAGTCGAGCAGGGTTAAATGCCCGACGCCAGCGCCCGCAAGGTACTGAGTTGCTGCGCATCCCAGTCCCCCCAGACCAACGACCAGTACCCGCGCATCTTTGAGCGCTTCCTGACCTTCGAAATCGAAGCCGCGCAGAATGATTTGCCGGTTATAGCGCATCATCTCCTGGTCGCTGAGTTCCGCCATTACAGGCCTCCAAACAGTGCGTTAAACGGCTCGACCTCAACCCATTCTCCAGCCTCAACGTTACCGCGATCGCGCTCCAGCACGATAAAGCAGTTGCCCTGGCTAAAGGAGCTAAAAATATGCGAGCCCTGGTGTCCGGTGGTGGTGACTTCCAGTTCGCCTTCCGCGGTACGCTGCAATACACCACGTTGAAAATCCAGGCGCCCTGGCGTTTTCTTCAGGCGTGAGGCTGTGCGCACGCGCTGGCGCGGAGGTAACCCACAGGCGGTGTTTCCGCTGAGTTTCGCCAGCAGCGGTTGCACCAGTTGATAAAAGGTGAGGGCCGCAGAAACCGGATTACCCGGCAGGCCGCAAAACCAGCTGTTGCTCAGTTTACCAAACGCGAACGGTTTACCGGGTTTGATGGCCAGCTTCCAGAAGGCAATTTCTCCCAGCTCTTCCAGAATGGTTTTGGTGTAATCCGCTTCGCCTACCGAAACGCCGCCAGAGCTGATGACGACGTCGGCCTGGCTGTCGGCTTCGATAAATGCGGCTCGCAGCGCGTTTGGATCGTCGCGAATAATTCCTAAGTTGATCACTTCGCAGCCCAGCTGCTGCAGCATCAGGTGAACGGTCAGACGGTTTGTGTCATAAATCTGCCCGTCGCCCAGCGGTTGACCCGGCAGTTGCAGCTCATCACCGGTGGAGAACAACGCCACGCGAACTTTGCGAACGACCGGTACTTCGGCAATGCCGAGCGAGGCCAGAACAGGAAGCTCGGCAGTTGTCAGACGAGTTCCGGTAGGGAATACCACCGCGCCGTTTGCAATATCTTCACCGCGCAGACGAATATTTTGTCCGCTGCGGACCTCGGCGGTAAAACGTACACCGTCGTCAGTTTGTTCCGTTTGCTCCTGCATCACCACCGCTTCACAACCGGCAGGCACCGGGGCACCGGTCATAATGCGGATGCAGGTTCCCGCAGGCCACTCGCCGTGGAATGGTTGACCAGCAAAGGCTTTACCAGCCACCGCAAGAGGCTGGTCTGATTGTAAATCGGCTAATCGCACCGCATAGCCATCCATTGCCGAGTTATCGAATCCCGGCACATCAATCGGGGAGATGACGTCGGTGGCCAGAATGCGGCCAAAGCATTGAACCAGCGGCAGCGTTTCGACGGCGGTGAGTGGGGTAATACGCGAAAGCATCTGAGAGAGAGCCGTTTCAAGCGGCATCAGTCCGGCGGTAAATTCCATGAGAAGACTCCTGCGGGGCAAAATCGAATCCGCTCATTATGTCAGAAAATGGACGCGGACAGTATGCTACCTCAGGCTTAGGATCCGATCTGAGACAGGTTTTCTGCCAGAGAATAGCGCTACAGGAAAAATGCAGTATAGACTCATTATTTCTGCTTTTTTCCAGGAGGCTAAATGGCTGCGACTATCCCGAATTCAATTCGACAACAGGTGAATGCCGCCAGTGCACTGATTGCGCGGATTATAGAGGGCGACCTGGTTGCTGTTCATTTATATGGCTCTGCTGTTGAAGGTGGCTTAAAGCCCCAAAGCGATATCGATTTACTGGTTACCATTAGGCAGCCACTGAATACCCGGCAAAGAAAAGATCTGATGCAGGGTTTTCTGGAAATATCAGCACCGCCTGGCAGCGTTGATAGCTATCGGGCGCTGGAAGTGACCATTGTGGTCTATTCACAACTTGTGCCGTGGCGATTCCCACCGTCAAGAGAAATGCAATTTGGCGAATGGTTGCGTGACGATATTCGCGCGGGAATTGTTGAACCGAGACAGGTGGATCCTGATCTTTCGATCCTGCTGACCCAGGCCCGGCGCGCCAGCGTAGCGTTGTTCGGTGAACCCGCTGAGACGTTATTCAACGTCATCCCTTTTAGCGATGTCTTGCAAACGTTTCGGCATATCCTTGATATGTGGCAGAAACCGGGCGATTTAGAGGGTGACGAGCGAAATATCATCCTTACTCTGGCGCGTATTTGGTACAGCGTAGTTACGGGCAATATTGTCGCTAAAGATGAAGCTGCCTCCTGGCTTATACCGCAATCACCCGATGAGTATGCTGATACGCTGCAAGCCGCACGTGCAGAATACCTGGGGTTAACCAAAAAGAACTGGGCTGCGTCTATGCCATCTGTTGAACGCTTTGTGTTTTATGCAAAAAAACAGATTGCCGATCGGCTTGAATAATATATTCAACGATGTTGGAAGATACTCTTTCTGTTTAACTCATCTAAATAACCTGATGGGATGGGGCGTGAGGTACGGGCCTTTACCTTTACATGACGTCTGCATCTTTCTATATTCAAAAATCGAATCAATAAGTCACAGAAATTCTGATATTTATAACCCCGGTACCTGCCACCTGATGGACGAAAAAAATGGGTAAAGCAGTCATTGCAATTCACGGCGGCGCAGGGGCTATCACCCGTTCGCAGCTGAGCCAGGAGCAAGAGTTGCGTTATATACAGGCGCTGTCGGATATCGTTGAAACCGGCCAGCGGATGCTTGAAGACGGTCGTAGCGCACTGGATGTGGTGACCGAAGCCGTGCGCTTACTGGAAGAGTGTCCGTTGTTTAATGCCGGAATTGGCGCGGTATATACCCGTGATGAAACCCATGAACTGGATGCCTGCGTGATGGACGGTAACACGCTGAATGCGGGAGCCGTCGCCGGAGTCAGCCATTTACGCAATCCGATTCTCGCGGCGCGCCTGGTAATGGAACACAGCCCACACGTCATGATGATCGGTGAAGGGGCTGAAAACTTTGCCATTGCGCAGGGTATGGAGCGCGTATCAGCGGATATTTTCTCGACGCCAGAACGCTACGCTCAACTACTGGCGGCGCGAACAGCGGGTGAAACGGTGCTGGACCATAGCGCGAGCCCGCTGGATGAAAACAACAAAATGGGTACCGTGGGGGCGGTCGCGTTAGATATGTTTGGCAATCTGGCGGCCGCAACATCGACCGGGGGGATGACCAACAAATTATCGGGGCGGGTGGGTGACAGTCCGTTGGTCGGCGCAGGCTGTTATGCCAATAACGCAAGTGTGGCAGTCTCCTGCACCGGAACCGGGGAAGTCTTTATTCGTGCGCTGGCGGCCTATGACATTGCGGCGTTGATGGACTATGGCGGCCTGAGTTTATCCGAAGCGTGTGAACGCGTAGTGATGGAAAAATTACCGGCGCTTGGCGGCAGTGGCGGTTTAATTGCTATCGATCATGAGGGCAATGTCGCCTTGCCGTTTAATAGCGAAGGCATGTACCGCGCCTGGGGATATGCAGGCGATACGCCAACCACCGGTATTTATCGGGAAAAAGGAGATAGCGTTGCCACACAGTGATGAGCTTGATGCCAGCGACGTGCTGGCAGTCAGCAATCTGAATATTGCCTTTGAACAGGAACAGCAACGTGTCAGCGCAGTGCGTAATCTGTCATTTCGCCTGAAGCGTGGCGAAACGCTGGCGATTGTTGGTGAGTCCGGTTCAGGAAAGTCGGTAACGGCCTTGTCGCTGATGCATCTGATTGAACAAGCAGGCGGCGAGGTAAGCTGCGATGAAATGCTGCTGCGACGCCGCAACCGGCAGGTTATTGAGCTGGGTGAACAGAGCGCATCACAAATGCGTCACGTGCGCGGTGCGGATATCGCGATGATCTTCCAGGAGCCTATGACATCGCTCAATCCGGTGTTTACCGTGGGCGAGCAGATTGCCGAGTCTATACGCTTGCACCAGGGCGCCAGTCATGAAGAGGCGATGGTAGAAGCGAAGCGGATGCTCGATCAGGTGCGTATCCCCGAGGCGAAGGCGATTTTATCGCGTTATCCACACCAGCTTTCCGGCGGTATGCGCCAGCGGGTGATGATCGCCATGGCACTGTCGTGTCGCCCTGCGGTTTTAATTGCCGATGAGCCGACGACCGCGCTGGATGTCACCATTCAGGCGCAGATCCTGCAACTGATAAAAGTGTTGCAGCAGGATATGTCGATGGGAGTGATCTTCATTACCCACGATATGGGCGTTGTGGCGGATATTGCTGACCGCGTGCTGGTGATGTATCAGGGCGAGGCGGTAGAAACCGGCAGCGTTGAACAAATTTTTCACGCTCCCCAGCATCCCTATACCAAAGCGCTGTTGGCAGCCGTGCCGCAGCTTGGGGCGATGAACGGGCATGAGCTTCCGCGCCGTTTCCCGCTCATTTCATTGCACGATCCCAGTCATGTAGAACCGCAGACCGAGCAGGACACCGTGGTTGAAGGCGAGCCTATTCTGCGGGTACGCAATCTGGTGACGCGTTTTCCTCTGCGCAGCGGCATTCTAAATCGCGTGACTCGCGAGGTGCATGCAGTGGAAAACGTCAGTTTTGACCTGTGGCCAGGAGAAACGCTCTCACTGGTGGGGGAGTCGGGCTGCGGGAAATCCACCACCGGGCGGGCGCTGCTGCGCCTGGTTGAGTCTCAGCGTGGGGAAATCATTTTCAACGGACAGCGTATTGATACCCTTGCTGCCAGCAAGTTGCAGCCGCTGCGTCGGGATATTCAGTTTATCTTCCAGGATCCGTATGCCTCGCTCGATCCGCGCCAGACCGTGGGATATTCCATTCTGGAGCCGCTACGGGTACATGGGTTATTGCAGGGCGATGCGGGATCAAAACGGGTTGCATGGTTGTTGGAACGCGTAGGCTTGCTACCTGAGCATGCCTGGCGCTATCCGCACGAGTTTTCCGGCGGTCAGCGTCAACGTATCTGTATTGCACGGGCATTGGCGCTCAATCCCAAAGTGATTATTGCCGATGAATCTGTCTCGGCGCTGGATGTTTCAATTCGCGGGCAAATCATCAACCTGATGCTCGATCTGCAGCGAGAATTGGGTATCGCATACCTGTTTATTTCCCACGATATGGCGGTAGTGGAACGGATCAGTCATCGTGTGGCGGTAATGTATCTGGGGCAGATCGTTGAGATAGGCACCCGACGGGCGGTGTTTGAAAATCCGCAACATCCGTACACTCGCAAGCTGATGGCAGCAGTTCCGGTCGCCGATCCATCCCATCACCGTCCCCAGCGCGTGCTGTTGTCGGACGATATCCCCAGCAATATTCGTAAACGTGGCGAAGAGATTTCCCCCGTATCACTCCAGTTAGTTGGTCCGGGGCATTATGTTGCGCGTCCGCTACCAGAAAATGCGCTTTCGCGTTTATAACAGGCAGGCAGGGTTTAAGGAGAATAACATGACAAAAATTGTTGCTCGAAAATGGCTGGTTGCTGTGGGAGTGGTCTCTGCACTGGCCGCATCGCCTGGCTGGGCCGCCAAAGATGTGGTGGTAGCCGTGGGGTCCAATTTCACGACGCTCGACCCCTATGACGCGAATGACACGTTGTCGCAGGCGGTAGCGAAGTCGTTTTATCAGGGGTTGTTTGGCCTTGATAAAGAGATGAAACTGAAAAATGTGCTCGCGGAGAGTTATACGGTTTCTGATGATGGGCTGACCTATACCCTTAAGCTGCGCCAGGGCGTGAAGTTTCAGGATGGTACCGACTTCAATGCCGATGCGGTAAAAACTAACCTCGATCGGGCCAGTAACCCGGAAAACCATCTGAAACGTTACAACCTGTATAAGAATATCGATAAAACCGAAGTCGTCGATCCGTCGACGGTGAAGATTACGCTGAAACAGCCGTTCTCTGCCTTTATCAATATTCTGGCGCACCCGGCAACGGCGATGATTTCTCCCGCCGCGCTGGAGAAATACGGTAAGGAGATCGGTTTCCATCCTGTGGGGACCGGGCCGTACCAGCTTGATACCTGGAATCAGACGGATTTTGTGAAGGTTAAGAAGTTCGCGGGCTACTGGCAGCAAGGGTTGCCAAAGCTGGATACGATTACCTGGCGTCCGGTGACCGACAACAACACGCGTGCGGCCATGCTGCAAACTGGGGAAGCGCAGTTTGCCTTCCCAATCCCTTACGAGCAGGCGGCGTTACTGGCGAAGAACAAAAACCTGGAACTGGTGGCCAGTCCGTCTATTATGCAGCGTTACATCAGCATGAACGTCACGCAAAAACCGTTCGACAACCCAAAAGTGCGTGAGGCGCTGAATTATGCCATCAACCGCCAGGCGCTGGTGAAAGTGGCTTTTGCTGGTTACGCAACGCCGGCAACCGGCGTTCTCCCCCCGTCGATAGCCTATGCGCAAAGCTATACGCCGTGGCCCTACGACCCGGCGAAAGCGCGCGAACTGCTGAAAGAAGCAGGTTATCCGAACGGTTTTACCACTACGCTATGGTCTTCGCATAACCACAGTACCGCGCAGAAAGTGCTGCAATTTACCCAGCAGCAGCTGGCGCAGGTGGGCATTAAGGCTCAGGTTACAGCGATGGATGCCGGTCAGCGCGCCGCGGAAGTTGAAGGGAAAGCGCAGAAAGAGAGCGGGGTACGGATGTTCTACACCGGCTGGTCGGCGTCTACGGGGGAAGCTGACTGGGCGCTGTCACCGCTGTTTGCATCACAAAACTGGCCGCCGACACTGTTTAATACGGCGTTCTACAGCAATAAGCAGGTGGACAGTGATTTAGCGGCAGCGTTGCAAACTAACGATCCGGCGCAGAAAGCGAAGCTGTACAAAGACGCGCAGGATATTATCTGGAAAGAATCGCCGTGGATCCCGCTGGTGGTGGAAAAACTGATTTCGGCGCACAGTACCCGGTTGACCGGGTTCTGGATTATGCCGGATACCGGATTTAGTTTTGATGATGCGGATTTAAAATAAGCTATGCATTCGGCCCCTTAGCACAGGGGCCGACGAAGGGAGCCTGATGCTTAACTATGTTTTCAAGCGCCTGCTGGGGTTGATTCCAACTCTGTTGATTGTTGCGGTGCTGGTATTTTTATTTGTTCACCTGCTACCCGGCGATCCGGCCCGGCTGATTGCCGGACCGGAAGCTGACGCCGAGGTTATTGAACTGGTGCGCAAGCAGCTGGGTCTTGACCAGCCGCTGCATGTTCAGTTCTGGCATTACATGACTAACGTGTTGCAAGGCGATTTTGGCACCTCGATGGTTTCTCGTCGCCCGGTATCTGAAGAGATAGCCAGTCGTTTTATGCCATCACTATGGCTAACTATTGCCAGTATGGCGTGGGCGGTATTGTTTGGTATGACGGCGGGGATCATTGCTGCCGTATGGCGAAATCGCTGGCCGGATAGATTAAGCATGACGCTGGCGGTCACCGGGATCTCGTTCCCGGCGTTTGCGCTTGGCATGCTGCTGATGCAGATATTCTCCGTTGAACTCGGTTGGTTGCCTACCGTGGGCGCAGACACCTGGCTTCACTACATCCTCCCGTCTATTACGCTGGGCGCGGCGGTGGCTGCGGTGTTAGCCCGATTTACTCGCGCCTCGTTTGTTGATGTGCTTAGCGAAGATTATATGCGCACCGCGCGGGCTAAAGGGGTGAGTGAAACCTGGGTGGTGTTAAAACATGGTCTGCGTAATGCGATGATCCCGGTGGTCACCATGATGGGACTACAGTTTGGCTTTTTGCTTGGTGGATCAATCGTGGTTGAGAAGGTGTTCAATTGGCCCGGGCTTGGGCGGCTGTTGGTGGACTCCGTCGAAATGCGCGACTACCCGGTGATTCAGGCCGAGGTGCTGTTGTTTTCTCTGGAATTTATTCTTATTAACTTAATGGTGGATGTGCTCTACGCTGCCATTAATCCGGCTATCAGGTACAAGTAAGGATGCGATTTTTTAACTGGCGCCGACAGGCGATTTTAAATGCGATGCCCCTTGTTAAGCCAGAGCAGATACGCACACCGTGGCATGAGTTCTGGCGTCGGTTCCGTCGACAGCACATGGCGATGGTCGCTGGGCTGTTTGTATTGCTCCTGATCGTGGTAGCGATTTTTGCCCGCTGGCTGACGCCATTTGATGCCGAGAATTACTTCGATTATGACCGTCTGAATGATGGGCCGTCGATGCTGCACTGGTTTGGCGTTGACTCACTGGGACGGGATATCTTTAGCCGCGTGCTGGTTGGGGCGCAAATCTCGCTGGCGGCAGGAGTCTTTGCCGTATTTATTGGCGCGGCGATTGGTACAGTACTGGGGCTGCTGGCGGGATACTACGAAGGCTGGTGGGATCGACTGATCATGCGAATCTGCGATGTGCTGTTCGCCTTTCCGGGGATATTGCTGGCGATAGCCGTGGTCGCTGTGCTGGGCAGCGGTATTGCTAACGTGATCATTGCCGTGGCCATTTTCTCCATTCCAGCCTTCGCGCGCCTGGTGCGTGGGAATACGCTGGTGCTGAAGCAACAGACGTTTATTGAGTCTGCGCGTAGTATTGGTGCCAGCGATGCGACCATCATCTTCAACCATATTCTGCCTGGAACGGTCTCATCGATCGTGGTCTTTTTTACCATGCGAATTGGCACGTCGATCATCTCTGCCGCAAGCCTGTCATTTCTGGGATTAGGCGCACAGCCGCCGACGCCGGAGTGGGGGGCAATGCTTAATGAAGCGCGCGCTGATATGGTGATCGCGCCGCACGTGGCGATTTTCCCGGCGGTAGCGATATTCCTGACGGTGCTGGCGTTTAACTTACTGGGAGATGGTCTGCGCGACGCGCTGGACCCGAAGATAAAAGGATAAACCGTAGGCCTGATAAGACGCTTCAGCGTCGCCATCAGGCATTGCCGGATGCGGCATAAATGCCTTATCCGGCCTACGTTGGGTTACGCTAATTAAACGCGGGTGCCCCACAGATCGTATTCATCTGCGTTTTCGACCTTCACGCGGATGATATCGCCAGGTTTCACCTTGGTTTCACCATTCAGGTATACCGCGCCGTCGATTTCTGGAGCATCAGCCATGCTACGACCAATTGCGCCTTCTTCGTCAACTTCATCAACGATAACCAGAATCTCGCGGCCCACTTTCTCTTGCAAACGTTCAGCAGAGATCTGCTGCTGCAATTGCATAAAGCGGTTCCAGCGTTCTTCTTTCACCTCTTCCGGGATTTGATCCGGCAGGTCATTAGCGCCAGCGCCTTCTACCGGGCTGTATTTAAAGCAGCCCACGCGATCCAGACGCGCTTCCTTCAGGAAGTCGAGCAACATCTGGAAGTCTTCTTCCGTTTCACCCGGGAAACCAACAATGAAAGTGGATCGCAACGTCAGTTCAGGGCAGATTTCACGCCACTGCTTGATGCGCGCCAGCTGTCTGTCCACGGAGCCCGGGCGTTTCATCAGTTTAAGAATACGCGGGCTGGCATGCTGTAACGGGATGTCCAGATACGGCAGGATTTTGCCTTCCGCCATCAGCGGGATCACATCATCAACGTGCGGGTAGGGGTAGACGTAATGCAGACGCGTCCAGATCCCCAGTTTTGATAACTGTTCGCACAGATCAACCATGCTGGTTTTGACCGGCTCGCCGTTATGGAAACCGGTACGATGCTTCACATCTACACCGTACGCTGAGGTATCCTGAGAGATTACCAGAATCTCTTTCACGCCAGCATCGACCAGACGCTTGGCTTCGCTAAGGACGTCGCCAATCGGACGGCTCACCAGATCGCCGCGCATGGAGGGAATAATGCAGAACGTGCAGCGGTGGTTACAGCCCTCGGAAATCTTCAGATAGGCGTAATGGCGAGGAGTCAGCTTGACGCCCTGCTCAGGAACCAGACTCTGGAACGGGTTGTGTTTTGGTTTTGGCACATAGTGGTGAACGTGCTCCAGAACCTGTTCATAGCTATGCGGCCCGGTGATTTCCAGCACCTTCGGGTGGACTTCACGGATCTGATCGACTTTCGCGCCCAGACAGCCGGTGACGATCACCTTACCGTTCTCGTTCAGCGCTTCGCCAATTGCTTCCAGGGACTCCTGAACCGCACTGTCGATAAAGCCGCAGGTATTAACGATAACCATATCCGCGTCGTCGTAGCTTGGCACAACATCATAGCCTTCGGTACGAAGTTCGGTCAGGATGCGCTCAGAATCGACGAGGTTTTTCGGACAACCTAGTGATATAAAACCAATTTTTGCCATTTTCTTATACTGTACATTGCTCGTAATCGGGGGATTATACAGATGCCTTCACGGTACATCTATATCTGATCAGCATAAGACGGAGAGAATAAAGAGCGATACCTATAAAGAGTAGATCGGTCAGTGAAAGGTGTTTAGTGAGTCTAATTCCGGCTTTAAGTGCCGCTTCTTGGCTATAGGCACTCATTATCGTAAATTTTATCTCGTCGAGCGTTACTAATGAGGTTAAATTTGAAAGATATTGTTTTGAAGTCGAAACTTGAAATGGCTAAAACTCTTTATGCTAATGGTGTGAGTTTATATTATATCTCGCTTGCCACAGGCTTAAGTTGGCGTGTATTAATGACAGAATTAACATTTATCGCCAGTCATGAAAATATTCGACAAAAAGCTAACGCTCACGTACCCAAACTTTAAATAATTCACCTGTCTATTACCATCCTGCAAAATTTGAAAGGTAACGTTAATATGTATATTTCGCCACTTCCGGTCGTCACGAACTCTGATGTTGATAAACTTAGAGATGATATTGCTAATAAACTTTTATTCATAATTGGCAAAGATCCCGCAATCGCCACGAAACGGGAGTGGCTTAATGCGACATTATATGCGGTACGCGATCGGATGGTCGAGCGCTGGCACCGTTCTAATCGGGCGCAATTCTCTCAGGATGCGCGCCAGGTATATTATCTGTCGATGGAATTTTTAATTGGTCGTACGCTATCCAATGCATTGCTCTCTTTAGGTATTTATGACGAAGTCAGAAGCGCGCTGGAGGCAATGGGGCTTGAACTGGAAGAACTGATTGACGAAGAAAACGATCCCGGATTAGGTAATGGTGGTCTCGGTCGTCTGGCGGCCTGCTTCCTTGATTCACTGTCGACGCTTGGGTTGCCGGGATGTGGATACGGTATTCGTTATAACTACGGTATGTTCAAACAAAATATCGTTAACGGTGTACAAAAAGAGTCGCTCGATTATTGGCTGGAATACGGTAATCCCTGGGAGTTTAAACGTCATAATACGCATTATAAAGTACGTTTTGGCGGGCGTATTCAACAGGAGGGGAATAAAACCCGCTGGCTTGAAACCGAGGATATTCTGGCCGTGGCGCATGATCAAATTATTCCAGGTTATGCGACGGACACGACTAATACGTTGCGCTTGTGGAACGTGCAGGTGAATAGCGAAGTTAATGCGGGCAAACTGAATCAGCAGGACGACTTTGCTACTGAAGTGGAAAACAAATACCACTTCGATCGTATCTCGCGGGTTTTGTACCCGGATGATTCCACCGATGCGGGGCGTGAATTGCGTTTACGCCAGGCCTATTTCCTGGCCTCGGCGACGATTCAGGATATTCTGAGTCGTCATTATCAGTTGCACAAAACTTACGACAATCTGGCCGATAAAATTGCGATTCACCTTAATGATACGCATCCGGTACTGGCGATCCCTGAGTTGATGCGTTTATTGATTGATCATCATCAGTTTAGTTGGGATAACGCGTTTGACGTGACTTGTCAGATTTTTTCTTATACCAACCATACGTTGATGAGTGAGGCGCTGGAGACCTGGCCAGTAGAAATGCTAAGTCGAATTTTGCCGCGCCATTTGCAGATTATTTTTGAGATTAACGATCGTTTTCTGAAGACCTTACAGGAACGTTATCGTAATGACAGCGATCTGCTAAAACGTGTGTCGTTAATTGATGAGTCCAATGGTCGTGTGGTGCGTATGGCCTGGCTGGCGGTAGTTGTCAGTCATAAGGTAAACGGCGTGTCGGCATTGCATTCAAAACTGATGACCGAATCACTGTTTGCAGATTTTGCGAATATTTTTCCCCTGCGTTTCACCAACGTAACCAATGGTGTGACTGCGCGTCGTTGGCTGGCGCTGGCGAATCCACCGCTTGCCAAAGTGCTGGACGAAAATATCGGTGACAGCTGGCGGACTAAATTAATGCAGTTGGGCGAGCTGAAGCAGTTTATAGATTATCCGTCGGTGAATGAGGCTGTGCATCGTGCGAAACGTAAAAATAAGCAGCGACTGGCGCACCATATTGCCACCCACTATGGCGTGGTGGTGAATCCTGATGCGCTGTTTGATGTGCAGGTGAAACGCATCCACGAGTACAAGCGGCAACTCATGAATGTGCTCCACGTTATTACACGCTATAACCGAATTAAAGCCGCGCCGGATGCCAACTGGGTACCGCGAGTGAATATCTTTGCCGGAAAAGCAGCCTCCTCTTATCACATGGCAAAACAAATTATTCGCTTGATTAACGATGTGGCGCAGTTAGTCAATAACGATCCGCAGATTGGCGGCAAACTGAAAGTAGTGTTTATCCCGGATTACAGCGTCAGTCTCGCTCAGCTAATTATTCCGGCAGCCGATCTGTCAGAGCAAATTTCCCTGGCCGGGACGGAAGCCTCCGGGACCAGCAATATGAAATTCGGTATGAATGGTGCGCTCACTATCGGTACGCTCGACGGTGCGAATATCGAAATGCGCGAATACGTTGGGGAAGATAACATCTTTATCTTTGGCAATACGGCGAATCAGGTTGAAACTCTGCGACGTGATGGCTATGACCCGAGGCACATCTTTGAAAAGGATGAGGAACTTCATCAGGTGCTGACGCAAATCGGTACGGGGATGTTTAGTCCGCAGGAGCCAGGGCGTTATAGGGAGGTGTTGGATTCATTGATTAACTTCGGCGACTACTATCAGGTGTTGGCAGATTACCGCAGCTATGTAGATTGTCAGGATGCGGTGGACGAGTTGTATCGTACTCCCCGGGAGTGGACGACAAAAACCATGCATAATATTGCTAACATGGGGTATTTCTCGTCGGACAGAACGGTTCAGGAATATGCCGACCATATCTGGCGCATAGCAAAAATTCGCGTGTAGCCAGTATTTCTAACGCTCAGCCTCTCTGGTTTTCATAACAGGGAGGCTGTTTGCAAATCAGCCAGAATAGGTGAGAGGATTTTGTGGGTATTACTTTCTTTGCGCGATGAGGCAAACACGCTAAATTGTGGCAAGGGAAACGGAGTGTTTATTTTTTTTAGTCCATACAGGTGAGCGTGTGTTTCAAATACCTTTTCCGGGATTACCCCTAAACAATGTGTATTGGACACAATCGTCAGAATCGCCGTAAACGATGAGGTAAGCAGGCAGCGTTCTCCGGTTCTAAATTTTTTATCTACAATACTGCGATGATAAATGATTTTCTCATTCTTAGTATTGTAACCGACCAGGTTAGCGTTTCTGAATTGAGCTTCACTGATGGTGTTACCATATAAAGAATTATTCTGCGAGGCCGCCAGCACCAGGCGCATATCGCATATTTTCTGGCATGAAAGACTTGCTGACTCTACAGAAAAGGTAGAAAAAACGGCATCTGCCTGACGCATATTCAGCAGTTCAATAATACTCTGTTCATTCAGGTCGGCGGTAAGGTGCAGGAGGCTGATATCGGCGTCAGTCTCGATTATTCTGGCGGTGACATCTGGAATAACGATAGGGGAAATAAAAGATTCCGTATAAAGCGTTAACCTTTTTTTGGTGGCAGGCGTGGAAAGCGGCATCAGCGTTGACAGCTTATCGATAATTGGGATTGTATTATCATACAGTTCATCAGAATAGACCGTCGGTAACAGTGCATTCCCGCTACGGACAAACAGATTATCCCCCATCATTTCGCGCAGTTTTCTTAATGACTGGCTGACGGCGGAAGGTGAGATGTTCAGCATGTCAGCGACTCTGGAAATGCTACCCACGCTATAGATCAAACAGAAAATGGTCAGCAGATTGAGATCTATTTTTGATAGTGTGCGTATCTTTTCTGCATCATTTGCTTTCGACATAGACCCCTCATCATCAACACCATGGCAGTAACCACATCAGGTATAGCAAAAAAAGTCAGGCGAGTCAGACACTGGGCGCTTTCGATAAGCGTACCGGATGAAGTTGTAACATTGTAAATTATGTTAATCAATTGGGCTTTATTGATGTAGGACATCTATTTGTTCAAAAAACAACCATACTATTAAGTTGCACCATAGTTGGAAAGAGGAGGAACAAAGTATGGTTGTTGACAGACTGAGAACCGATCTTCTCAACAAATTGATAAACGCCCGTATCGAACTTGCCGCTTATCTGCAGTTGAGAAAAGCGAAAGGCTACATGTCAGTTAGCGAGAGCGATCGCCTGCGTGATGTTTTTTTTGCACTGAATCGCGAATTGCACGAGCAATCACAGCTTCACGGTATGCATCTTGATCAGGAAGAGTGGAATGCCCTTCATCGTGCTGAAGGGGCGTTAGCCGCCGCCGCTGTTTGTCTTATGAGTGGACATCACGATTGTCCAACGTTTATCGCCGTTAACGCAGAGAAACTGGAAAACTGCCTGACAACGCTGACGCTAAGTATCCAGAGTTTGCAATCTTACCCAACGCTGGAACACGTCTGAATCAGGGGGAGGGCGCTCCCCCTTTTCGTCAAGATTATGTAAATGTAGCGGGATAATTCCCCTTGCTGGCTACGCTTTATGCAGAGCCATTAAGGAGGTGTTATGCGTCGACTCTTTCTCTGTGCTATTCCACTTGCGCTATTTTCCACTTATGCCGCCGCGGTAAAAGTGGAAGTGCTGCAAACTAAACTCGATCACCCATGGTCACTGGCTTTTTTACCCGATAACCGCGGTATGCTCATTACGCTCAAAGGTGGACAGCTTCGACTCTGGCAGCCTGATAAAGGGCTTTCCGACCCGCTGACCGGCGTACCCAAAGTTTGGGCAAATGGTCAGGGAGGACTGCTTGATGTGGCGTTAGCACCGGATTTTGCACAATCTCGCCGGGTATGGCTAAGCTTCGCTGAAGCCGACCGCGAAGGCAAAGCGGGCACTGCGGTAGGCTACGGGCGATTGAGTGACGATCTCAAACATCTGCAAGGATTTCAGACCGTTTTTCGCCAACAGCCAAAGCTTTCCACCGGAAACCATTTTGGTGGACGTCTGGTATTTGATGGTAACGGTTATCTGTTTATTGGCCTGGGGGAGAATAATCAACGCGCTACCGCCCAGGACCTGGATAAATTGCAGGGTAAATTAGTCCGACTGACCGACGAGGGAAAAATTCCGCCGGATAATCCGTTTGTGAACATGGCAGGAGCGCGGGCAGAGATTTGGTCGTATGGCATCCGCAACCCGCAGGGTATGGCGATGAATCCGTGGAGTGATGTGTTGTGGCTCAATGAGCATGGTCCACGCGGAGGCGATGAAATCAATATCCCCGAGAAAGGGAAAAACTACGGCTGGCCTATCGCGACCTGGGGTGTTAACTACAGTGGTTTGAAAATTCCCGAAGCAAAAGGTCAAATTGTTGCTGGCACGGAACAACCCATCTTTTACTGGGAAAAGTCGCCGGCGGTTAGTGGAATGGCTTTTTACAATAGCGATACCTTCCCGCAGTGGCGGCAGAAGTTGTTCATCGGCGCGTTGAAAGATAAAGAAGTGATCGTGCTGAGCGTTAAAGGGAATACGGTCACTGAGGATGGTCGTCTGTTGCAGGAAAGGGGGCAGCGGATCCGTGATGTGCGCGTCGGACCAGACGGTTATTTGTACGTGTTAACCGACGAGTCCGACGGGGAATTACTGAAAGTGAGTCCCTGATTTGGTTAGCTGACCGGGATCATCACGATTTTTTGAAACGCCGGGCGCTCGGTCAGTTGTTGATACCAGCGTTCCAGATGCGGGCGCGGGGTCCAGCTCAGACCAACGTTGAACAGGTTATAGATGAACGGTGCAACAGCGATATCCGCCGTGCCAAATTCAGCCCCGGAGAACCATGGCTGGTCTGCCAGCGCGTTATCCAGAATGGCAAACAGGTTATCGCAAACTTGTTTACTTGCCTCAATGGCCGCCATATCGCGCTGATCGGCAGGTGTTCTGACCAGACCAAATAAGATAACCCGGTGCGCAGGGCTTAGCGTCTGATTTGCCCAGTCCATCCATTTTTCACCGACGGCGCGCGCGGCCGGGGCGTCAATCCATAAACGTTTTTGTCCGTACTGAGCGGCCAGATAGCGGACAATGGTATTGGATTCCCACAGGACAACGTCTGTTTCATCATCGCGTAGCAGCGGGACCAGTCCGTTCGGGTTCAGTGCCAGATAGTCGGCATCGCGGTTACCGCCATGCTGCCCGCCCGCCAGAATTTGGTTATACGGCAGTTCCAGTTCCTCGAGCGTCCACAATACTTTTTTTACGTTGGTCGAGTTATTGCGACCCCACAGTGTAATCATAGTAACCCCGCAAATTAATTGAGCAGCTTTATGGCTGCAGATGCCATCTGACTAGCTCACATGGTGGGGTAAACCTAATATTTACGCAACAAAGTCTAAAAAAATCGTGCCAGGAGCAGCGCAGCGCGGCGTTATTGCATAAACTTTAAAAACTTTACCAACTTACGGTTTCTTTAAGCTCGTTAGTGCGTTATTACTCACCGCACTTATTTTACACGTCATCCATCAGACTTTTTCTGCATGGGTTGGTCGAGGTCGCTTGGCCGGTTTTGTGTAAACACGGTGTGGTATGACGTGGTTTTTTGGAATGGATACTCGGGTGGCATTTATGACGCAATACTTCTCTTCACTTCGCAGCTTTGCTGCAGGTTCTGCACTCTTAATCCTTTTGGCGCCGACCGTACAGGCGGCGGAGCAACCGACGGCCCCGCCGAGCGTGGACGCGCGTGCGTGGATTCTGATGGATTACGCCAGTGGTAAGGTGCTGGCGGAAGGTAATGCTGATGAGAAACTGGATCCTGCCAGTCTGACCAAAATCATGACCAGCTATGTGGTTGGGCAGGCGCTGAAGGCCGGAAAAATTAACCTCAACGACATGGTC
Source organism: Citrobacter sp. Cpo069 (assembly GCF_030332785.1). Taxonomy (NCBI): domain Bacteria; kingdom Pseudomonadati; phylum Pseudomonadota; class Gammaproteobacteria; order Enterobacterales; family Enterobacteriaceae; genus Citrobacter; species Citrobacter sp. Cpo069. The sequence continues at coordinate 424,042 of NZ_JAOWHD010000063.1, forward strand.
ACCGTGGGCAAAGACGCCTGGGCGACCGGTAATCCAGCCCTGCGCGGTTCGTCGGTCATGTTCCTCAAGCCCGGCGATCAGGTTGCGGTGTCCGATCTGAATAAAGGCGTTATCATTCAGTCAGGTAACGATGCCTGTATTGCACTTGCTGATTACGTTGCCGGCAGCCAGGAATCCTTCATTGGCCTGATGAACGGCTATGCGAAAAAACTGGGGCTGACCAACACGACTTTCCAGACGGTACACGGCCTGGATGCGGCAGGACAGTTCAGTACCGCACGTGATATGGCGTTGCTCGGGAAGGCGTTAATCCACGATGTGCCGGAAGAGTACGCTATTCACAAAGAGAAAGAATTTACCTTCAATAAAATCCGCCAGCCGAACCGCAACCGTCTGTTGTGGAGCACCAACCTGAACGTGGACGGTATGAAAACCGGGACCACTGCCGGGGCGGGATACAACCTGGTGGCCTCCGCGACCCAGGGCGATATGCGCCTGATCTCCGTGGTGCTGGGAGCAAAAACCGACCGCATTCGTTTCAATGAGTCAGAAAAACTGCTGACCTGGGGCTTCCGTTTCTTTGAAACCGTTACGCCGATCAAGCCGGATGCGACTTTCGTCACCCAGCGCGTCTGGTTTGGCGATAAGAGTGAAGTGAATTTGGGCGCCGGAGAAGGGGGTTCTGTGACCATTCCGCGTGGCCAGCTCAAAAACCTGAAGGCCAGCTTTACCCTGACTGAACCACAGCTAACTGCACCGCTGAAGAAAGGTCAGGTTGTGGGCACTATCGACTTCCAGTTGAACGGAAAATCCATTGAGCAGCGTCCGTTGATGGTGATGGAAGATGTGGAAGAGGGTGGTTTCTTTAGCCGCATGTGGGACTTTGTGATGATGAAATTCCACCAGTGGTTTGGTGGTTGGTTCTCTTAATCTTATTTATTGCCGGATGGCGCAATCGCCGTCCGGCAGTATCTGTTAGTACTTCAGCGTGATACGTTGTGCTTTAGCGTACTCAACAAACTCATCGTCAGGGCGGTTATCACTGATGATGGTATCAAAGCGTTTCAATTCCCCCATCCTCGCAGGTCGCACCTTGCCAAACTTGCTGTGATCGACCACCAAAACGTGATGCTGCGCCATCGACATCGCCCAGTGCTTCACCGGCAGTTCTTCCAGATTAAAACAGGTCGCGCCTTTCTCGATATGAACACCTGCCGCAGAATAAAAGGCGATATCCGGACAGAGGTTGTTCAGCGTTTCCTGGAAATCGAGTGGTTTAAAAATCGCGTTACTGGCATGGAATTCACCACCACACAGAATGACGCGGCACTGCGGTTTTTCCTGCAGCACCAGAAACGTATTCAACGAGTAGCAGATTGCGGTGAAGGGCAGTTCATTGTCGATCGCTTCAATGATCCACGGCGTGGTCGTACCGCAATCGAAAAAGATGGTCTGATGCGCCTGCACGAGACTCGCCGCCTGCTGGGCAGCGCGACGCTTTTCATCAACCAGACGGGATTTTTGATCGCTGATTAAATAGTGGTTAGCGCTGCGGGGTTCCAGAACAATATAGCCCCCGAGCAGCACGACGGGAGCATCATGATTATTCAGGTCGCGACGAATGGTCATCTCAGATACGCCCAGCAACGTCGCGGCTTCTTTGAGGTGTAATTTATCGCTGCGTTTCAGCGCCTGCAGTAATTGACCAATACGCTCGTCGCGTCGAGTTTCCATAGTTCCCCTGGAGAATAGAATAAGTGCTCAGTTTCGCGCTTAATACTACTCTTTTTACCGCGGGTTAGTCACGTACCCAACCTTTACGGATGGGGAGAGCGAAGCAGGTGCGATAGCACGTCTGCAAGCCGAGGTACAAGGTTGCGCCGAACCGTTGCCAGATCATCTGGGCGCTCAGGCAACCGATCAACCCGGCCAGTAATCCGCCCAGCATATCCAGCGGCCAGTGAACGCCAAGGTAAACACGTGACCAGGCAATCGCCACGGCGACAACCATCAGCAGAGCACCCGTCCACAAGCGATGCCAGAACAGGAAGGCCAGAGCAAAGGTGAAGATAACCGTACCGTGGTCGCTCGGGAAAGAGTCATCTGCCGCATGGTGCAGGAAGTTATAGCCGATGTGGTTAACGAACGGACGATCGTGGGGGAAAAGATGCCCCATCAGCCAGGAAATCGTCAGACCGACTACCAACGCAATGGCCATTTTGATGACCAACTGGCGCTGGAGCGTAACCTGACCACGAGGTCCCCAAAGCCAGAGCACAACGGCTAACAGCGGCACAATGCTGATCAGATCTTTGGCAATGAAAATGGCGAGCGAAATTGCCCATTGCGCAGAGTCGGGTGTTGCATTGATCAAGTAAAAAAGCGAATTGTTCAGATTTTCCAGCATAACGTCCAGACTCAGTGTAATCGTTAAAAAGACCCATTTTGGGAGAGCATAAAATTGCTTTCACGGGATAAAAAGCGGTCTTGTCTTATTTGCCTGTTAAATGACGATTTTTAAGACAATTAATGAGATTTATTGAGCATGATAGCGGTCTCAACTTAAATTAACCTTAAAGCAAAATGTTCTTGAGCAAATGAGTGTAAAAATGTGCGCATTTTGCTTTCAAATCACATAATTCACTATCACCAGTACGGCGCATTTATTACACTTTGCGCGATTTTTCTATAGTTAAGAGATTGCATGCAGAACCGTTTATCTTCAGGCGTCCGTTTGGGGCGTCAGGCATTACTTTTCCCGCTCTGTCTGGTGCTTTACGAATTCTCCACTTATATCGGCAACGATATGATCCAGCCCGGAATGTTGGCGGTGGTGGCGCAATATAACGCCGGATTAGATTGGGTACCTACGTCCATGACCGCCTATCTGGCAGGCGGCATGTTTTTGCAGTGGTTGTTAGGACCGCTGTCGGACCGTATTGGTCGTCGTCCGGTAATGTTAACCGGTGTGATCTGGTTCATCGTTACCTGCCTTGCAACCCTGCTTGCACAGAATATTGAGCAATTTACCTTCCTGCGTTTTTTACAGGGGATAAGCCTGTGCTTTATTGGTGCAGTGGGTTACGCCGCCATTCAGGAATCCTTTGAAGAAGCGGTCTGCATAAAAATTACCGCGCTGATGGCAAACGTGGCGCTGATTGCGCCACTGCTGGGTCCGTTGGTAGGCGCAGCCTGGGTACATGTTCTGCCGTGGGAAGGGATGTTTATCCTGTTTGCTGCTCTGGCGGCCATCTCCTTTTTTGGTCTGCAACGCGCGATGCCGGAAACGGCAACCCGGCTTGGTGAAAAGCTGTCCATTAAAGAGTTGGGCAAGGATTATAAGCTGGTGCTGAGGAACGTGCGCTTCGTTGCAGGCGCACTGGCGTTGGGTTTTGTCAGCCTGCCGTTACTGGCGTGGATTGCGCAGTCCCCGATTATTATCATCAGTGGTGAACATCTCAGCAGCTACGAATATGGTCTGTTGCAGGTGCCGATTTTTGGCGCGTTGATTGCTGGTAACCTGGTGCTGGCGCGTCTGACTTCGCGAAAAACCGTGCGTTCGCTCATTATCATGGGCGGCTGGCCAATCGCCGTTGGCCTGATTATTGCCGCTGCGGCCACGGTGGTGTCATCCCATGCATATCTATGGATGACGGCGGGTTTGAGTATCTATGCGTTTGGCATTGGCGTGGCGAATGCGGGGCTGGTGCGCCTGACGCTGTTTGCCAGCGAAATGAGTAAGGGTACTGTTTCTGCCGCAATGGGTATGTTGCAGATGCTGATTTTTACCGTCGGTATTGAGTTGAGCAAACACGCGTATCTGCTGGGAGGGAACGGCTTGTTCAGCCTGTTCAATCTGGCAAGCGGCGTACTGTGGCTGATTCTGATGGTTATCTTCCTGAAAGATAAAAGGGTAGGGAATTCCCGGGAAGGCTAAGGTCCGGATTTCCGCAATCCAGCGCAGATAAGCATAATGACGCCGATAAATTCATCATTATGTTGATAATAGAATCACGCTGTAGGCCGGATAAGCGAAGCGCCATCCGGCGGCCTGTAGCAAATTGCCGGATGGCGGCGTAAACGCCTTATCCGGCCTACCGCTCACCAAAGATCTTAACTGACCAGTATTACGGTTGTCTGGGCCTGGCGACAACTTAGTGGTGGTCGTCAATCTGATGTTCGATAACCATCCCTTCACCGACGCTTGCCACATGTCGCGCATAAGGATGTGCGCGATAGACAGGGGCCGGAGCAGGCGCTGGAGCAACATATACCGTTTGTGGTGCGGTAGTTACGCTGACCGCCTGCGGGACGCTGACGGAAGAGGGCACTACCACCACTTTATAACCGCTGGGGACATCAACGGTAACGCTCTGTGCAAATGTTGTCCCCGCAAAGCCCAGCAACAATGTCGCCATTAGTACACTTTTCTTCATGATCCGCTCGCCTGAAATATTCACTGGAAGTAATAATCCAGCGGGTTAATTTGAGGCGGATTATGAATAGATCATGCCATCATTTTGTTGCCGTCTGTGCTGAGCCGTTAATGCGTAAACGGTGCTTCATTCCTTAACACGCGGTCAATAATATCCAGAACGCCCTCTTCGTTGTTCGAGCCTGCGCGATATTTTGCCGCCTCGATCACCGGCTCATGGGCGTTGGCCATTGCAAAACTAAATCCTGCCTGGCGCAGCATCTCAATATCATTTCCGCCATCGCCAAACACAAGAACTTCATTGTCGTTAATATTCCAGCGTTGTTGCAGCAGGCGCAGACCGTTAGCCTTATGCACGCCGGGAATTATTAAGTCGATGCTGCCGTAGCCGGTATGCACCGGTACCATAATATCGCCAATCGCCTCGTGGAGGTCGGCCTGTACCTGTGGAATTCGGTCGTCGGAAATATTCAGCCCGAACTTGAAGAAAACGTCGTTAAGATTGTCAAAATTATCTACAAACTCGAGACGATGATAGTACATGGCGGAAACGTTCTTATGTTCATCACTGTACTGTTTCAATGTATAGGCGCTGTTTTTACCACAGGCAATAATGTCGATATCGGCGCGGGTCAGCAGATGATCTACGATGGCATGGAAATCGTCTTTAGCCAGTTCGCCGTTAAAGACATCTTCACCTTCACTGACTACCCAACCACCGTTTTCGGCGACAAATGAGATCTCATTGGCCAGTTCGGGGAAAAAGGAAATCAACTGATAATATTGGTTACCGCTGGCGACCACAAAGCGGATCCCTTGTTCTTTCATCTGGCGGTATTGCGCCATAAAGCGCTCGCGGTTATAGGTTTTTTGGTCGCTTAAAAATGTGCCGTCCATGTCGACCGCAATTAATTTGATACTCATTAGCTGTTCTCCATCACCGTAGTATTTTTGAGATCCGGTTTCGCTACCGCTTTCGCGACGGCGGCGGCGACAAGCACCAGCGCCAGCACCACCAACATAGCGCTGCGCAGGCCATAGTGTTCACCCAGATAGCCCAGCAACGGCGGTCCAACAAGGAACGCCAGGTAACCGGTGGTCGCCACGACGCTGACGCGGGTCGGTGCATCGGGGCCGGTGTCGCTGGCGGCTGAAATGGTCAGCGGGAAACCGAGCGATGCGCCGAGTCCCCACAGAATAACGGACACACCGGCCACCCAAGAGCTGTCGACAAAAATAATCAGGCTAATCCCGAGAGCGCCCATCAGCGCACTGGCGCGCACCACCGCAACGCGGCTGTAACGGTCGATGAACCAGCCGCCGGTAAATCGCCCAACGGTCATACCCAGCGTAAAACCGGCATAAATAAGCGAGCCTGATGTCGGGCTAAATCCATGTCCGTCCACCATTAACAGTGGAAGCCAGTCGTTGGCGGAACCTTCAGCAAATGCCATTGCCAGCACTACAACGCCGATCAGCAATAGCTGGATATCACGATAAAAAGGCAGTCCTTTTTCACCGGAGTGAGAACCGTCAGCGGCATTTTTGCCCGTGCCGTCAGGAATAGCTTTGATGGCGATGAAAATAGGTGTGATAGCAACCATTGCAGCCAAAAGAATATGCGCGGTAGCCGGGACGCTGAAGGCGGTAAGCATCATTCCAACTCCAGCCCCTGCCAACGTTCCCAGGCTGTAAAAACCGTGCATCATCGGCAGCACGGTTTTGTTCATTTCGCGCTCAACTGCCGCACCTTCGACGTTGATGGCAACTTCTGCCGCGCCAAAGCTGGCGCCAAATACGCTCAGGCCAAACGCGAAAAGCCATGCGGAATGCAGCCAGAGCGCTACGCTGAGGATCGCCATTCCGAGAACGGCACAAGACATGGTGGTGCGGATCACCTTACGCGTGCCAAATCGTTTCACCAGCCAGGCCGAACAAAGTATGCCACTCATCGAACCAATAGAGAGCCCAAACAACACCGCGCCCATTTCGGCAGTGGAGATGGAGAGGATATCTCTGATGGCAGGGGTACGCGTTGCCCAGGAGGCCATTAATAATCCTGGTAAAAAGAAGAACGTGAACAGCGCCCAGGTGCGACGTCTTAAGGCTTTGCGTGATGAGATGCCAGTCATGAATTCGAGCCAAAGAAAAGAGGGAAGGAGACAACATTAGCAAGACTGTGTACATTTGTACACAAATGCAAGAAGAGGAAATGTAGTGCGACGTGCAAACGATCCGCAGCGGCGGGAAAAAATAGTTCAGGCGACTCTGGATGCAGTAATAGCCCATGGTATTCATGGGGTTACACACCGTAAAATCGCTATGATTGCCGAGGTACCACTGGGTTCTATGACCTATTACTTTTCGGGAATCGATGAGCTTTTGATGGAGGCATTTGGCCGTTTTACTGACAGGATGATGCTGCAGTATCAGGACTTTTTTGCCGATGTTAAGGATGCGTCGCAGGCTTGCCATGCCATTACCGATATGATTTACGGCTCTCAGGTCACAACGCCTGATAATATGGAGCTCATGTATCAGCTGTATGCTTTTGCCAGCCGTAAACCAGCGTTGAAAACGGTGATGCAGAACTGGATGCTACGCAGCCAACAAACGCTGGAGCAGTGGTTTGACCCGGTTACGGCGCGGGCGCTGGATGCGTTTATTGAAGGAATGACGCTGCATTTTGTCACGGACAAAAAACCGCTGCAGCGAGAAGATATCTTGCTGATGGTGGAGCGTATTGCAGGGATACCCGCGACAGTCAGCTGTGCGTAGCGCCTCCGGTAATATTCACCACCGTCGCGGTCATGGCGCTGGCATGGTCTGAAGCAAGAAAGGTCATGACCTCAGCGATTTGTGCAAGCGTAGGCAGGCGCGCGAGCATGGTACTTTGCGCCGCACCCCCTAACCATTGATCGACGGTTAAACCCATTGACTGTGCTTTGGCGGAGAAAATTTCTCCGGTATAGGATCCAGCTGCAACAGCATCCACAATCGCATGCGAGCGCACGGCGACGACCCGGATATTTGCCGGTCCTACCTCGCTGGCGAGCGCTTTAATAAAAGCCTCTGTTCCTGCACAACCAACAATATGACCCAGATGACCAGGCATCGCCATCGGGGCCGCGGGGGCAACAACGCTGAGAATGACGCCCGCACGATTGCCGCCCATGTGCGGCGTTACGGCTTTTGCGATATTGAACTGCGCCGAGAGGAAAGGGGTTATACCGCTCATAAACTCAGAGAGGGATAATGCGTCAATGCGTTTGCCCTGTTCGTGCATAAATCCCGTTGTGTTAACCACCACATCTATTCCACCGGTTTGCTCTACAAGGCGGGTAACTTCCTTCGATGCGTTGTGCTCGTCGAGTACATCGGTGATAAAGGTTTCGACTGTACCACCTGCCGTTCGGATAATACTGGCCGTCCGATCAAGTTTTTCCTGGCTGCGAGCGCCCAGACATATATGGGCTCCTTCGCGCGCCATGGCCTGCGCAACCGCACTACCAATAGCCCCGCTGCCACCAAAAATTACTGCGACTTTGCCAGTAAGCAACATGACTAACCCCCATCCCCGATAAAGCACCGTTTTAAAGTATGTGCCATAACCGGCATGCTGCAAATTTGGGAGGAGTTTCAGAGGTGGAAGGCGATGAGCGCAAATTTCAGGCAACAAAAAACCCATCAACCTTGAACCAAAACGGCGGGGTTGATGGGCTCCACAAATTGGGGACATCAAAGAAAAGCAGTGGCAATAGTTATGACTGACGCCTTGAAGAAAAGTTCTGCTTACCTGCAAAAATTTTTCAATTAAGGGAAAATTTCAGCGCTAACCAAGGCCTGGCCAGACAATGACGATGAGTGTCCCCGCTAATGTCAGCAGAACGTTAGCAATCGCGTAGGTCCCGGCATAGCCTAACGCAGGGATGTTGCTGCGTGCGGTGTCGCTGATGATTTCCATTGCCGGAGCACAGGTACGTGCGCCCATCATGGCACCAAACAGCAGGGCACGGTTCATGCGCAATACGTAAGCACCAAACAAGAAACAGATGACAACCGGAACCAGGCTGACTACCAGACCGGCAATCAACATTTGACCGCCGACGGCACCCAGGCCATTACCAATGCCGCTGCCTGCGCTTAAACCGACGCCTGCCATGAATACCATCAGGCCAAACTCTTTCACCATATTCAGCGCACCCTGTGGGATATAGCCAAATGTGGGGTGGTTGGCTCGCAGGAAGCCCAGCATGATCCCAGCGAACAGCAGTCCAGCCGCATTCCCGATGCCGAAGCTGAAATTACTGAACTGGAAGGTGATCATCCCGATCATCAGACCGATGATAAAGAAGGCGCAGAAGGCCAGCAGATCGGTCACCTGACTGTGAATTGAAATGAAGCCGATACGATCGGCAATGGTTTTCACGCGACGAGCATCACCGCTGACCTGCAACACATCACCTTTATTGAGTACGACGTTGTCATCAATAGGCATTTCAATCTGGCTGCGGATCACGCGGTTCAGGAAACAACCGTGGTCGGTCAGTTTCAACTGGGCCAGGCGACGACCAACGGCATTGTGGTTTTTCACCACAATTTCTTCAGTGACGATGCGCATATCGAGCAGATCGCGATCGAACACCTCTTTACCGTTACGGAAGCTGGGATCGAGGCGAGCATGGGCGTCTGGATAACCCACCAGGGCTATCTCATCGCCCATTTGCAACACCGCATCACCATCCGGATTGGCCAGAATGCCGTTGCGGCGGATGCGTTCAATGTAACAACCAGTCTGGCGATAAATACCCAGTTCGCGCAGATTTTTACCATCGGCCCATGCCACCAGCTCAGGGCCAACGCGATAGGCGCGGATCACCGGGAGGTACACTTTACGATTGGCGTCGGTGTCCAGACCTCGTTCACGCGCGATTTGTTGGGCGCTGGTTTGCAGGTCCTGATGCTGGAGTTTCGGCAAATAGCGCGCACCAACAATCAGGCTGACCAGACCAATCAAATAGGTGAGGGCGTAACCTAGGCTCAGGTTATCGAGAGCGCTTGAAAGTTGTGTCCCTGTCATTCCTGAATGGCGCAAGGTATCACCCGCGCCGACCAGCACCGGCGTTGAGGTCATCGAGCCAGCCAGCATACCCGCCGTCAGGCCGATATCCCAGCCAAATAGCTTACCCAGCCCCAGCGCGATCAGCATTGCGCTACCGACCATCACCAGGGCAAGCATTAGATAATTTTTCCCATCGCGAAAAAAAATCGAAAAAAAGTTGGGACCGGCTTCGACGCCGACGCAAAAAATAAACAGCATAAAGCCGAGATTTAATGCATCGGTGTTAATACTAAAGTGCTGCTGACCTAATAATAGGGAGACCACTAAAACGCCAATGGAATTACCGAGTTGGACTGAACCCAGACGTAATTTTCCCAGACACAGGCCCAAAGCCAGGACCACAAATAATAACAGGATGTAATTCCCATTTAACAAATCTGCGACGTTTATATTCACGGAGACTAACTTCTTGTTTACTAGTAAGCTATTGAAAGAAATGGCAATTTACGCTAATGTTTTTGCCAGAAATTAAGGGGCGATAGCATCGTACACAGCCCCGAATAATGCAGCATAACAATATATGCGGTTAGTTTAATCTCATTACGTATCAACGGCTATAAGAATCGTGTGGGTGTGTTTTTGGCATGGAATGCCGAGTTACTTTATCTGACTGGACGCCTACGGGCGAAAAGAGTGTTCGATAGAGAATGTGTCAGGAGGAACGATTGAAACATAAGCAAAGTTGGGCGAGTGCGGTCTGCTGCTTTGTGCTCTTTATTGTGGTGTGTCTTTCATTAACGCTGAACGTGAAAGGGGCATTCAGAGCGGCAGGGCATCCTGAGGTCGGATTGTTGTTTTTTATCTTACCTGGTGCTGCGGCAAGCTTTTTTTCCCATCGTCGGGAAGTGCTCAAACCCCTGCTTGGTGCAATGTTGGCGGCGCCGTGCTGCCTGTTACTGATGCGGTTCGTTTTTATGCCGACGCGTTCATTGTGGCAAGAGCTGGCGTGGTTGTTTAGTGCGGTGTTTTGGTGCGCACTTGGCGCATTATGTTTTTTATTTATCAGTAGCTTATTCAATCAGCATCAACGGCGGAAAAAGAACTGATGACGCCCTCAAGGTGAGGGCGTAGAAACCGCTATCAGGCGAACAGATTCATGTTCTCTTTTGCCCAAGCTTCAAAATCCGTGCAGCCGCCGATGTGTTTTTGATCGACAAAAATCTGCGGAACGGTTTCAACTGGCTTACCTACCGTCTTTTCCAGATCTGCTTTGGTAATTCCTTCAGCATGGATATCAATGTAGCGGAAGTTAAAATCGTCATGCTCACTGCTTAATTTTTCTGCTAATTCTTTTGCGCGCACGCAATACGGGCACCCTGGGCGACCAAAAATAACGGCAAACATCTCTTTCTCCTCGAACTTATCAGGCCGGATGGCAATACTGGTTATGATGCCGCGATTTGTGACGGATGGAAAGCAGGTTCAGCCTGTTGCTTTGATATCCTCAAGCTATATCTGTTAAACACGGCAAGCCGGAACGTTTTATAATGGAAGCCATTTCGCCGGGAGGCCGCGTATGCGCACAATTGGTGTATTACCCAAAAGCGTATTGATGCTGGAAATAATTGGGATGGTTTTGTTATCGCTGGCGCTGCTATCGCTTAACGATTACCTCACCTTGCCCGCACCGCTTAACAGCCCGTTAGCCTGCGTGGTGATGATATTTCTGGGCGTACTGCTGATGCTCCCTGCTGCGGTGGCGTTGATGTGGCGTGTTGCTCAACTGCTGGCACCGCAACTGATGTCTCGCGCACCCGGTGATTCAACTGATTCAGACAGAGACAAAAGAGATGACTCCAACCATTGATTTACTCCGCAGCCACCGTTCTATTCGCCATTTTACTGATGATGCCATTTCGGATGCACAGCGTGAGGCGATTATTGCCGCCGCTCAGGGAACGTCAAGCTCCAGTTTTCTACAGTGCACGACGATCGTTCGCATAACGGATAAATCCCTGCGTGAATCACTGGCTACCTTATCTGGCGGCCAAAAGCATGTGGCTCAGGCCGCTGAGTTCTGGGTGTTTTGCGCTGATTTTAACCGTCATTTGCAGATTTGCCCTGACGCGCAACTTGGGCTGGCGGAACAGCTGCTGCTTGGCGTGGTTGATACTGCAATGATGGCGCAAAATGCGTTGACGGCGGCAGAGTCGCTGGGACTTGGCGGCGTGTTTATTGGCGGTTTGCGTAACAATATTGAGCCGGTCACCGAACTGCTGAAGCTTCCGCAACATGTTCTGCCGCTCTTTGGATTGTGCCTCGGCTGGCCTGCGGATAACCCGGATATCAAGCCGCGCCTGCCCGCGTCGCTTGTGGTGCATGAAAACCAATACCAGCCACTCAACAGTGATGTGTTGGCGCAATATGATGAGCAGCTCGCGCAGTACTATCTGACCCGAGGCAGCAATACCCGCCGCGACACCTGGAGCGATCATATTCGCCGTACCATCATTAAAGAAAGTCGCCCCTTTATCCTGGAATATTTGCATAAACAGGGATGGGCCACGCGCTAAAGATTTTAACCCAGTGTATGATACGCCAGCTTTTACCAGGTCATTCAGAGAGGTGCAGGGTGAAAATTGCCATTTTGTCCCGGGACGGAACGCTCTATTCTTGTAAACGCCTGCGTGAAGCGGCGATGCAGCGCGGTCACCTGGTTGAAGTTATCGATCCCCTTTCTTGCTATATGAACATCAGCCCGGCGGCATCCTCTATTCATTACAAGGGCCGTCAGCTTCCCCATTTCGACGCGGTGATCCCGCGGATTGGTTCCGCGATTACCTTTTATGGGACCGCGGCGCTGCGCCAGTTTGAGATGCTGGGTAGCTATCCGTTGAATGAATCGGTAGCGATTACGCGAGCGCGCGATAAGCTGCGTTCGCTACAGCTGCTGGCGCGTCAGGGAATTGATTTACCCATCACAGGAATTGCTCACTCTCCGGACGATACCAGCGACATGATTGACATGGTTGGCGGTGCGCCGTTGGTGGTGAAACTGGTTGAAGGCACCCAGGGGATTGGCGTGGTGCTGGCGGAAACGCGGCAGGCTGCAGAAAGCGTGGTAGATGCGTTTCGTGGGGTGAATGCCCATATCCTGGTTCAGGAATATATCAAAGAAGCGAAGGGTCGCGATATCCGCTGTTTCGTGGTGGGCGATGAAGTAGTGGCCGCCATTGAACGACGGGCTAAAGAGGGCGATTTTCGTTCTAATCTCCATCGCGGTGGTGTGGCGACTATTGCGAGTATCACGCCGCGCGAAAGAGAAATTGCGCTCAAAGCCGCCCGGACGATGGGCCTGGACGTTGCAGGCGTTGATATTCTGCGCGCTGATCGAGGGCCACTGGTCATGGAGGTTAACGCGTCTCCGGGGCTGGAAGGCGTGGAGAAAACCACTGGAATAGACATTGCCGCGAAAATGATCCAGTGGATCGAGCGCCATGCTACTCCTGAATTTTGTCTTAAAATCGGCGGCTAAGCGCAATATCGATTGCGATCGTGGTATGACACGCTCTTTTTGCGTAAGCTGTGCCGGTATTTTTTTCATCAATAGAGGTCGCACATTATTATGACATCACTGGTCGTTCCCACTCTGGATACGTTGCGTCAATGGCTCGACGACCTGGGCATGAGTTTTTTTGAATGCGATACCTGTCAGGCGCTGCACTTGCCACACATGCAGAATTTTGACGGCATCTTTGATGCAAAAGTTGATTTGGTCGATAACGTCATTCTGTTTTCTGCGATGGCGGAAGTCAGACCTTCTGCATTGCTGCCACTGGCCGCCGATCTGTCTGCGATCAATGCCAGTTCACTGACGGTGAAAGCGTTTCTGGATATGCAGGATGATAATCTGCCAAAGCTGGTGGTTTGCCAGTCTTTATCCGTTACGCCGGGCGTAACGTTTGAGCAGTTTGAATGTTTTGTTCGCCAGAGCGAAGAGCAAATATCGATGGTGATCCTCGAAGCCGGAGCGCATCAGCTGTTATTTAATGCTGAAGAAGATGCGCAAAACAGCACCGCTGAAATTCATTTCCTCCATTAATTCTTCCTGAATCTGGACATATATCGCGCAGCCGCTGCCAGAGCGGTTGCGTATTGCCTGTTTTTATTCTGCATTTAACCTTTCATTAAAGAATTATTCACCTCGATTCAGCGCCTTCCGCTTTATGTCATAGACAATTCCTGCATAAAAAATTGATAAAAGACGTTTTTTAATCTGGGCTATATCCACAATTCCTGGCTAAAGTTATTCTTGCGAAGCTTACCAACGTCATCATTTAAACAGCCCCTTGTGACCTGACCTGTGGCCACAATGTGTGTTGAATGCATAGGCGGATGCCAGCGAGCAACAGCGGCATGAGGAGAGGTCTCTCTTTTCATCGGTGCCGCATGAAAGAATATGCACGTTTCTTGCATATCATTAGAGTGTGACATTTTTGTTCGTTTGTTAACGAACTTTCAGAAGGAAAGAGATTATGACCGCCTTAAATAAAAAATGGTTATCAGGCCTGGTTGCGGGTGCTCTGATGGCCGTCTCTGCCGGCACGCTCGCTGCTGAACAAAAAACGCTGCATATTTATAACTGGTCTGATTATATTGCCCCGGATACGGTGGCTAATTTTGAAAAAGAGACCGGAATTAAAGTTATCTATGACGTATTTGATTCCAATGAAGTACTGGAAGGTAAGCTCATGGCTGGCAGTACCGGCTTTGACCTTGTCGTTCCTTCTGCCAGCTTCCTTGAGCGTCAACTGACTGCGGGCGTATTCCAGCCGCTGGATAAGAGCAAATTGCCGGGCTGGAAAAACCTCGATCCTGAACTGCTGAAGTTGGTGGGTAAACACGATCCGGACAACAAGTTCGCGATGCCGTATATGTGGGCTACGACCGGTATTGGCTATAACGTGGATAAAGTCAAAGCGGTGCTTGGGCCGGATGCGCCGGTTGATAGCTGGGATTTGATCCTCAAGCCAGAAAATCTGGAAAAACTCAAAAGCTGCGGCGTCTCTTTCCTCGATGCGCCCGAAGAGGTGTTTGCCACGGTGCTGAACTATTTGGGTAAAGACCCAAACAGTACCAAAGCGGATGATTACACCGGACCGGCAACTGACCTGCTGTTGAAGCTGCGCCCAAATATTCGCTACTTCCACTCCTCGCAATATATTAACGACCTGGCAAACGGTGATACCTGCGTCGCGATTGGCTGGGCAGGGGACGTATGGCAAGCGGCAAACCGTGCGAAAGAAGCGAAAAATGGCGTCAATATCTCCTTCTCAATTCCTAAAGAAGGTGCAATGGCGTTCTTTGACGTATTCGCGATGCCTGCCGATGCGAAAAACAAAGATGAAGCCTATCAGTTCCTCAATTACCTGCTGCGCCCTGATGTGATTGCGCATATTTCTGACCACGTGTTCTATGCCAATGCCAACAAAGAAGCGACAGCACTGGTCAGCCAGGAAGTTCGTGACAACCCGGGCATTTACCCGCCTGCGGATGTTCGCGCCAAGCTGTTCACACTGAAAGTACAGGATCCGAAGATCGATCGTGTACGTACCCGCGCATGGACGAAGGTAAAAAGCGGAAAATAAACCGATGTTTGGGACATGACCCGGCAGGATTTTTGCCTGCCGGGCAGCGTTGAGCCCGGACACATATAACCCGGCAATACGCACCGTTATGGTGCGTTATTTGCACCGTTTCTTTGTTTTATGCCGGAGAGCACCTGAGTGAATGATGCAACCCCACGCCCACAAGCGAAAATCCGCAAAGCGCTGACCCCGCTGCTTGAAATTCGCAATCTGACCAAGTCATTTGACGGTCAGCACGCCGTTGATGACGTCAATCTTACTATCTACAAAGGTGAAATATTTGCTCTGCTCGGCGCGTCCGGCTGTGGCAAATCGACTCTGCTACGGATGCTGGCGGGATTTGAACTGCCGACTACTGGGCAAATCATGCTTGATGGCGTCGATTTAGCGCATGTCCCGCCTTATCTGCGTCCGATTAATATGATGTTTCAGTCCTACGCTTTGTTTCCGCACATGACTGTCGAGCAGAACATTGCCTTTGGCCTCAAGCAGGACAAACTGCCGAAGGCTGAAATCGCCAGTCGGGTGAATGAGATGCTGGGACTCGTGCATATGCAGGAGTTCGCCAAACGCAAGCCACATCAGCTTTCTGGCGGCCAGCGTCAGCGCGTGGCATTGGCGCGCAGCCTGGCAAAACGTCCGAAACTGCTGCTGCTGGATGAGCCAATGGGGGCGCTGGATAAAAAACTCCGAGACCGCATGCAACTGGAAGTAGTGGATATCCTTGAACGCGTCGGCGTGACCTGCGTGATGGTGACACACGATCAGGAAGAAGCCATGACGATGGCGGGCCGTATTGCGATCATGAACCGTGGCAAATTTGTCCAGATTGGCGAGCCTGAAGAGATCTATGAGCATCCGACTACGCGTTACAGCGCAGAGTTTATCGGTTCGGTAAACGTTTTTGAGGGACTGCTAAAAGAACGCCAGGAAGACGGTCTGGTGATTGAGTCTCCTGGTCTGGTGCATCCGCTGAAAGTGGACGCCGATGCTTCTGTTGTCGATAACGTCCCGGTGTATGTTGCGCTGCGTCCGGAAAAAATCATGCTCTGCGAAGCCCCTCTGCCAGAGGGTTATAACTTCGCGGTAGGCGAAGTGGTGCACATTGCCTATCTGGGGGATTTGTCGGTGTACCACGTACGTTTGAAAAGCGGCCAGATGTTGAGCGCCCAGCTACAAAATGAACATCGTTATCGTAAAGGGTTACCAACCTGGGGTGACGAGGTCCGTTTATGTTGGGATGCGGACAGTTGTGTGGTGTTGACGGTTTAAGGAGCGAAGATGAGTACACTTGAACCTCCGGCACGCGTAGATAAAGCGGGGCGATTCACGCTGTTTATGTCGCGGCTGCAAATGAAGCACGGGCGCAAGCTGGTGATCGCGCTGCCGTATGTGTGGCTATTGCTCCTGTTCCTGCTGCCGTTTCTGATCGTCTTCAAAATCAGTTTGGCTGAAATGGCGCGCGCTATTCCGCCGTATACCGACCTCGTTTCATGGGCTGATGGTCAGCTCTCCATCACGCTCAACTTAGGCAATTTCCTGCAACTGACGGACGATCCGCTCTATTTTGATGCGTACCTGCAATCGTTGCAGGTGGCGGGAGTTTCGACTGTCTGTTGCCTGCTGTTGGGATACCCGCTGGCATGGGCGGTCGCGCACAGCAAGCCCTCGACGCGCAATATTCTGTTGCTGCTGGTGATCCTGCCGTCCTGGACCTCGTTTTTAATTCGCGTATATGCCTGGATGGGGATCCTGAAAAACAACGGCGTGCTGAACAACTTCCTGATGTGGCTGGGCGTCATCGACCAACCGTTGACGATTTTGCACACCAATCTGGCGGTCTACATCGGTATTGTTTACGCCTATTTGCCCTTTATGGTGCTGCCGATTTATACCGCGCTGACCCGTATCGATTACTCGCTGGTGGAAGCGGCGCTGGATTTAGGTGCCCGGCCGCTGAAGACCTTCTTTAGCGTGATTGTACCGTTGACCAAGGGCGGCATTATCGCCGGGTCAATGCTGGTATTTATTCCGGCTGTTGGCGAGTTTGTGATCCCGGAACTGTTGGGTGGCCCGGATAGCATCATGATTGGACGTGTGCTTTGGCAGGAGTTTTTTAATAACCGCGACTGGCCGGTGGCTTCTGCTGTCGCCATTATTATGCTGCTGCTACTGATTGTGCCGATCATGTGGTTCCATAAATATCAGCAAAAAAGCGTGGGGGAACACGGATGAATAACTTACCGGTCGTTCGCTCGCCGTGGCGTATTTTTATCCTGGTAGTGGGCTTTACCTTCCTGTATGCGCCGATGCTAATGCTGGTTATCTATTCGTTTAACAGCTCGAAGCTGGTGACGGTATGGGCGGGTTGGTCAACCCGTTGGTATGGTGAGCTTTTCCACGATAGCGCGATGATAAGCGCCGTCGGCATGAGCTTAACGATTGCCGCGGGAGCTGCAACGATGGCGGCAATTCTCGGTACCATCGCCGCCGTGGTAATGGTGCGCTTTGGTCGTTTTCGTGGTTCGAATGGTTTCGCCTTTATGATTACCGCGCCGCTGGTTATGCCAGATGTCATTACCGGTTTGTCGCTGCTGCTGCTGTTTGTTGCGTTGGCTCACGCCATCGGCTGGCCGGCGGATCGCGGCATGCTGACCATCTGGCTGGCGCACGTCACTTTCTGTACAGCATATGTGGCGGTGGTGATTTCTTCACGCTTGCGCGAACTGGATCACTCCATTGAGGAAGCGGCGATGGATCTCGGCGCCACGCCGCTGAAGGTCTTTTTCGTCATCACCCTGCCGATGATTATGCCGGCCGTGATTTCCGGTTGGTTATTAGCCTTCACGCTGTCACTCGATGATCTGGTTATAGCCAGCTTTGTCTCTGGTCCTGGCGCCACAACGTTACCGATGCTGGTGTTCTCCAGCGTACGTATGGGGGTGAACCCGGAGATCAACGCCCTGGCGACGCTGATCCTTGGTGTGGTAGGAATTATCGGATTTATCGCGTGGTATCTGATGGCGCGAACAGAAAAACAACGGATCCGCGATATCCAACGTGCAAGACGCGGCTGAAAAAACTAAAATCTGCCAACCTGTCTATACGGCGCAGCTGTGGTGGTTGCGCCGTTTTCATGGAAGACGACGCGTTGGGATTTTTTAAGAAATCATCCACATCACATGCTCGCTTAAACGTCCCTGCTTTGGTGCAGGTGGCGGCGCTGGCTATTATCATGATCCGCTGTCTCGATCTGTTGATGATTTTTAATACGCTTGGGTTTCGTGGAACCAGTGAGTTTATTCATCGCAGTGTGCAGACCTGGAATTTGACGCTGGTGTTTCTGGGCAGTCTGGTGCTGCTATTTATCGAAATTTACTGCGCATTTTCGCTGGTAAAAGGACGGAACTGGGCACGCTGGATCTATCTGTTGACCCAGATTATCGCCAGCGTCTATCTGTGGGCGGCTTCGCTGGGCTACGGATATCCAGAACTGTTCAGCATTGCGGGGGAGTCCAGACGCGAAATTCTGCATACGCTGGTGATGCAAAAACTGCCGGATATGCTGGTATTACTGCTGCTGTTTGTTCCTGCGTCCAGCAGGCGGTTCTTCCGTTTGCAATAACGTGTATAATCTTGGCCCCCGGTTAATTTGTAGGTCTTTGTATGCAGTGCGCACTATATGACGCCGAACGCTGCCGCTCCTGTCAGTGGATAACACAGCCTGTCGCCGATCAACTCTTCGAAAAAACAGCCGATCTGCAGAATCTGCTGGCCGAGTATCCGGTCGGAGAATGGTGCGCGCCGGTCAGTGGTCCGGAAAGCGCGTTTCGTAATAAAGCCAAAATGGTAGTCAGCGGCAGCGTGGAAAAACCGCTGCTGGGAATGCTGCATCGTGACGGTACGCCTGAGGATTTGTGCGACTGTCCGCTCTATCCTGAGTCTTTTGCACCCGTATTTGCCGCGCTTAAGCCGTTTATCGCTCGGGCGGGGCTGACGCCCTATAACGTGGCGCGCAAACGCGGGGAGCTGAAATATCTGCTGTTAACGGAAAGCAGATTCGATGGCGGTATGATGCTGCGTTTTGTCCTGCGTTCTGACGCAAAACTGGCACAGCTGCGCGCGGCGCTACCCTGGTTGCAGGCACAACTCCCACAGTTAAAAGTGATCACTGCCAATATTCAGCCGGTGCATATGGCGATTATGGAAGGGGAGACAGAAATCTTCCTGACGGAACAACAGGCGCTGGCGGAACGCTTTAACGATGTGCCGTTGTGGATCCGCCCGCAGAGTTTCTTCCAGACCAATCCGGTGGTAGCGGGGCAGTTATATGCCACGGCGCGTGACTGGGTGCGTCAGCTTTCGGTTAATCACATGTGGGATCTGTTTTGCGGCGTCGGGGGTTTTGGTCTGCACTGTGCTACACCGCAAATGAAACTGACGGGGATTGAAATCGCGCCAGAAGCGATTACCTGCGCGAAGCAGTCAGCGCAGGAGCTTGGGTTGCAGAATCTGCATTTTCAGGCGCTGGATTCAACCCAGTTTGCTACCGCTCAGGGCGAAGTACCTGACCTGGTGCTGGTGAATCCGCCGCGTCGGGGGATTGGAAAGCCGCTGTGCGATTTTCTCTCCCGCATGGCACCGCGTTATATCGTTTATTCCAGCTGTAATGCGCAAACCATGGCGAAGGATATTCGTGAGTTGCCCGGGTATCGCATTGAACGCGTCCAACTTTTCGATATGTTCCCACACACCGCGCACTATGAAGTGCTAACGCTGCTCAGCCGACAATAACTGCCATGCCGCCTGATGGCGCTTCGCTTATCAGGCCTACGGAGATATGCAAGGCTGTAGCAATGTAGGCTGGATAAGGCGCTTGCGCCGCATCCGGCAAATGCAACATGCGAAAAAAAAAGCCCGTACTTTCGTACGAGCTCTTCTTAAAATATGGCGGTGAGGGGGGATTGACTCGCTTTGCTCGCCCCTACGGGGCAGCCCGTTCGCTGCGCTCCCGGTCTGTCCAACTGGCTGCGCCAGTAGTCGAACCCCGGTCGGGGCTTCTCATCCCCCCGCAGATCTGCAACATGCGAAAAAAAAGCCCGTACTTTCGTACGAGCTCTTCTTAAAATATGGCGGTGAGGGGGGGATTCGAACCCCCGATACGTTGCCGTATACACACTTTCCAGGCGTGCTCCTTCAGCCACTCGGACACCTCACCATATTGTATTGCTGCCTGACCGCTTGGGGGCAACGGGGCGCTACTATAGGGAGTTGCGCTAAAACGGTCAAGCAGAATTTACGTGTTAACTCTCGTTTGGTTACGCAATATACATATTCCTCCGCCCAGGCAGGCGCGGAGGAAAGGATTAGCGCTGAGAGTCCAGTTTTTCGCCGCTGGTCACGACTTCCTGAGCTTTGCTGTAGCTTTCGATCAGCAACTGATAAGCCGGGAAGACTTTGGTATACACTTCCGCCCATTCGGCGGCGTCTTCACGGTTCCAAGTGCCCTGAATTTCAGAAGCGACTGCGGCGGTATCCATCGGCACGACGCCAGCCTGAACAACACGAGCCAGGGTGATTTCCTGCGCCATTTTGCTGTAAGTACCGGAAGCGTCGATCACAGCGAAAACCTTATAGCCTTCCGCAACCGCGCTGATAGCCGGGAAAGCCATGCACACGCTGGTAATTGTACCGGCGATAATCAGCGTTTTACGACCCGTTGCTTTGACCGCTTTCACGAAGTCTTCGTTATCCCAGGCGTTGATTTCGCCTTTACGCGCCACATATTGGGCATGCGGCGCATTGGCGTGGATCTCAGGGATCAGCGGGCCGTTAGGTCCCTGCGGTACGGATGCCGTGGTAATCACCGGCATCTTCGCCAGAGTCGCCATTTTAGCCAGCGCGGCGGCACGCGCACGCAGTTCTGGCATTGGCATGTCGCCGACGGTCTGGAACAGCCCGCTCTGATGATCGATAAGCAGCATGACGGAATCATTCACATCGATGACCGGACGTGAACCATTAAAGTTTGCAGGACTGGACATATTCTTCTCCTTCGATTCAGATTTGGCCAAAGCGGCCGGAGTTAAAATCGCGTACGGCTTCAGCGATTTCTTGTTTCGTGTTCATTACAAACGGACCGTAACCTACAATCGGCTCGTTCAACGGTTCTCCAGAAAGCAGCAGCACGCTGGCGTCGCTGGAGGCTTCAATATGCAGCGTTTTTCCCTGCTGGCTCAGCACCACCAGTTGCGCTTCGCTGGCAGACGTAGTGCCGTTTACGGTGATATTCCCTTTCAATACAACCAGGGCAGTGCTCCATCCTTCCGGCTGTGACAACGTGAGCTGATGATTACGTTGCAAACGCATATCCCAGACGTTCAGCGGCGAGAAGGTATGTGCCGGGCCTTTTGTATCCTGATAGCTGCCCGCAATCACACGAACGCTCCCTGCTTCATCAGGCAGGGCGACAGTGGGGATCACATCGCTGCTGATGCCCTGGTAACCCGGAACGGCCATTTTGTCTTTTGCTGGCAGATTGACCCACAGCTGTACCATTTCCAGTTCGCCACCCTGACGGGTAAATTCAGGTGAATGGAACTCTTCGTGTAATATTCCTGCTCCTGCGGTCATCCACTGCACGTCACCGGGGCCGATAATGCCGCCGCGACCGGTTGAATCACGGTGTTCAACTTCGCCGCTGTAAACGATGGTCACCGTCTCAAAACCACGGTGAGGGTGTTCACCTACGCCGCGTTTTTCGTTACCCGGCGTAAACGTATGTGGACCGGCGTAATCCAGCAGCAGGAACGGACTTAGCTGTTCAGCATGAGACTGGTAAGAAAACATCGAGCGAACCGGAAATCCATCGCCAACCCAGTGTGGGCGAGGTGCGGTGTAGACGCCTGTTACTTGTTTCATATGTGTCTCCTCTGTGGCGTTATCTTGATGTAAATAAGCTTATATTCATGACAGCGGGCTGAGTAGTAGCTAAAATAGTCCTCACTGTCTCATTAATAGGACAATAAAATGACAAAGCCGGATCTCAATGATTTTGCATGGTTTGTACATGTTGTAGAGGAAGGGGGATTCGCGGCGGCGGGTCGGGCGCTTGATGAACCGAAATCAAAACTAAGCCGACGGATAGCGCAACTGGAAGAGACGCTGGGAGTTCGACTGATTCAGCGAACCACCCGCCAGTTTAACGTGACGGAAGTTGGGCAAACCTTTTACGAACACTGTAAGGCGATGCTGGTGGAAGCGCAGGCAGCGCAGGATGCGATTGCCGCGTTACAGGTTGAACCGCGTGGCGTGGTGAAGTTGACGTGTCCGGTCACGCTGCTGCATGTGCATATCGGGCCAATGCTTGCCCGTTTTATGGCGCGTTATCCTGACGTATCAGTGCAACTGGAGGCCACTAACCGCCGCGTGGACGTGGTTGGAGAGGGTTTGGACGTGGCGATTCGCGTCAGGCCCCGACCATTTGAGGATAGCGACCTGGTGATGCGTGTGCTGGCGGACAGGGGGCATCGTTTGTATGCCAGCCCGCAGTTAATCGAGCAAATGGGAACGCTACATTCTCCGGCGGAGCTGACGCGTTGGCCGGGCCTGAGTCTGGCGACGGGTAAACATGTGCATCGTTGGGAGTTATTCGGGCCACAGGGCGCACGTGCGGAGGTGCATTTCACGCCGCGTATGATCACCACCGATATGCTGGCGTTACGTGAAGCCGCAGTTGCCGGTGTGGGGGTAGTTCAACTTCCGCAACTGATGGTAAAAGATCAAGTAGCCGCGGGTGAACTGGTGGCATTGCTCGACGGCTGGGAACCGAAGCGAGAAATAATTCACGCAGTCTTTCCATCACGCAGGGGATTATTGCCGTCAGTACGCACATTAGTGGATTTCTTAACGGAAGAATATGCGCGGATGATTGAGGATTAAATACCTGACCTTGGCCCACAAAAAAGGCCGGTTAAACCGACCTTTTATTATCTGGACGCCATTCGGGCGTTAAAAACAATCAGCGACTACGGAAGACAATGCGGCCTTTGCTCAGGTCGTACGGGGTCAGCTCAACAGTCACTTTGTCGCCCGTCAGGATGCGGATATAGTTTTTACGCATTTTACCGGAGATGTGTGCAGTAACCACGTGACCGTTTTCTAACTCTACGCGGAACATGGTATTAGGTAACGTATCGAGAACGGTACCCTGCATTTCAATATTGTCTTCTTTGGCCATCTAATCCTCTGGGGTATCACTACCGTAATTTGAACCGGCAAGATAATGCCGAAGTTCTTTTAATAAGTAAAGATTTGTGCGTTTAAAACACAGCAAATCGGGTTTGGCGCATTACTCTAACCACACACGGCAAAGCCGCACTTAAAGCGCAACGTGTAAGGGAACGAGGAGATAAACGATAGGCGTTGCCTGACGCGAACTGTTCCTTAACGGCGGCGGGGTAATGGGCTAAACCAACTCTGCGCGACAATTATAACACCCCGACAAAAAATGTGCCGAAAACATTCACCCCTGAGGCGAAAATAACGTCCTGGGAACCCAGAAATGGCTCGGTAGCCGCTGCTGGCGCAGTCTGCTCAGGTGTTCAAGGTACTCCCGACGTGGGGTTTCGACGGCGCCCAGCGAAGCTGTGTGGCTATTTAATACCTGGCAGTCGATTAATTTTCCGCCCTGACGGATAAATTCAGCGCAAAAAACAAGCAGTGCGGTTTTGGACGCATTTTCCTGACGGCTGAACATTGATTCGCCACAAAATAGCGTACCTTGCGCCACGCCATACATACCGCCCACTAATTCATTTTGTCGCCATACTTCAATGGAGTGCGCATGGCCCAGCTCGTGCAGGCGATGGTAGGCGTCCACTACATCATGCGTTATCCAGGTGCCTTCTTCCCGGTCGTTCGCGCAGCCTTCAATCACCTGACCGAACGCGTAATTGAGCGTCACGCGATAAGGTGAGTTTTTATGAAAACGTTTCATGCTGCGGCTGAGATGAAATTTCTCGGGCCAAAGAATGGCGCGTGGATCGGGCGACCACCAAAGGATGGGGTCGCCAGGTGAAAACCACGGGAAAATTCCGCGCTGGTAGGCCATTAACAGTCGAGCTGGACTGAGATCGCCGCCAAGCGCCAACAAACCGTTAGGCTCGCGTAAAGCGCCTTCCGGTGAAGGGAAGGCTATAGAATGGCGGGACAATTGCACCAGGCGCATGACAGCGAAACTCCACTACGCGAGTTTGATCGTTCAATAATAGCTTACAGACGTTGCTTAAACTGGTAATAACGCCCCTGCCGGGCTAACAAATCTGCGTGATTACCTTGCTCAATAATGTGTCCGTTGTCCATCACTATTATTTGATCAAAACGTGACAAGCCGCGCAGACGATGTGTCACCATCAGTACGGTTTTATCGCGCATGACATCGCCAATTAATTCAAGCATTTGGCTTTCTGTTGTGGCATCAAGCCCTTCGGTCGGTTCATCCAGCAGCATCAGTGGGGCATCGTGCAATAAGGCGCGGGCGATAGCCAGACGACGGAGTTCGCCGCCAGAAAGCTGACGACCGCCTTCGCCTAACCAGGCATTGAGTCCATCACCCTCTAGCAGTTTGTCCAGACCGACGCGGCACAGCATTGCGGATAATGTGTCATCACTGGCGTGCGGTGCTGCCAGCAGCAGGTTATCGCGAAGCGTCGCGCTGAACAGGTGCACGCGCTGTGGCACGACGCTGATGCTCTGGCGCAGCGTGGTTTCACTGAGGGCCGAAATCGGCTGCTCATTAATCAGAATTTCGCCGTGCTGCGGATCCCATGCGCGGGTCAGCAATTGTAGTAACGTTGACTTACCGCAGCCGGTGCGACCGAGAATCGCAATGTGTTCACCGGGCTGAGCCTGCAGCGAAAGGGTGTCGAGCGCTTTTTGTGCTTGCCCCGGATAGCTGAATGAAACATCGTGTAGCGTGAGAGTGACCTGCTCAGAAACTGGAGAACCGGCATCCGGGAAGGTGACTTCTGGCTGTTGTTCGGTCAGTTCGGTGATGCGCAGCGCAGAGGCAATAACCTGTCCGAGATGCTGAAACGCCCCGGTGACGGGTGCCAAAGCTTCAAACGCGGCCAGCGCACAGAAGACAAACAGCGCGATCAGTGCGCCAGGCTGGGTATTGCCACCCACGCCGCCGGAGGCCATCCATAACATCACAACCACTGCCAGTGCGCCGACTAACAGCATGACCGCCTGTGATAGCGCCGTTAATTCAGACTGACGTCGTTGGGCTTCATGCCACTGCAACTCGGTGGCTTCCATTTGGGCGCGGTAACGTTCACTGGCGCCAAAGATGGTCAGTTCAGCCTGGCCCTGCAGCCAGGATGTTAACTGCTGACGATACTGCCCACGTAAATGCGTCAAACTTTGCCCGGTGCTTTTACCTGCCTGATAAAAGAGTGGGGGCAGGATAAATAAGGTCAGCAGCATAATACCGCCGAGAGTGATAGCCAGCGTGAAATCGAGAACGCTTAGCCCCAGCGTGACCACCATGATGACGACAAAAGCGCCCACTAGCGGGGAGAGCACGCGCAAATAGAGATGATCGAGCGTGTCGACATCCGCCACCACGCGGTTAAGCAATTCACCTTGTCCATAACGGGACAGGCCAGCAGGGGAGAGCGGCAGCAGTTTGCTGAAGGTATAAATACGCAAATGTTGCAGCACGCGGAACGTCGCGTCGTGGCTGACCAATCGCTCGAAATAGCGGCCCGCGGTTCGGGTGATTGCCGCACCGCGCACCCCGGCAGCAGGGAGCATATAGTTAAAACTGTAAATCCCGGTGACACCCACCACAGCAGAAGCCGACAGGAACCAGCCGGAAAGCGTCAGCAAACCAATACTTGCCAGCAGTGTGACGATCGCCAGAACGATCCCCAGGGTTAACATCCATTTGTGACGTTTATACAGCGTCAGATAAGGTAGCAAAGCGCGCATTTAAATGTCCTCCTGACGATGAGCCAGTAATGTCGCAAACGCCCCGTTGGCTGCGCTAAGTTCGGCATAAGTGCCTTGTTCAACGATCTGTCCGTCCTGCATCACCCAGATAACGTCCCAGTCGGCAAGATCTTCAAGTTGGTGTGTCACCATCAGCGTGGTCTGGCGGCGTGATGCTGCTTTCAATGCCTGCATCACGCGTTGTTCGCTGTGTGCATCAAGGCTGGCGGCGGGCTCGTCAAGCAGCAACAACTGACATGGATTGAGTAAGGCGCGAGCCACGGCAACGCGCTGCGCTTGTCCGACAGAAAGTCGAGCAGCCTGATCGCCTACTGGTGTATCCACACCCTGTGGCAGAAGTGGTAAAAACTCACTGACCCAGGCGCTGTCGAGTGCGGCTTGCAGCTGTTCTTCGCTGGCATCGGGGCGAGCGAGCAGCACGTTATCGCGTAACGTGGCGGCAGGGAGCTGCGGATTTTGTCCAACCCAGGACAGCTGTTTGCGCCAGCAATCAGGTGACAGGTCGCGCAGCTCAAAGCCGTTAATCCGCAGCGATCCCTGATAAGAGAGAAAACCGGACAGGACATTGAGCAACGAACTTTTGCCGGAGCCGCTGCGGCCAACCAGCACCGCGCGTTGGCCCGCTGGCAGGGTAAAGTTGAGCGGACCTGCAAGCACTTTACCTTCCGGCGAGGTGATGACCAGATCTTCTGCTTCAATTGTAACTGCGTCTTTTGTTGTCAGCTCAATATCGCCACGCTCAGGATGTGCAAGCGGGGTTTCCATGAAGGTTTTCAGACTGTCTGCAGCACCAACGGCTTGTGCTTTGGCGTGATAGAACGTACCCAGATCGCGCAGGGGCTGGAAAAATTCCGGCGCCAGAATGAGCGCGAGGAAGCCAGCCGCCAATGTGACGCCCGTCCCGTAGTGGCCAAAATCGAGTTCACCGAGGTAGGAAAAACCGAAGTAAACCGCGACCAGTGCGATGGACAGGGAGGTAAAGAACTCAAGGACACCGGATGACAGAAACGCCAGGCGCAGGACTTCCATGGTGCGCTGGCGGAAATCCTGTGACGCTGCGCGGATGCTTTCTGTTTCGGCTTCACCGCGGCCAAAGATTCTTAGCGTCTCCATGCCCCGCAGGCGATCGAGAAAATGGCCGCTGAGGCGGGCAAGAGCCTGAAAGTTGCGGCGGTTAGCATCGGCTGCACCCATACCAACCATCGCCATAAACAACGGGATCAGCGGGGCAGTTCCAAGCAGAATAAGGGCAGCTACCCAGTTTGACGGGAATACCGCCGCCACGATCAATAAGGGGACGCATACGGCCAGCGCCATTTGCGGCAGATAACGTGCATAGTAATCATGCATGTCATCAATCTGTTCCAGGATTAGCGTAGCCCAGCTCCCGGCTGGTTTACCTTGTATCCAGGCTGGACCTGCTTGTTGCAGACGGTCAAGCACCTGGCGGCGAATCTCAAAGCGGATATGTTGGCCAGCATGAAACCCGACGCGTTCGCGTAACCAGACGACCCATGCTCGCAGGATGAAAATCAATACCAGCACAATGAAAGGGAGCAGAAGCGCCTCTCTGGGGATATTGTCCATGATCATATGGTCGAGAATTCGGGCCATGAGCCAGGCCTGAGCGACAATTAACAGGCCGCTCACGAACCCCAACAGGCGTGAAATGTTCAGCCATCGTTGGGAAATTACACTTTGCTGTTTTAACCAGCGGGTCAGCTCTTTTTGACGGGTTTTATTCATTGCACGCTTAGCAGGTGAGTTATTGGAATTTTTGGGCAGGACAATGTTACAACGAGGCAAAAATAAAGGCGACTTATAGTCGCCTTTTTTACTTTTGTTACTGATTTGTAAAACTTATTTGCAAGCGTCTGCCAGACCGTCGAGATAACGCTCTGCGTCAAGCGCAGCCATACAACCGGTGCCTGCTGAAGTGATCGCCTGGCGATAAATATGGTCCATCACGTCACCGGCGGCGAATACACCCGGAATGCTGGTTTGGGTGGCGTTACCATGAATCCCGGACTGAACTTTGATGTAGCCATTTTCCAGTTCAAGCTGACCGTCAAAAATGGCGGTATTCGGGCTGTGGCCGATAGCGACAAACAAGCCTGCAACGTCAAGTGACTCGACGTTGTCAGTGTTTTGCGTATCGCGCAGGCGCAGTCCGGTTACGCCCATTTGATCGCCGGTCACTTCTTCCAGTGTGCGGTGGGTATGCAGCACGATGTTGCCGTTTTCGACTTTATCCATCAAACGCTTGATCAGGATTTTCTCGGCGCGGAAGCTGTCGCGACGGTGAATCAAATGCACTTCAGATGCGATATTCGCCAGGTACAGCGCTTCTTCAACAGCAGTGTTGCCGCCGCCGATCACCGCAACTTTTTGGTTACGGTAGAAGAAACCGTCGCAGGTCGCGCAGGCGGAAACGCCACGGCCTTTGAAGGCTTCTTCTGAAGGCAGACCCAGGTAGCGTGCTGACGCACCGGTGGCGATGATTAGTGCGTCACAGGTGTATTCACCGCTGTCGCCGGTCAGACGGAAAGGGCGGTTTTGCAGATCAACTTTGCTGATATGATCAAAAATAATTTCAGTTTCAAATTTGGTCGCATGTTCGTGCATGCGTTCCATCAGCAATGGGCCTGTGAGATCGTGCGGATCGCCAGGCCAGTTCTCCACTTCTGTTGTTGTGGTCAACTGACCACCTTTTTCCATACCGGTAATCAGTACCGGTTGCAGGTTCGCGCGTGCAGCGTAGACCGCAGCGGTATACCCCGCAGGGCCAGAGCCCAGAATAAGAAGTTTACTGTGTTTGGTTGCGCCCATGAGATCCCCATAGTTGTTAGCAGGCAATGAGCAGGATTGTAGGGAATTTACAGGCGTAAAAAAAGAGTATGGCGATTTTGTTAACAATATGTGTAATAGCGGGAACCGATGAGCGGCAGAATTAGTCGTAATACTATAACGATTTCTACTTAAAATCGGTCAGTTATAAGGTGATAAAATGACGATTTTCCATCACTGCGAATGAATAACTGGCATGTTGTACTAAAAATCGATGTTTTGCTTTGACAATCCCCTGCTGTTTTGCGAAAACATTCAAGGAAGAAAAAAACTGTGTCATGTATGTGCTGCATAATCATGCATGTAGATACCATGTTTACCGTGTTAGCGAAATCTACGCATGGTGTGGACAGATGCCATTCGTGATGTCGATAGCCGCCGACAGGCAACGGTCTTCTCACCATAAACCCAGACATTGCGAACCGAAAATCCCTCTGGGTTGCGGTTTATTTTGATGGGTAGCGACTCTGAACAGTGATGTTGGTAGAGTCAGGCAGGAGTAGGGAAGGAATACAGAGAGACAATAATAATGGTAGATAGTAAGAAGCGCCCTGGCAAAGATCTCGACCGTATCGATCGTAACATTCTTAATGAGCTGCAAAAGGATGGGCGTATTTCTAACGTCGAGCTTTCTAAACGTGTGGGACTTTCACCAACGCCCTGCCTTGAGCGTGTGCGTCGGTTGGAAAGACAGGGTTTTATTCAGGGCTATACAGCGCTGTTAAACCCGCATTATCTGGATGCATCACTTCTGGTTTTTGTTGAGATTACTCTGAATCGTGGCGCCCCGGATGTGTTTGAACAATTTAACTCTGCAGTACAAAAACTTGAAGAAATTCAAGAGTGTCATTTGGTTTCCGGTGATTTCGACTATTTGCTGAAAACACGCGTACCGGATATGTCGGCATACCGTAAGCTGTTGGGGGAAACCCTGCTGCGTCTGCCTGGCGTGAATGACACACGTACTTATGTAGTAATGGAAGAAGTCAAACAGAGCAATCGTCTGGTAATTAAGACGCGCTAACACGGAACAGGTGCAAAATCGACGCAGTTTGATTACACTCCTGTTAATCCATACAGCAACAGTGCCGGGGCAACCCGGTGCTGTTGTCCGTTTTAGCATCGGGCAGGAAAAGCCCGAAACCTGGAGAGCCGTTTTTGAGCCAGGAATACACTGAAGACAAAGACGTCACATTGACGAAGTTAAGCAGCGGGCGCCGACTTCTGGAAGCGCTACTGATCCTTATTGCCCTTTTTGCCGTCTGGTTGATGGCTGCCTTACTCAGCTTTAACCCTTCGGATCCCAGTTGGTCGCAAACCGCGTGGCATGAGCCTATCCATAATCTGGGTGGAATACCTGGAGCATGGCTGGCGGATACGCTGTTCTTTATTTTTGGCGTCATGGCCTACACCATCCCCGTCATCATTGTCGGTGGCTGCTGGTTTGCCTGGCGATATCAGGCCAGCGACGAATACGTCGATTATTTTGCCGTCTCGCTACGCATTATTGGCGTTCTGGCGCTGATTCTCACTTCCTGCGGGCTGGCCGCAATTAACGCCGATGACATCTGGTATTTCGCCTCTGGCGGCGTGATCGGCAGTCTGCTCAGCACCACGCTACAACCATTGCTGCACAGCAGCGGCGGCACGCTGACATTGTTGTGCATTTGGGCAGCGGGATTAACGCTGTTCACCGGTTGGTCATGGGTGAGCATTGCGGAAAAACTGGGCGGCTGGTTACTCAATATCCTGACGTTTGCCAGCAACCGTACCCGCCGCGACGATACCTGGGTCGATGACGAAGAGTATGAAGACGAAGAAGAGTCTGTCGACGCCGCTGATGGCAAACCCCATGAATCGCGCCGAGCTCGTATCCTGCGCGGTGCGTTAGCGCGCCGTAAACGTCTGGCGGAGAAATTTACCAACCCGCTTGGTCGTCATACCGATGCGGCGCTGTTCTCCGGCAAACGCATGGATGATGAAGACGAAATTGAATACAGCGCCCGTGGCGTGGTTGCCGATCCTAATGATGTGCTGTTTTCCGGTAATCGCGCGACGCTGCCTGAATATGACGAACTTGATCCACTGCTTAACGGCCACTCGGTGACCGAGCCTGTGGCTGCAGCAGCTGCAGCTACAACAGCCGCTCAGGCCTGGAGCGCACCGGTCGATCCGTTACTGCAAACGTCACCCGTGACCAACACTGTTATGGAGCAACCGGTCCCAACTGTGGCCTGGCAACCCGTGCCTGGCCCGCAAACCGGTGATGCCGCGATTGCACCAGCGCCTGAAGGTTATCCGCAGCCAGCCCAGTACGCGCAACCTCCGGTGCAGCAGCCGTATGAGCCATGGCAACAACCGGTTGTGGAGCAGAGTCCGCAGCCGCAATATTACGCACAGCAGCCCGTTGAACCTGTTTATACGCAGCCTGTCGCGCCGCAGCCGGAAGCTGTTTATCAGCCGGAGCCCTTGCTGCAACCTGTCTATCAACAGGATCCGACCTCTCAACAGAACGCCGCATTCCAGCAGCCTGTTTATCAGCCGGAGCCTGTGCAGCAACCTGTTTATCAGCAGGATCCAACTTTTCAACAGAGCACTACGTTCCAGCAGCCTGTGGTTGAACAACCAACAGTGGTGGAACCTGAGCCGGTGGTTGAAGAAGTTAAACCGACTCGTCCGCCGCTCTATTACTTTGAAGAAGTCGAAGAGAAACGTGCGCGTGAGCGTGAGCAACTGGCCGCATGGTATCAGCCGATTCCAGAACCTGCTCAGGAGCCTGAGCGTGTTAAGCCGTCTACGCCATCTATGCCGGCGACTGCATCCATACCACCCGTTGAGTCTGTTGCTGCCGTTGCACCGCTGGCCGCTGGCGTAAAAAGCGCCGCGTTAGGGGCAGGTGCCGCTGCCGCAGCACCTGTCTTTAGCCTTGCAGGCAGCGGTACGCCGCGTCCGCAGGTGAAAGAGGGCATTGGCCCGCAGTTGCCGCGTCCGAATCGTGTGCGCGTGCCTACTCGTCGTGAACTGGCTTCATATGGCATAAAACTGCCGTCACAGCGTATGGCTGAAGAGAAAGCGCGCGAAGAGCAGCTTGATACAGACGCGTATAGTGACGATGAAATGGATGCAATGCAGCAGGACGAGCTGGCACGTCAGTTCGCTCAGTCGCAGCAGCATCGTTATGGCGAAGAGTATCAGGACGAAACCCACCAGACTGATGACGAAGATTCAGCCGCAGAAGCGGAACTGGCTCGCCAGTTTGCTTCTTCTCAGCAGCAGCGTTATTCCGGTGAACAGCCTGTCGGAGCGAATCCGTTCTCCCTCGATGACTTTGAATTTTCGCCAATGAAAACGCTGGTGGATGAGGGGCCGCATGAGCCGCTGTTTACGCCTGGCGTAATGCCGGAGCCCGCGCCGCAGTACCAGGAACCAGTTGCGCCGCAGCAGCATTATCAGCAACCGGCGCAGCCAGTTGCACCGCAACAGCACTATCAGCAACCGGCACAGCCAGTTGCACCACAGCAGCATTATCAGCAACCAGCGCAGCCTGTTGCACCGCAGCAGCACTACCAGCAACCGGTGCAGCCAGTTGCATCGCAGCAGCATTATCAACAGCCAGCGCAGCCAGTTGCACCGCAGCAGCATTATCAGCAGCCAGCGCAGCCTGCTACACCACCGCCGCAGGATAGTCTGATCCATCCGCTGCTGATGCGTAATGGGGATAGTCGTCCGGCGCACCGTCCAAGCACGCCGCTGCCATCGTTAGATCTGCTCACGCCGCCGCCGAGCGAAGTTGAGCCGATAGATACGTTCGCACTGGAACAAATGGCACGTCTGGTGGAAGCGCGTCTGGCGGATTTCCGCATTAAAGCCGATGTGGTGAACTATTCTCCTGGCCCGGTGATTACCCGCTTTGAGCTTAATCTGGCTCCAGGGGTTAAAGCAGCGCGTATTTCTAACCTGTCACGAGATCTGGCGCGTTCATTGTCGACCGCGGCGGTACGTGTGGTCGAGGTTATTCCAGGCAAACCGTATGTCGGACTGGAGTTACCGAACAAAAAACGTCAAACCGTCTATCTGCGAGAAGTGCTGGATAACGCTAAATTCCGTGATAACTCATCTCCGCTGACTGTGGTGCTGGGCAAAGATATTGCGGGCGAACCGGTGGTGGCCGATCTGGCTAAAATGCCGCACCTGCTGGTGGCAGGGACAACCGGTTCCGGTAAGTCTGTTGGGGTGAACGCCATGATCCTCAGCATGCTGTACAAAGCGCAGCCGGAAGACGTTCGCTTTATCATGATTGACCCGAAAATGCTGGAACTTTCTGTTTATGAAGGTATTCCACATCTGCTGACTGAAGTTGTGACCGACATGAAAGATGCCGCCAATGCCTTGCGTTGGAGCGTCAATGAAATGGAACGTCGCTACAAACTGATGTCGGCGCTTGGCGTGCGTAACCTTGCCGGTTATAACGATAAGATTGCTGAAGCCGCCCGTATGGGACGTCCGATTCCAGACCCATACTGGAAGCCGGGCGACAGCATGGATGTTCAGCATCCGGTGCTGGAAAAACTGCCGTATATCGTGGTGTTGGTGGATGAATTCGCTGACCTGATGATGACCGTTGGCAAAAAGGTGGAAGAACTAATCGCTCGTCTGGCGCAAAAAGCGCGTGCGGCGGGTATCCACCTGGTGCTGGCAACCCAGCGACCGTCAGTTGACGTTATCACTGGTCTGATTAAAGCGAACATCCCGACGCGTATCGCCTTTACAGTGTCCAGTAAAATTGACTCGCGTACCATCCTTGACCAGGGCGGCGCGGAATCGCTGTTGGGTATGGGTGACATGCTTTATTCTGCACCAAACTCGACGATCCCTGTACGTGTACACGGCGCCTTTGTACGCGATGAAGAAGTTCACGCGGTAGTTCAGGACTGGAAAGCGCGCGGCCGTCCACAATACGTTGATGGCATTACCTCTGACAGCGAAAGCGAAGGCGGCGGTGGCGGCTTTGATGGTGGCGAAGAACTGGATCCGCTGTTCGATCAGGCGGTGAACTTTGTTACTCAGAAACGCAAAGCCTCAATCTCCGGCGTCCAGCGTCAGTTCCGTATCGGTTACAACCGAGCGGCGCGCATCATCGAACAGATGGAAGCGCAGGGAATAGTCAGCGAACAAGGGCATAATGGTAATCGTGAAGTGCTGGCTCCGCCGCCCTTCGAATGATTGCAAAGTTAAGTAATTCAGTATTTTCTACTTTCCTCATGCTGATTTTTGGCCTGAAATGGATAGCAGAGGGATCTCCCCGTTGGGAGTGACGTATTTTGAGGAATAACGATGAAAAGAATCGCAATCACCTGTGCATTACTGTCTAGCTTTGTGGTGAGCAGCGTCTGGGCTGATGCTGCCAGCGACCTGAAAAGCCGTCTGGATAAAGTCAGTAGCTTCCATGCCAGCTTTACTCAGAAGGTCACGGACGGTAGCGGCGCGGCGGTGCAGGAAGGTCAGGGCGACTTATGGGTTAAACGCCCTAATCTGTTTAACTGGCATATGACGCAGCCTGACGAGAGCATTCTGGTTTCCGATGGTAAAACGCTGTGGTTCTTTAACCCGTTTGTTGAGCAGGCGACTGCGACCTGGTTGAAAGACGCTACGGGCAACACGCCGTTTATGCTGATTGCGCGTAACCAGGCCAGCGACTGGCAACAGTACAACATTAAGCAAAACGGCGATGATTTCGTGCTGACGCCAAAAACCAGCAGCGGTAACCTGAAGCAGTTTACTATCAATGTTGGGCGGGACGGGACGATCCATCAGTTCAGTGCCGTTGAGCAAGACGATCAGCGCAGCAGCTATCAGCTGAAATCTCAGCAGAATGGTGCGATTGAACCTTCGAAATTCACCTTTACCCCGCCGCAAGGTGTAACGGTTGACGATCAACGTAAGTAGAGGCGTGTGAGTGAGCAATCTGTCGCTCGACTTTTCTGATAATACCTTTCAGCCACTGGCCGCACGTATGCGGCCAGAAAATTTAGCGCAGTACATCGGCCAGCAGCATCTGCTGGCTGCGGGTAAACCCTTGCCGCGCGCCATCGAGGCCGGGCACCTGCACTCTATGATTTTATGGGGTCCGCCGGGGACGGGGAAAACCACGCTAGCCGAAGTTATTGCCCGTTACGCTAACGCCGATGTTGAACGAATTTCGGCGGTCACGTCTGGTGTAAAAGAAATTCGTGAAGCGATTGAGCGGGCGCGTCAGAATCGTAACGCGGGTCGACGTACGATCCTGTTCGTGGACGAAGTTCACCGTTTTAATAAAAGCCAACAGGATGCGTTTTTACCGCATATTGAAGACGGTACCATCACGTTTATTGGCGCCACCACTGAAAATCCCTCGTTTGAACTGAACTCGGCACTGTTGTCGCGGGCGCGTGTTTATTTACTGAAATCGTTAACCACCGACGATATTGAACAGGTGCTGGACCAGGCGATGTCAGATAATGCCCGTGGTTACGGTGGTCAGGATATCGTACTGCCACCAGAGACGCGTCGGGCGATTGCCGAACTGGTGAATGGCGACGCGCGGCGAGCGCTGAATACGCTGGAAATGATGGCCGATATGGCCGAAGTTGATGATTCCGGTAAGCGCGTATTGAAACCAGAATTGCTCACTGAAATTGCCGGTGAACGCAGCGCACGCTTCGATAATAAAGGCGATCGTTTTTACGATCTCATCTCCGCATTACACAAATCGGTTCGCGGCAGCGCCCCGGATGCGGCACTTTATTGGTATGCGCGCATCATTAGTGCAGGCGGTGACCCGCTGTATGTAGCCCGTCGCTGTCTGGCAATTGCCTCTGAAGATGTGGGCAATGCCGATCCTCGCGCCATGCAGGTGGCAATTTCCGCATGGGACTGCTTTACCCGCGTGGGACCCGCGGAAGGTGAACGAGCGATTGCTCAGGCAATTGTTTATCTGGCCTGCGCGCCGAAAAGTAATGCGGTTTACACCGCCTTCAAAGCCGCGCTGGCTGATGCCCGCGAACGTCCGGATTACGACGTGCCGGTCCACCTGCGCAATGCGCCAACTAAGCTGATGAAAGAAATGGGCTATGGTCAGGAGTATCGTTACGCCCATGATGAACCAAATGCCTACGCCGCCGGAGAAGAGTACTTCCCGCAGGAAATGGCACAAACGCGCTATTATCACCCCACAAACAGAGGTCTTGAAGGCAAGATTGGCGAAAAGCTCGCCTGGCTCGCCGGACAGGATCAAAATAGCCCTATAAAACGCTACCGTTAGTGTTATCGTTGCGGTAATGTTGTCTCTGTATCCCTGTGACCGCAGGCTGTGGTCACTTTCTCCTATTTTAATTCGATAAGCACAGGATAAGCATGCTCGATCCCAATCTGCTGCGTAATGAGCCAGACGCAGTCGCAGAAAAACTGGCAAGCCGGGGCTTTAAGCTGGATGTAGATAAGCTGCGCGCTCTTGAAGAGCGTCGTAAAGTTCTGCAGGTACAAACTGAAAACCTGCAGGCAGAGCGTAACTCTCGATCGAAATCCATCGGCCAGGCAAAAGCGCGCGGGGAAGATATCGAGTCTTTACGTCTGGAAGTGAACAAACTGGGCGAAGAGCTGGATGCCGCGAAAGCTGAACTTGATACCTTACAGGCCGAGATCCGCGACATTGCGCTGACCATTCCTAACCTGCCAGCGGACGACGTTCCGGTGGGTAAAGATGAAAATGACAACGTTGAAGTCAGCCGTTGGGGTACTCCGCGTGAGTTTGATTTCGAAGTGCGCGATCACGTTACCCTGGGTGAAATGCACACGGGTCTTGATTTTGCCGCTGCGGTTAAGCTGACCGGCTCTCGTTTCGTCGTGATGAAAGGGCAGATCGCGCGCATGCACCGTGCGCTGTCTCAGTTCATGCTGGATCTGCATACCGAACAGCATGGTTACAGCGAAAACTACGTTCCGTATCTGGTTAACCATGACACGCTGTACGGAACAGGGCAACTGCCGAAATTTGCTGGCGATCTGTTCCACACCCGTCCGCTGGATGAAGAAGCTGACAGCAGCAACTATGCGCTGATCCCAACGGCAGAAGTTCCGCTGACCAACCTGGTTCGCGACGAAATCATTGACGAAGATGCGCTGCCGATCAAAATGACCGCGCATACGCCGTGCTTCCGTTCTGAAGCAGGTTCTTACGGTCGTGATACCCGTGGTCTGATCCGTATGCACCAGTTCGATAAAGTTGAAATGGTGCAGATCGTTCGCCCGGAAGACTCTATGGACGCGCTGGAAGAGATGACCGGCCATGCTGAGAAGGTTCTTCAGCTGCTGGGCCTGCCGTACCGTAAGATCATCCTGTGCACAGGCGACATGGGCTTCGGCGCATGCAAAACGTACGATCTGGAAGTGTGGATCCCGGCGCAGAACACCTATCGCGAAATCTCCTCTTGCTCCAACGTGTGGGATTTCCAGGCTCGTCGTATGCAGGCGCGTTGCCGCAGCAAATCCGACAAAAAGACCCGTTTAGTACATACGCTGAACGGTTCCGGTCTGGCGGTTGGACGTACGCTGGTTGCGGTGATGGAAAACTATCAGCAGGCTGATGGCCGTATTCAGGTTCCGGAAGTGTTACGTCCGTACATGAATGGCCTGGAATTTATCGGCTAAGCTACCTTTCTTTGCTAAAAAAGCGCCTCAGGGCGCTTTTTTTATGCCCGTTTGACGTCGGACAATAACGCCTACCTCCATAGGAGTAATACTGCCTTCGAATGAAAGTCAGTATTTATCTCTGTCTTTTCGCAAATTCAGTATCTACCAGTCTGTATATTGATATTAACGATATATAAAAATCTATATAACGAGTATTTCTCTTTTGTTTATTGTGAGCAGCAGAGTGAGCCACTATGAAAACTAAGATCCCCGATGCCATGCTGGCAGCTGAGGTTAGTCGCCGAGGTTTGGTGAAAACGACGGCGATAGGCGGACTGGCGGTGGCCAGTAGCGCGTTTACCCTGCCATTTACCCGTATTGCAAATGCTGCAGAAGCCCTTAATCCGACACAGGCCAATGAGAAAGTCATCTGGAGCGCGTGTACGGTGAACTGTGGTAGCCGCTGTCCTCTGCGTATGCACGTGGTAGACGGTGAAATAAAGTATGTTGAAACCGACAACACCGGTGATGACAACTATGACGGCTTGCACCAGGTACGCGCCTGTCTGCGTGGTCGCTCCATGCGTCGTCGCGTTTATAATCCCGACCGTCTGAAATACCCGATGAAACGCGTCGGTAAACGTGGCGAAGGGAAATTTGAGCGTATCAGCTGGGATGAAGCCTACGACATCATTGCCAGCAATATGCAGCGTCTTATCAAAGACTACGGCAACGAGTCTATCTACCTGAACTACGGCACTGGTACGCTGGGCGGCACCCTGACACGCTCCTGGCCGCCAGGCAAAACGCTGGTAGCACGTCTGATGAACTGCTGTGGCGGCTACCTGAACCACTACGGTGACTACTCTTCAGCGCAAATCGCTGCCGGGTTGAACTACACCTACGGCGGCTGGGCAGACGGTAACAGCCCGTCCGACATTGAAAACAGCAAGCTGGTGGTTCTGTTCGGGAATAACCCAGGTGAAACCCGTATGAGCGGGGGTGGGGTAACCTATTACCTTGAGCAGGCGCGACAGAAATCCAATGCCCGCATGATCATTATCGATCCTCGCTACACGGATACCGGTGCGGGTCGTGAAGATGAATGGATCCCGATCCGCCCAGGTACCGATGCGGCGCTGGTGAATGGTCTGGCGTATGTGCTGATCACCGAAAACATGGTCGATCAACCGTTCCTTGATAAATACTGCGTGGGTTACGACGAGAAAACCTTACCGGCCGACGCACCGAAAAACGGTCACTATAAGGCGTATATTCTTGGGCAGGGCAAAGACGGTATCGCCAAGACCCCGGAATGGGCAGCGCAAATTACCGGTATTCCTGCTGATCGAATCGTCAAACTGGCACGTGAAATCGGTAGCGCTAAACCGGCATATATCAGTCAGGGGTGGGGACCGCAGCGCCATGCTAACGGTGAAATAGCGACTCGTGCCATTTCTATGCTGGCAATCCTTACCGGTAACGTTGGGATTAACGGCGGCAACAGCGGGGCGCGTGAGGGCTCATACAGTTTGCCGTTTGAACGTATGCCTACGCTGGAAAACCCAGTCGAAACCAGCATCTCTATGTTTATGTGGACGGACGCCATTGAGCGAGGTCCGGAGATGACGGCGCTGCGTGACGGTGTTCGTGGCAAAGATAAGCTTGATGTTCCGATTAAGATGATCTGGAACTATGCCGGTAACTGTCTGATTAACCAGCACTCTGATATCAACCGCACACATGAAATCCTACAGGATGATAAGAATTGCGAGATGATCGTTGTCATCGACTGTCATATGACCTCCTCGGCGAAATACGCGGATATTTTGCTGCCGGACTGCACCGCTTCGGAGCAGATGGACTTCGCACTGGATGCCTCCTGCGGAAATATGTCGTATGTGATTTTCACCGATCAGGCGATCAAACCACGCTTCGAATGCAAGACTATCTACCAGATGACCAGTGAGCTAGCGAAACGCCTTGGTGTTGAGCAGCAGTTTACAGAAGGTCGTACTCAGGAAGAGTGGATGCGTCATCTGTACGAGCAGTCGCGCAAAGCCATTCCTGAACTGCCAACGTTTGAAGAATTCCGCAAGCAGGGGATCTTTAAACAGCGCGACCCACAGGGACATCACGTGGCCTACAAGGCGTTCCGTGAGGATCCTAACGCCAATCCGCTGACCACGCCGTCAGGTAAGATCGAAATTTATTCGCAGCAGCTTGCCGAGATCGCGTCAACCTGGGAACTGCCGGAAGGTGATGTGATTGATCCACTGCCGATTTATACCCCAGGTTTTGAGAGCTTAAACGACCCGCTGGTGGAGAAATTCCCTCTGCAGTTGACCGGCTTCCACTATAAGTCTCGCGTCCACTCGACCTATGGCAACGTGGATGTTCTGAAAGCATCCTGCCGTCAGGAAATGTGGATCAACCCGATGGATGCACAGCGACGCGGCATTAACAACGGCGACAAGGTGCGCATCTTTAACGATCGTGGTGAAGTGCACATTGAGGCGAAAGTAACGCCGCGTATGATGCCTGGCGTGGTGGCATTGGGCGAAGGGGCGTGGTATGACCCGGACGCAAAACGCGTGGACCAGGGCGGTTGTATTAACGTCCTGACGACCCAGCGTCCGTCTCCTCTCGCGAAGGGGAACCCATCTCACACGAACCTTGTTCAGGTTGAAA
The DNA here is from genome assembly GCF_030332785.1 of Citrobacter sp. Cpo069. NCBI lineage: Bacteria > Pseudomonadati > Pseudomonadota > Gammaproteobacteria > Enterobacterales > Enterobacteriaceae > Citrobacter > Citrobacter sp. Cpo069. The sequence goes on from NZ_JAOWHD010000063.1 coordinate 464,408, forward strand.
AGGTGTAAGGAGTAACCGATGACAACCCAGTATGGATTTTTTATTGATTCCAGCCGTTGCACCGGTTGCAAAACCTGCGAACTGGCGTGCAAAGATTTCAAAAATTTAACCCCTGAAGTCAGCTTCCGCCGCATTTATGAGTACGCGGGCGGTGACTGGCAGGAAGACAACGGCGTCTGGCATCAGAACGTCTTTGCCTATTACCTCTCCATTGCGTGTAACCACTGTGAAGACCCGGCCTGTACCAAAGTGTGTCCGAGCGGTGCGATGCACAAACGTGAAGATGGCTTTGTCGTTGTCGATGAAGATGTGTGCATCGGCTGCCGCTATTGCCACATGGCCTGTCCTTACGGCGCACCACAGTACAATGCTGACAAAGGGCACATGACCAAATGCGATGGCTGCCATGAGCGCGTCGCTGAAGGTAAGAAACCTATTTGCGTCGAGTCCTGTCCACTGCGTGCGCTGGATTTTGGCCCAATTGATGAACTGCGCAAAAAACACGGTACTTTGGCTGCGGTTGCGCCATTGCCGGGCGCGCACTTTACCAAACCGAGCATTGTCATCAAACCTAACGCCAATAGCCGCCCGACCGGGGATACCACAGGTTATCTGGCTAATCCGAAGGAGGTGTAAGATGGGAAGTGGATGGCATGAATGGCCGCTGATGATCTTCACGGTCTTCGGACAGTGTGTGGTTGGCGGTTTTATTGTTCTGGCACTGGCGTTGATGAAAGGGGGCTTACGCCCAGAATCGCAGCAACGCGTAATTACCTGCATGTTTGGGCTGTGGGTATTAATGGGCATTGGTTTTATTGCTTCCATGCTCCACCTGGGCTCACCGATGCGCGCCTTTAACTCACTCAATCGCGTTGGGCCATCTGCGTTGAGTAACGAAATTGCCAGCGGCTCACTCTTCTTTGCCGTTGGCGGTATCGGCTGGCTGCTGGCTATGTTGAAGAAAATGTCGCCTGCATTACGCAATCTGTGGTTAGTTGTCACCATGGTGCTGGGTGTGGTTTTTGTCTGGATGATGGTGCGCGTGTATAACACCATCGATACTGTACCGACCTGGTACAGCGTCTGGACACCGCTGGGCTTCTTCCTGACGATGTTTATGGGCGGTCCGCTGCTGGGATATCTGTTACTGAGAATTGCTGGCGTGGATGGTTGGGCGATGCGCCTGCTGCCGGCTATATCAGTGCTTGCTCTGGTCGTGAGTGCCATCATGTCGGTAATGCAGGGGACTGAACTGGCGACAATCCACAGTTCGATTCAACAGGCCTCTGCGCTGGTTCCGGATTACGGTTCGCTGATGGCGTGGCGGATCGTGGCGCTGGCGTTAGCGTTGTGCTGCTGGATAGTACCGCAAGTGAAGGGTTACCAGCCTGCCGTTCCGTTGCTTTCCGTCGCGTTTATTCTGCTGTTAGTCGGCGAGCTGATTGGTCGTGGCGTGTTCTACGGGCTGCATATGACCGTCGGTATGGCGGTGGCGAGTTAATCCATAATATGCCGGATGGTGCCTCGTGCTTTATCAAGCCTACAATATCCGTAGGCCTTCAAGCTGCGCGCTATCCGGCTACATGTCAGGCCAGGGTTTTGCCCCAGTCTTTACTTCTGCTTAGTTAACGTGTCATAGCTGGTCATCAGATTGCGATAATCCGGAATGTGATTAGAGAACAACGTCGCCAGACCTTCGATATCGTTGCGCCAGTCGCGGTGCAGTTCGCATGCTACTCCGAACCATGTCATCAATTGAGCGCCTGCTTGAGACATCCGATCCCATGCTGAATGGCGGGTAATTTCATTAAACGTGCCTGAAGCATCGGTGACAACAAAGACGTCAAAACCTTCTTCAATAGCCGAGAGCGCTGGGAAAGCGACGCAAACTTCCGTCACGACACCAGCGATAATCAGCTGCTTTTTGCCGGTCGCTTTTACTGCTTTCACGAAATCTTCGTTATCCCATGCGTTAATGTTTCCTGGGCGAGCAATGTAGGGCGCATCCGGAAATTGAGCTTTCAGTTCCGGTACCAGCGGTCCGTTTGGTCCTGTCTCAAAACTGGTTGTCAGAATGGTTGGGAGGTTGAAGTATTTTGCTAAGTCACCGAGCGCAAGCACGTTGTTTTTAAATTTATCGGGATCGATATCCCGAACCAGAGAGAGCAGGCCAGCCTGATGGTCGACCAGCAGTACTGCCGCATTGTCTTTATCAAGTCTTACGTAAGGTTTAGTCATGGTATTTCTCCTGTTCAGTATCAGTGGGGGAAATTTGATGAGTTTAAGTCTACGAAAAGAACGATATTTGGATTAGATAGATAAATAAGAACTCACTGTTCTATTTTGAAGACAATGCAGCTCAGCATCCCGCATAGAGTTTAGTAAGAAATAAAAGTAAGGGGAGTCCATGAAATTTTTCGACTGAACGTAACGCGAGATTTTTGTTTTAGATCAATAAAAACAAGTAGATGTGATTTTGTGTTTTTTATCTATTCACATTAAGAATCAGTAATGCAAATCGATCGACCAGAAAGCGCCTCAGCCCTCTGAGTCCGCCGATTGACAATGTTTTTAGCAGTGGCATGATGCGCATGAAATTTGAACTTCCTCACGGTTTTTATTCATGTCCACCTATACCCGTCCCGTCATGCTATTGCTGTGCGGGCTACTTCTGTTGACCCTGGCGATCGCCGTGTTAAACACGCTCGTCCCGCTTTGGCTCGCCCATGAAAATCTGCCTACCTGGCAGGTAGGCGTGGTGAGCTCGTCTTACTTTACCGGTAATCTGGTAGGGACGTTGCTGACAGGGTATTTAATAAAACACCTTGGTTTTAATCGCAGCTATTACATCGCCTCGCTTATTTTCGCCGCGGGCTGTGTCGGGCTGGGGATTATGGTGGGATTCTGGAGCTGGATGACATGGCGTTTTATCGCTGGTGTTGGCTGCGCCATGATCTGGGTGGTCGTGGAAAGCGCGCTGATGTGCAGCGGGACGTCACGTAATCGCGGACGGTTACTTGCCGCCTATATGATGATCTATTATGTGGGAACGTTTTTAGGCCAACTGCTGGTCAGTAAAGTATCAACAGAATTGATGAACGTCCTGCCGTGGGTGACGGGTACTATCCTGGCGGGTGTTTTGCCACTGCTCTTTACGCGCATTGCTAATCAGCAGGGCGATGAACAGCAGTCTACGCCTATTGTCTCCATGCTGAGGTTGCGTCAGGCGCGCCTGGGCGTTAATGGCTGCATTATTTCCGGGATCGTGCTGGGGTCTTTGTATGGCCTGATGCCGCTGTATCTCAACCATCAGGGGGTGAGCAACGCCAGCATTGGTTTCTGGATGGCGGTTCTGGTAAGTGCCGGTATTCTGGGGCAATGGCCGATTGGCCGTCTGGCGGATAAGCTGGGACGTCTGCTGGTTTTACGCGTCCAGGTCTTCGTGGTGATCGTCGGGAGTATCGCCATGCTGAATCAGGCGGCGATGGCGCCCGCGTTGTTTATGTTGGGTGCGGCAGGCTTTACCCTCTATCCGGTCGCGATGGCCTGGGCCTGTGAAAAGGTGGAACATCATCAGCTGGTCGCCATGAATCAGGCATTGCTATTGAGCTATACCGTGGGCAGTCTGCTGGGACCTTCGTTTACTGCGATGCTAATGCAGAATTATTCAGATAGCTTGCTGTTTATCATGATCGCCAGCGTATCGTTTATTTATTTACTAATGCTGCTGCGTAAGACGGGCCATACGCCCAATTCTATTGCGCACATTTGACCTGATTTAACAGAATATGAACAGGTCCCATACATACTGTTTATGTATGCTTTATGGGAACCTGCATTATTTAATCGCACACGTCTGCCCTGAAAATAAAGTGTGCAGAAGGTTATAGTTTTACATCCTGCCGTTTCCGCTCGCTCATTTTACCGCGCATAATCCCACGCCTCATATATTGATAATCAAAAAGCTTCCACAAAGGATTGCGTATGGCTGGTGTGCAGGAAAAACAATTGCGATGGTACAACATTGCATTAATGTCATTTATTACCGTCTGGGGTTTTGGTAACGTCGTCAACAACTATGCTAATCAGGGATTGGTTGTTGTCTCCTCCTGGATATTTATTTTCGCGCTCTATTTTATTCCTTATGCGTTGATCGTCGGGCAGCTTGGCTCAACCTTTAAAGAGGGTAAAGGCGGCGTCAGTACCTGGATTAAACATACCATGGGGCCAGGGTTGGCCTATCTTGCTGCCTGGACCTATTGGGTTGTTCATATACCTTATCTGGCGCAAAAACCGCAGGCTATTCTGATTGCGCTGGGATGGGCGCTGAAGGGCGATGGTTCGTTGATTAAAGAGTACACCGTCGTGGCGTTGCAGGGGCTGACGCTGGCGCTGTTTGTCTTTTTCATGTGGGTTGCGTCCCGTGGCATGAAGTCACTGAAAATTGTTGGGTCAGTTGCAGGCATCGCGATGTTTGTGATGTCCATTTTGTATGTCGTGATGGCGGTAACCGCGCCTGCAATTACGGATGTGCAAATAGCGACAACCAATATCACCTGGGAATCGTTTATCCCGCACATCGATTTTACCTACATTACTACGATCTCCATGCTGGTCTTTGCCGTGGGCGGTGCGGAGAAAATTTCGCCATACGTTAATCAGACCCGTAATCCGGGCAAAGAATTTCCAAAAGGGATGCTCGTTCTGGCTGTTATGGTAGCGGTATGCGCGATTCTCGGGTCGCTGGCTATGGGAATGATGTTTGACTCCCGGCATATTCCAGATGACCTGATGACGAATGGTCAATATTACGCCTTCCAGAAATTGGGTGAGTATTATGGTATGGGTAATTCGCTGATGGTTATTTACGCGATTGCCAATACGCTGGGACAGATTGCGGCATTGGTATTTTCTATTGATGCACCGCTTAAAGTTCTGCTGGGTGATGCTGATCGTAAATATATTCCCGAGAGCCTGTGTAAAACCAACGCTTCCGGTACGCCGGTAAATGGTTATATTCTGACGCTGGTGCTGGTGGCGATTTTGATTATGTTGCCAACGCTGGGAATTGGCGACATGAACAACCTGTATAAATGGCTATTGAATCTTAACTCTGTCGTGATGCCATTGCGTTATTTATGGGTGTTTGTGGCGTTCATTGCCGTTATTCGCCTGGCGCAAAAATATAAATCGGAATATGTCTTTATTCGCAACCGCTCGCTTGCGATGACCGTGGGGATCTGGTGCTTTGCCTTTACCGCATTTGCCTGTCTGACCGGGATTTTCCCGAAAATGGAAGCCTTTACCCCTGAGTGGACATTCCAGCTCACGCTGAATATCGTGACGCCATTTGTGCTGGTTGGGCTGGGATTGATTTTCCCGCTACTGGCGAGAAGAGGACGCTAAAGACAAGTATGGCAGAAGAGCAGGAGATAGTGATGCTATCTCCTGCTTTGCCTCTCAAAACAACGGGGACAGTTCTTTTGGGATGGCATACTGTTTGCCATCATAACGCAGTACCCAACTGGCTTTCCCCGGTTTATCCTTTGATGCGCACTGCTCGTTGGCGTCTGTATAGGCCGTTGATTCCACGTTTTTCTCGTTTACCCGAATATCGAAGTATCCATTATGTGAATCAGGCGCAAGGGCAAGGGTGCGTTTAATATCGTGGAATGTTCCCACACAGTTCCCGTCCCATTCACCGGTGCTATTCTCAAGTACGATTCCGTTTAATACCGCCCGTAGTTGATTATTTTCAATAACAAACAGCGATAGCGCATCTTCACTAAAAGGATTTACACGGGAACTGCCGGTGCGGGCGACTCGTAAGCCAAATGCGGTCTGAGCTGGGGTAACTTTCCAGCGCGCAGTATCCAGCGCCAGACCGGTAATTTGAATGGCATCGTCATTCATACGTTCGGGCAGGTGTAGCCGCTGTTTTACGTCGAGGCTTGTGGAATCCAGTACCAGAAGCTCCAGATCGCCAATGCGATCGTAATCGCTATATTGTTGTGCCATCAGCGGAATCGCCGCTAGGGTCAGTTCCGGGTGGGCTGGCCAGACACGGCAAATTGCGCTTTGCGGTGAGTTACCTGTGATATCGATAACCTGATTATGCTGTGTGAGTAGCTTGCCTTCCGCTGTCGGTTTTGCATCTGGCCATGCATGTTGCACAATGGCGTTGATATCACAGTTGCTGGCGGCATTTACGTATTGGGCAGATAACAGCAACATGCCAGAAATGAATAACCGCATGGCGTCCTTTCCTTTAATTCGAGTGGTTGTCGCTTAGATAGCAAAACGGCTGCCGTTCAGGGCAGCCGTTTCGTGGTGGCTAAAACTCAATACATCACTTTATGTCCATATTGCTCGAGAATGCCCTTCACGCGCTCCATGGTCTCTTTCTTCGGTGGTTTGACGCCATCCAGTTTGTACTCTTCGCCCATTGCTACCCATTTGTGTTTGCCCAGCTCGTGGTAAGGCAGCAGCTCGATTTTTTCAACGTTACCCATATCGCGGGTAAATTCGCCGAGGCGGTGTGCGGAGTCATCGTCATCAGACCAGCCAGGTACGACAACATAGCGGATCCACACTTTGATGTCTTTGTTTGACAGGTAACGCGCGAACTCCAGCGTACGATGGTTAGATACGCCGACCAGATTCTGATGGATTTCATCGTTCATCTGTTTGAGATCGAGCATGACCAGGTCGGTGACTTCCAGCAGCTCATCGATCACCGGATCGTAGCGGCGAACAAAACCGTTGGTATCCAGACAGGTATGAATACCTTCTTTTTTACAAGCGCGGAACCAGTCACGTACGAATTCAGCTTGCAGGATAGCTTCGCCGCCAGACGCCGTCACGCCGCCGCCGGATGCGTTCATAAAGTGGCGATAGGTCACCACCTCTTTCATTAATTCGTCGACGGTGACTTCTTTACCGCCGTGTGTATCCCACGTGTCACGGTTATGGCAATACAGGCAGCGCATCAGGCAGCCCTGAAAGAAGGTAATAAAGCGGATGCCCGGGCCATCAACAGTGCCACAGGATTCAAAGGAGTGAATGCGACCAATAACTGACATTGCGGTGTTTCTCCAGGTGTGGCCCATCCGGGGCCAGTGTTAGTGCACAGTTATTAACTGTGTCGAGTCTGTTTTGGCTGCTATCCATACTTTTCGTCTTTCAAGCTGCATCTTTGTTAGCTTCCTTCGCTCACCCCAGTCACGTACTTCTGTACGCTCCAGGGGATTCACTCCGTTGCCGCCTCAATGCAACTCGAAATCCATCGAGTATATAAGTATAGATAGCTGACAAAGCAGGCTATTAAAAAGGCCCCACTTACGTGGAGCCTTTATTGTACGCTTTTTAAAGTACGATTTCAGTCAAAACCAATTACATGGTCTGAGTGAAGGTACGAGTAATAACGTCCTGCTGCTGTTCTTTAGTCAGGGAGTTAAAACGTACTGCGTAGCCAGAAACGCGGATGGTCAGCTGCGGATATTTTTCCGGATGTTCCATCGCATCCAGCAGCATTTCGCGGTTCATGACGTTCACGTTCAGGTGCTGACCACCTTCGATGGACGCTTCGTGGTGGAAGTAACCATCCATCAGACCAGCCAGGTTGGTCTTACGAACTTCGTCGTCTTTACCCAGTGCGTTCGGAACGATAGAGAAGGTGTAAGAAATACCATCTTTAGCGTAAGCAAACGGCAGTTTAGCAACGGAGGTCAGAGAGGCAACAGCACCTTTCTGGTCACGACCGTGCATTGGGTTAGCACCCGGTCCGAACGGCGCGCCAGCACGACGACCATCTGGGGTGTTACCAGTTTTCTTACCATAAACCACGTTAGAGGTGATGGTCAGAACAGACTGAGTCGGGATAGCGTTACGATAAGTAGTCAGTTTCTGAATTTTCTTCATGAAACGTTCTACCAGGTCAACCGCCATGTCATCAACGCGAGAGTCGTTGTTACCAAACTGCGGGTATTCGCCTTCGATTTCGAAGTCGATAGCCAGACCGTCTTCGTCACGAATCGGTTTAACTTTCGCATATTTGATTGCAGACAGGGAGTCAGCAGCAACGGACAGACCAGCGATACCACACGCCATGGTGCGGATAACGTCACGGTCGTGCAGCGCCATCAGAGAGGCTTCGTAGCTGTACTTGTCGTGCATGTAGTGGATAACGTTCAGCGCGGTGACGTACTGTTTAGCCAGCCAATCCATGAAGTGATCCATGCGGTCCATAACTTCGTCGAAGTTCAGAACGTCGCCTTTGATCGGTTCAGATTTAGGACCAACCTGCATTTTCAGTTTTTCATCAACGCCACCGTTGATTGCGTACAGCATGGTTTTCGCCAGGTTTGCACGCGCACCGAAGAACTGCATTTGTTTACCAACAACCATCGGGCTTACGCAGCAAGCGATAGCGTAGTCGTCGTTGTTGAAGTCCGGACGCATCAGGTCATCGTTCTCGTACTGCAGAGAAGAGGTGTCGATGGACACTTTAGCGGCGAATTTCTTGAAGTTCAGAGGCAGTTTTTCAGACCACAGAACAGTGATGTTCGGCTCCGGAGAAGGACCCATGGTGTACAGGGTGTTCAGGAAGCGGAAGCTGTTTTTGGTAACCAGAGTACGGCCATCAACGCCCATACCACCGATTGATTCAGTTGCCCAAATCGGGTCACCGGAGAACAGTTCATCATATTCAGGAGTACGCAGGAAGCGAACCATACGCAGTTTCATGACCAGGTGGTCGATCATTTCCTGTGCGTCTTGCTCGGTGATTTTGCCTGCTTTCAGGTCACGTTCGATGTAAGCATCCAGGAAGGTGGATACGCGACCGAAGGACATTGCTGCACCGTTCTGAGATTTAACTGCGGCCAGGTAGCCGAAGTAAGTCCACTGGATAGCTTCCTGAGCGTTGGTAGCCGGACCAGAGATATCGCAGCCATATTTAGCAGCCATTTCTTTGATCTGACCCAGAGCGCGGTGCTGTTCAGCGATTTCTTCACGCAGACGGATAGTTGCTTCCAGGTTTACGCCGTTTTCCAGATCGGACTGCAGAGAGACGAACTGAGCGTATTTGTCTTTCATCAGGTAGTCGATACCGTACAGCGCAACGCGACGGTAGTCACCGATGATACGGCCACGGCCATACGCATCTGGCAGACCAGTCAGAACACCGGATTTACGGCAGTTCAGAATGTCTTTGGTGTAAACATCGAATACGCCCTGGTTGTGGGTTTTGCGGTATTCGGTGAAGATTTTTTTCAGCATCGGGTCCAGTTCGCGATTGTACGCTTTGCAGGAACCTTCAACCATTTTGATGCCGCCAAACGGAATGATCGCACGTTTCAGCGGAGCTTCAGTCTGCAGACCAACAATCTTCTCGAGCGCTTTGTTGATGTAGCCAGCGTCGTGAGAAGTGATGGTAGAAGCAACGGAGGTGTCAAAGTCAACAGGCGCGTGAGTGCGGTTTTCCTGTTTAACGCCTTCCATCACGCTGTCCCACAGTGCAGTGGTCGCATCAGTTGCGCCAGCCAGGAAGGACTCGTCACCCTCATACGGAGTGTAGTTTTTCTGAATGAAGTCACGTACGTTTACTTCATTCTGCCAATCACCTTTGGTAAAACCTTCCCAGGCTGTGGCTAACTTTTCATTAAGCTCGGACATGTAACACCTACCTTCTTAAGTGGATTTTTTATTTACTGCGTGTAATGGGCATCAACAGATTAATGATGATCGTTACCACGCAGATAAATGACCCAGTATGTCAACCCGACCAACAAACCGCCGCCGATAATGTTACCGATCGTAACCGGAATCAGGTTATCGGTGATGAAATTCATCACGGTCAGGTGAGAAAAATTCTCCGGAGAAGACCCAACTGCGGTCCAGAATTCCGGGGTGGCGAAATCGCGTATTACAATACCCATAGGGATCATAAACATGTTTGCGATACTGTGCTCAAAACCGCTGGCAACAAACATTGCGACCGGTAATACCATAATAAACGCTTTGTCCATCAGGCTGCGGCCCGAGTAGCTCATCCATACGGCCAGACACACCATCAGGTTAGCCAGGATACCAAGGCTCACTGCCTCAACAAAAGTATGGTGCACTTTGTGGTCGGCTGTTTGCAGAACGTTGAGCCCCCATGCGCCGTTGGCGGTCATATACTCGCCAGAAAGCCACATGAGTAACACAAAGATCAGGGCGCCAATCAGGTTGCCGACATAAACGTTAAGCCAGTTTTTCGCTAACTGACCCCAGGTAATACGACCACTGGCTTTAGCAACGACGATCAGTACGGTTGAAGTGAAGAGGTCTGCACCGCAGACAACACAAAGGATCAGCCCCAGGGAAAAGCAGATACCACCTACTAATTTCGCCATGCCGAAAGGCATAGTACCAGTGCCGGTTGTGGCGGTGATATAGAAAACAAAGGCAATTGAAATGAATACACCGGCAGTAATTGCCAGATAGAACGTCTTAAGCGGATGTTTCGTTGCTTTATAGACGCCTGCTTCTTCGGCAACTTTGGCCATTGCAGCAGGTAGAATAAGATCAAAAGGGTTGTCAGCTTTCACACTAACTCTCTCTTTATTAAGTCGGCGACGAGATACTAACAAAGCATTATAGATGAGAATTTGATATAGATCATATCTCGCCTGGCTTATAGGCCCGTAAGACGCATGGTTTTTATGCGATTACGGTGTAACATGTTGATTATACATATAAAAATAAATTTTAAAAATTATAAAGTGAGTTGAATTTTTTCTTTCAGCCTCCTATGGGACGGTTAATTAAAATGGAGTAATTGAGATAAAAAACCACATTAATAAGCTAATTTTTTAATATCAACCACTAATATTTAACCTTGCTTTTACATTTATTTTTTGGTTTGACCAAAATAAAAAACGGGGCGCTTTAAGCGCCCCGTAATATAGCTCAGACAATACATTTAGCCTACTCGAGGCAAGTTGTTTGTCACTATTTTGACCAGTGTGCCGCTTTCGCGCGTTGCAATTTCTCATAGGCTTTCAGCAGAGACTGATGTGCCGGGAATGCGTGCAGATCGCTGTCTACTGGCTGAAGTCCATAAAACGGCGCTTCACCACTCAGTGCCGCACTTGCCGCTTCAACCGCCTCAGCGCCGTACATGCGGACGAATGCGTTCAGATACTGCAGCGGCTGACGGTCTTCTTCCTGAGACAGTAGCAACAATGTTTGCAGGCAGCGATAGTAGTTTGCACGTTCCGCGCTAAAGACGGAGGCGTTAAATTCCATCGTCCATTCGGTCCACACCAGGGCCTGCTCCAGATCGCCACCGGCCAGCGCCAGCATCACTTTAAGCTCGCCAATACGCAGGGTGTACCAACCGTTATCCGCACCGGTCGCCAGACCGAGCAGCTCGCGCACGCGGGTGAAGTCGTCAAAACCTTCTTCATCCAACTGTTCAATCAGATTGAGGTAGTCTTCTTTATCCCACTCACTGCCTGGCAGAGAGAGAATGGTGTCACGCAGATGGGTGCCCATAGCGTTGTTGGCTAACCACAGATCTTCTGCCGGATAGATGTCAGACATTCCCGGAACAATAATGCGGCACGCGTAAACGCCCAGGTGCTCATAGTCAGCGATATACACTTCTTTATCTTCAGCATTGAAGATGGCCATCAGGGTGGCGAACTCTTCTTCCGTGGTGCCGGAGAAATTCCAGTCAACGAACGGATAGTCGGCATCCTGCTTGAACAGATCCCAGGAGATCAGACCGCTGGAATCGATGAAGTGAGTTTCAAGGTTGGTATGTTCTGCCACTTCCTCATCGTCGAAGGTCGGTGGGGTGAAGACATCAAGATCCTTCAGACCACGGCCCTGCAGCAGTTCAGTCACGGTACGCTCCAGCGCAACGCCGAAATCCGGGTGTGCGCCGAAGGAGGCAAAGCAGGTACCGTTGGCTGGGTTGAACAGGACAACGCAAATCACCGGATACTTGCCGCCCAGCGAGCCATCGTAGGCAAAAATTGGGAAACCTTCCGCTTCCAGTGTGGCGATGGACTCCACCACTGCCGGATAGCGCGCCATCACCTCGGCCGGGATTTCCGGCAGGCTGATGCTTTCGGCGATAATACGGTTCTTCACATGGCGCTCAAAGACTTCAGACAGGCCCTGAACGCGAGCTTCGTTAGGTGTGTTACCCGCAGACATGCCGTTAGAAACATACAGGTTGCCGATAATATTCATCGGAATGTAGACGGTCTGGTTATCAGACTGGCGGGTAAACGGCAGGCCACAGACGCCACGCTCTTCATTACCAGACTGTAGATCGATAAGCATGCTGCCGGTCAGTTCGTTATCTGGATCGTAAAATGCACGCAGACGCGCATCCAGTAAACCTTCTGGAACATCGTCTTCTTCAGTCAGCGGGAACCATTTTTCGTTCGGGTAATGTACGAAGGGGCCATTGGCGATAGTTTCGCCCAGCCAGAAATCGGCAAAGAAGTAGTTAGTCGACAGACGCTCAAAGTATTCGCCCAGCGCAGAAGCCAGCGCCGCTTTTTTTGTCGCTCCTTTACCGTTGGTGAAGCACAGCGCGCATTCTTTGTCGCGAATATGTACAGACCAGACGTTAGGGACGGGATTCAACCACGAAGCTTCTTCAATTTGAAAACCGAGGTCGAGCAATTTTTGCTGGAAGCGAGCGATGGAGTCTTCCAGAGCGGCATCTTTGCCGGGGATAAATGTTTGCGTCATGAAAATCACTTTTGTCGTACGGAAAGCGCGCAATGATACGGGTTTTCAATGAACGGCGCTATCGTCGCCGGAGCCCATGCGTAAATAAAAGCATTGGCTATGCTTTCTTACAGCCAATCACGTTTAGAGCATATTAATGAAAGCTTTCGATTTACACCGTATGGCGCTTGATAAGGTGCCCATGGATTTTCTGGGGGAAGTTGCGCTACGCAGCCTTTACACCTTTATATTGGTTTTTCTGTTTTTAAAAATCACCGGACGTCGTGGCGTACGCCAGATGTCGCTTTTTGAAGTCCTTATCATCCTTACGCTGGGTTCCGCCGCGGGAGACGTGGCGTTTTATGACGATGTTCCGATGCTGCCGGTGCTGGTGGTCTTTATTACTCTTGCTGTGCTGTATCGGCTGGTAATGTGGCTAATGGCGCATAGTGAAAAAATGGAGGACCTTCTGGAGGGCAAACCCGTCGTGATCATTGAAGACGGCGAGCTGGCATGGTCAAAGCTCAATAGCGCCAATATGACGGAATTTGAATTCTTTATGGAACTGCGTTTGAACGGCGTGGAGCAATTGGGACAAGTGAAACTGGCTATTCTGGAGACGAATGGGCAAATCAGCGTCTACTTCTTTGCCGATGAAGACGTAAAGCCGGGGCTCAGTATTTTGCCTAAACGTTGTACGCAACGATTTAAAGTAATACCTGAAGCAGGGGACTATGCCTGCATACGTTGTAGCGAAGTGGTGCAAATGAAGGCCGGAGATCATCAATTATGTCCGCGCTGTGCAAATCCAGAATGGTCGAAGGCCAGTCGGGCAAAACGGGTTACCTGACAGCAAAAATCTCGGTTTTTACCCGTCAATCCGATAGATTCTGTTGTGTGACCGATGACACATTTTTACCCTTGCCAGTTTTACCCATTGCGGCGCGTGTCACTGAATGATAAAACCGATATCCACAGGAATAACTTATACCAATGTCTGTCACCGGATTATCGTCAATGACAGGATGTTGATTGGACAACAACACAACGTGGTGAGGGGAAATGGCTCAGGTCTTCAATTTTAGTTCAGGTCCGGCAATGTTACCGGCAGAAGTACTTAAACTGGCTCAACAGGATCTTTGTGACTGGAACGGTCTTGGCACGTCAGTGATGGAAATTAGCCACCGTGGCAAAGAATTCATCCAGGTCGCAGAGGAAGCGGAGCAGGATTTTCGCGATCTTCTCAGCATCCCCTCCAACTATAAAGTGTTGTTCTGCCATGGCGGTGGTCGCGGGCAGTTCGCGGGTATCCCGTTAAATATTCTGGGCGATAAAACCACCGCGGATTACGTCGATGCCGGTTATTGGGCCGCCAGCGCAATTAAAGAAGCGAAAAAATACTGCACGCCAAACGTTATTGATGCCAAAGTCACCGTGGACGGCCTGCGTGCTGTTAAGCCGATGAGTGAATGGCAACTTTCTGATAACGCGGCATACCTGCACTATTGCCCGAACGAAACCATCGATGGCATCGCGATCGATGAAACGCCGAATTTTGCCAGCAACGTTGTGGTCACGGCGGATCTGTCCTCTACCATTCTTTCCGCACCGCTTGACGTTAGTCGTTATGGCGTAATTTATGCCGGGGCACAGAAAAATATCGGCCCGGCCGGTCTGACGATTGTCATCGTCCGTGAAGATTTGCTGGGTAAAGCTCATGTCTCATGCCCGTCAATCCTCGACTATACCGTGCTGAATGACAACGATTCCATGTTCAATACGCCGCCAACCTTTGCCTGGTATCTGTCTGGCCTGGTCTTTAAATGGCTGAAAAAGCAGGGCGGTGTTAATGCGATGGATAAAATTAACCAGCAAAAAGCGGAATTGCTCTACGGCGTAATCGATAACAGCGATTTCTACCGTAACGATGTGGCGAAATCCAACCGTTCACGCATGAACGTACCGTTCCAGTTGGCTGACAGCGCATTGGATAAACTGTTCCTTGAAGAGTCTTTTGCTGCGGGCCTGCACGCGCTGAAAGGGCATCGTGTGGTCGGCGGTATGCGTGCGTCCATCTACAATGCCATGCCGCTTGAAGGTGTTAAAGCACTGACCGATTTCATGGTCGATTTCGAACGCCGCCGCGGCTAATCTGCTGTACTTTTCATCCCCACAGCCCGTCTGTGGGGTTTTTATGTCTGTTTTTGAGAGTCGAGTTTCATGGAATCCCTGACGTTACAACCCATTGCGCGGGTGGATGGCACCATCAATCTGCCTGGATCCAAAAGTGTTTCTAACCGCGCTTTGCTGCTGGCTGCATTAGCCAATGGCACCACTGTCCTGACCAATCTGCTGGACAGCGATGATGTTCGCCATATGCTCAATGCTCTGAATGCGTTAGGGATTAGCTATACCCTTTCTGCCGATCGTACCCGCTGCGAGATAGTTGGCAATGGCGGTGTGTTGCACGCAGAAGGTGCAGTTGAGCTGTTCCTTGGCAACGCCGGAACCGCAATGCGCCCACTGGCCGCAGCGCTATGTCTGGGCAGCAATGACATCGTGCTGACGGGCGAACCGCGCATGAAAGAGCGCCCGATTGGCCATTTGGTTGATGCGCTGCGCCAGGGCGGAGCCAAAATTGACTATCTGGAGCAGGAAAACTATCCACCTTTACGTCTGCGCGGTGGCTTTACCGGAGGCCAGGTTGAGGTAGATGGTAGCGTTTCCAGCCAGTTCCTCACTGCGTTGCTGATGACTGCGCCGCTGGCGCCACAGGATACGACGATAGCAATTAAAGGTGATCTGGTATCCAAACCTTACATTGATATCACACTGAACCTGATGAAAACGTTTGGTGTTGAAATTGAAAATCAAAACTACCAGCGCTTTGTCGTGAAGGGGCAGCAGCAGTATCAGTCACCGGGTGCATACCTGGTTGAAGGTGATGCTTCTTCCGCTTCCTATTTCCTTGCGGCGGGTGCTATTAAAGGCGGTACGGTAAAAGTTACCGGGATTGGCCGCAACAGCATGCAGGGTGATATTCGTTTTGCCGATGTACTGGAGAAAATGGGTGCAACCATTACATGGGGCGACGATTTTATTGCCTGTACTCACGGCGAGTTGAACGCAGTGGATATGGATATGAACCATATTCCTGATGCGGCGATGACCATTGCAACGGCGGCGCTGTTCGCTAAAGGCACCACGACATTACGTAATATCTACAACTGGCGCGTCAAAGAGACCGATCGTCTGTTCGCGATGGCGACGGAGTTACGCAAAGTGGGCGCGGAAGTGGAAGAGGGGCATGACTTTATCCGCATCACCCCGCCTGCAACATTGCAATTTGCGGACATCGCGACCTACAACGATCACCGCATGGCGATGTGTTTCTCGCTGGTGGCGCTGTCTGACACGCCGGTGACCATTCTTGACCCAAAATGTACCGCCAAAACCTTCCCGGATTATTTCGAACAGTTGGCTCGTATTAGTACATCTGCCTGATTTTATTGCCGCACTTTCGGGTGCGGCACATTCTGACATCTCCGATTGCCTATTTATTCTACACTCAGCTTCAATGATTCTGCATTTTTCACACAAAGATAACGATCGTTGGCGTTGGCGCGTATAATGCGCGGCGTTCACGTTAATGTACGCCCGTTTAAGGAGAAAAAGATGACGGCAATTGCCCCGGTTATTACCATTGATGGCCCAAGTGGTGCAGGTAAAGGCACCTTGTGCAAGGCAATGGCGGAAGCATTGCAGTGGCATCTGTTAGATTCAGGCGCGATCTACCGCGTACTGGCGCTCGCAGCGTTACATCACCATGTTGATGTCACATCTGAAGATGCTCTGGTACCGCTTGCCTCACACCTTGATGTGCGTTTTATCTCAACAGACGGCAACCTGGAAGTCATTCTTGAAGGTGAAGATGTCAGCGGTGAAATACGTACTCAGGAAGTAGCGAATGCCGCCTCTCAGGTTGCGGCGTTTCCCCGCGTGCGTGAAGCGTTATTACGTCGTCAACGCGCATTTCGCGAATCCCCAGGTCTGATTGCTGATGGACGTGATATGGGCACCGTGGTGTTCCCGGATGCGCCGGTGAAAATTTTTCTGGACGCCTCCTCGCAAGAACGTGCGCATAGACGTATGCTACAGTTGCAGGAGAAGGGCTTTAGTGTTAACTTTGAACGCCTTTTGGCCGAGATCGAAGAACGCGATTATCGCGATCGTAATCGTGCTGTAGCGCCGCTGGTTCCCGCTGCTGATGCTTTAGTTTTGGATTCAACCCGATTAAGCATTGAGCAAGTGATTGAAAAAGCGTTACAATACGCGCGCCAAAAACTGGCTCTCGCTTAAGTGCGACCGAATTTGCAGTACCCCCGTTGCAATGGATTGACAGCGGGTATGTTAAACAACCCCATCCGGCATGGAGCCAGGTGGACGTTAAATATGAAACCTGAAGATTAAACATGACTGAATCTTTTGCTCAACTGTTTGAAGAATCCTTAAAAGAAATCGAAACCCGTCCGGGTTCCATCGTTCGTGGTGTTGTTGTTGCTATCGACAAAGACGTAGTACTGGTTGACGCTGGTCTGAAATCTGAGTCCGCCATTCCGGCAGAGCAGTTCAAAAACGCCCAGGGCGAGCTGGAAATCCAGGTTGGTGACGAAGTTGACGTTGCTCTGGATGCAGTAGAAGACGGCTTCGGTGAAACCCTGCTGTCCCGTGAAAAAGCTAAACGTCACGAAGCTTGGATCACGCTGGAAAAAGCTTACGAAGAAGCTGCAACCGTTACTGGTGTTATCAATGGCAAAGTCAAGGGTGGCTTCACTGTTGAGCTGAATGGTATTCGCGCGTTCCTGCCGGGTTCCCTGGTAGACGTTCGTCCGGTCCGCGACACGCTGCACCTGGAAGGCAAAGAGCTTGAATTCAAAGTAATCAAGCTGGATCAGAAGCGTAACAACGTTGTTGTTTCCCGTCGTGCCGTTATCGAATCCGAAAACAGCGCAGAACGCGATCAGCTGCTGGAAAACCTGCAGGAAGGCATGGAAGTTAAAGGTATCGTTAAGAACCTCACTGACTACGGTGCATTCGTTGATCTGGGTGGCGTTGACGGCCTGCTGCACATCACCGACATGGCATGGAAACGCGTTAAGCATCCGAGCGAAATCGTAAACGTTGGCGACGAAATCACTGTTAAAGTGCTGAAGTTCGACCGCGAGCGTACTCGTGTATCTCTGGGCCTGAAACAGCTGGGCGAAGATCCATGGGTAGCTATCGCTAAGCGTTATCCGGAAGGTACCAAACTGACTGGTCGCGTGACCAACCTGACCGACTACGGCTGCTTCGTTGAAATCGAAGAAGGCGTTGAAGGCCTGGTTCACGTTTCCGAAATGGATTGGACCAACAAAAACATCCACCCGTCCAAAGTTGTTAACGTTGGCGATGTAGTGGAAGTTATGGTTCTGGATATCGACGAAGAACGTCGTCGTATCTCCCTGGGTCTGAAGCAGTGCAAAAACAACCCATGGCAGCAGTTCGCGGAAACCCACAACAAGGGTGACCGTGTTGAAGGTAAAATCAAGTCTATCACTGACTTCGGTATCTTCATCGGCTTGGACGGCGGCATCGACGGCCTGGTTCACCTGTCTGACATCTCCTGGAACGTTGCAGGCGAAGAAGCAGTTCGTGAATACAAAAAAGGCGACGAAATCGCAGCAGTTGTTCTGCAGGTTGACGCAGAGCGTGAGCGTATCTCTCTGGGCGTTAAACAGCTCGCAGAAGATCCGTTCAACAACTGGGTTGCACTGAACAAGAAAGGCGCAATCGTAAACGGTAAAGTCACTGCAGTTGACGCTAAAGGCGCAACCGTAGAACTGGCTGACGGCGTTGAAGGTTACCTGCGCGCTTCTGAAGCTTCACGTGACCGCGTTGAAGATGCAACTCTGGTTCTGAGCGTAGGCGACGACGTTGAAGCTAAATTCACCGGCGTTGATCGTAAGAACCGTGCAATCAGCCTGTCTGTTCGTGCTAAAGACGAAGCTGATGAGAAAGATGCAATCGCAACTGTTAACAAACAGGAAGATGCTAACTTCTCTAACAACGCAATGGCTGAAGCTTTCAAAGCAGCTAAAGGCGAGTAATATCGAGTGCTCTAAATCCTTTGTGCTGTTAACGGCACAAAGGGTGACGAGTAGCTTGACAGATTACAGGATTCGTCCTGTAATCAATGACAAAGGGCGGCTACGGCCGCCCTTAATCAATGCAGCAGCTAATTATGCCTTTAAGGAACCGGAGGAATCATGACCAAGTCAGAATTGATTGAAAGACTTGCAACCCAGCAACCTCATATTCCCGCGAAAGCGGTTGAAGATGCAGTTAAAGAGATGCTGGAACATATGGCCTCGACTCTTGCGCAGGGCGAGCGTATTGAAATCCGCGGTTTCGGCAGCTTCTCTTTGCATTACCGCGCACCACGCACCGGACGTAATCCGAAGACCGGCGATAAAGTGGATCTGGAAGGGAAATACGTTCCGCACTTTAAACCAGGTAAAGAACTGCGCGATCGCGCCAATATTTACGGTTAAGTTTTTAGCGAGACTTAACGCCGAGAAAAGCACCCAAATGGGTGCTTTTTTCATTTCTGTCCACCTATCCTGGAATCCTCATCCCAGTTAATTTGTACGTTACAACCATCACTAAATGTCTGCGGAACTCAGGTCGTATAACGATAAATTGATGCCAGACAACCGTCGAAGAGTACTGCACACTCCCTGTAACAGGGAGGTGATTGATGAAAATAACAACGGTGAGTATCTGCGCATTACTCGGCATTCTCCCACTCATGCTATTACCTATGCTGCCAGGCATGTTGTGTATCGGCATTGTATTTTGTCTGGCATGTCTGCTCTGTTTTCTCCCCTACAAATATATGCGTTCCGCCGGACTAACCCTGCTGTTTTTTCTTTGGGGAATCCTGGCCGCGAAAGAGGCTCTGTGGGCCGGTAATACGCTGCCTGCGAAAACCCAGCAAGCCATTGTGCGGATAACCGGAACTGACAATATGACAACGCACTACGGCCAGATCACTCACCTTCAGGGGAAACGAATCTTTCCTGCGCAAGGAATCGTCTTGTACGGGCAGTATTTACCCGGTGATGTTTGTGCGGGTCAGACATGGGCGATGACGTTGAAAGTCCGCGCTGTACATGGTCAATTAAACGAAGGCGGATTTGATAGCCAGCGTTACGCATTGGCACAGCATCAACCGCTGACGGGACGATTCTTGCAGGCTTCGGTAATCACACCACAATGCAGTTTGCGTTCGCGGTATCTCTCCTCGCTGAAAACGGCACTCACCGACTATCCCTGGCAGCAGGTCATACTGGGTCTGGGAATGGGGGAGCGCTTGTCTGTGTCACCAGAGGTGAAAACGATTATGCGTGATACCGGCACGGCTCATTTGATGGCTATCTCCGGGCTGCATATTGCGTTTGCTGCATTACTGACCGCAGGATTGATACGTGCTGGACAATTTTTTATGCCAACAAGGTGGATTTGCTGGCAGATGCCATTAGTGGGTGGGATTGTCTGCGCCACATTTTATGCCTGGCTGACGGGGCTGCAACCCCCGGCATTACGAACGGTTGTTGCGCTGCTAGTCTGGGGGGCGCTGAGACTTAGCGGCAGACAGTGGAGTGGATGGTCGGTCTGGATCTGCTGTCTGGCAGCCATCGTGGTGGTGGATCCTGTTGCTGTTCTTTCGCAAAGCCTATGGTTGTCTGCATCTGCCGTTGCGGCACTGCTGTTCTGGTACCAATGGGTACCGCTCCCGGACTGGCCGCTGTCGCGTGCTGGACGTCAATTTCTGGCGCTGGCTCATCTGCAATTGGGTATTACGCTTCTGCTTCTTCCCGTGCAAATCGCAATGTTTCACGGTTTTAGTCTGACCTCGTTTCTGGCTAATTTGTTTGCCGTCCCTTTGGTCACGTTTGTTTCCGTACCCTTGATATTAGCAGGCATGATCATGCATTTAGCCGGGACGGTGATGGTTGAATCAAGCCTGTGGTATCTGGCGGATCGTTCTCTGGCGCTGCTATTTTGGGGGCTCAGAAGTCTGCCTGAAGGGTGGATCAATATTGATGCACGCTGGCAATGGCTCGCATTTTTACCCGGAATGATGATTATCGCATGGCGACTAAATATCTTGCGTACGCTACCGGTGGTCTGTTTCTCTGTGCTCCTTTTGCTGAGTGGGCCGCTTTGGCGTGCACCGCGTACTGATGTGTGGCAAGTGCATATGCTGGATGTCGGGCAGGGGCTGGCGATGGTGATCGCGCGAAATGGGAAAGCGTTGCTTTACGATACCGGTCTGGCATGGCCTGAAGGCGATAGCGCAGAACATCTGATTATTCCCTGGTTGCGTTGGCATAATCTGGAGCCAGAAGGAATTATTTTAAGCCATGAGCACATGGATCACCGCGGCGGGTTGCACTCCTTACAACAAGCCTGGCCGTCGCTATGGGTAAGAAGTCCGCTGAGCTGGAAAGGTCATCTCCCGTGTTTTCGCGGAGATCATTGGCAATGGCAAGGGTTAACCTTCAGTGCGCACTGGCCTGTGCGTGGAAATACAGACCAGGGGAATAACCACTCCTGTGTGGTTAAGGTCGATGACGGATATCAGAGTATTCTGCTGACCGGCGATATCGAATCTCCTGCTGAACAAAAAATGCTAAGTCACTATTGGCAGCACCTTCAGTCGACGGTGATGCAGGTTCCACATCATGGCAGCAATACTTCATCATCACTGGCACTCATTCAGCGGGTTGACGGGCAGGTCGCACTCGCCTCTGCATCCCGTTACAACGCCTGGCGTCTGCCGTCCTGGAAAGTGAAGCAACGTTATCGGCAACAAAATTATCAATGGCTGGATACCCCCCATCAGGGACAGATTACGCTGGATTTTTATCAAAAAAACTGGCGCATACGCAGCATGCGGGATCAGATTTTACCTCGTTGGTATCATCAGTGGTTTGGCGTGTCGGAGGATAACGGGTAGAATATGCGGCTATTCTAACAAATGCTGGTTTTTTGAATGCATAACGATAAAGATCTCTCTACGTGGCAGACGTTTCGCCGACTATGGCCAACCATAGCGCCTTTTAAATCGGGTCTGATCGTGGCGGGTATAGCGTTAGTCCTTAACGCGGCCAGCGATACCTTCATGTTATCGCTCCTTAAACCATTACTGGATGATGGTTTTGGTAAAACGGATCGCTCGGTGCTGCTGTGGATGCCGCTGGTGGTCATTGGGCTGATGATAGTTCGTGGCTTAACCAGCTATGTCTCCAGCTACTGTATCTCATGGGTGTCAGGCAAAGTGGTCATGACCATGCGCCGCCGCCTGTTTGGTCATATGATGGGCATGCCCGTCTCCTTTTTTGATAAACAGTCTACAGGGACATTGTTATCACGTATTACCTATGATTCAGAACAGGTTGCGTCATCGTCTTCCGGCGCGCTGATCACCGTGGTACGTGAAGGGGCCTCAATCATTGGCCTGTTTATCATGATGTTCTATTACAGCTGGCAGCTGTCGCTGATCCTGATTGTACTGGCGCCAATTGTGTCAGTGGCAATCCGTGTGGTTTCCAAGCGCTTTCGTAGCATCAGTAAAAACATGCAAAACACCATGGGGCAGGTTACGACCAGTGCGGAGCAGATGCTGAAAGGCCATAAAGAAGTTCTGATTTTTGGTGGTCAGGAAGTTGAAACCAAGCGCTTTGATAATGTCAGCAACAAGATGCGTTTGCAGGGTATGAAGATGGTTTCCGCTTCTTCTATCTCCGACCCTATCATCCAGCTGATTGCGTCTTTGGCACTGGCCTTCGTGTTGTATGCGGCCAGCTTCCCAAGCGTAATGGAAAACCTGACAGCAGGTACAATTACGGTTGTCTTCTCCTCAATGATCGCATTAATGCGTCCGTTGAAATCTCTGACCAACGTCAACGCGCAGTTCCAGCGCGGTATGGCGGCATGCCAGACCTTATTTACGATTCTGGATAGCGAACAGGAGAAAGATGAAGGTAAACGTGTGATCGATCGTGCTACCGGCGATCTCGAGTTCCGCAACGTGACTTTCACTTATCCGGGACGTGAAGTACCGGCTCTGCGTAACATCAACCTGAATATTCCAGCGGGTAAAACCGTTGCTCTGGTTGGCCGTTCGGGCTCAGGGAAATCCACTCTCGCCAGCCTGATTACGCGCTTCTACGATGTTGATGAAGGGCAGATTCTGATGGACGGACACGATCTGCGCGAATATACCCTGGCATCACTGCGCGATCAGGTTGCGTTGGTTTCGCAGAATGTGCACTTGTTTAACGATACGGTTGCCAACAATATCGCCTACGCGCGTACCGATATGTACAGCCGTGAGCAGATCGAAAAAGCGGCACAGATGGCCTACGCTATGGATTTCATCAACAAGATGGACAATGGCCTGGATACGGTGATTGGTGAAAACGGCGTCCTGCTTTCCGGCGGACAACGTCAGCGTATCGCTATTGCCCGTGCCTTGTTGCGTGACAGCCCAATACTGATCCTTGATGAAGCAACATCGGCTCTTGATACTGAATCTGAACGCGCGATTCAGTCTGCGCTGGATGAGCTACAGAAAAACCGTACTTCTCTGGTCATTGCTCACCGTCTTTCAACCATTGAACAAGCCGATGAAATCATCGTGGTGGAGGATGGTCTGATTGTCGAACGCGGGACTCATAGCGAGCTGATTGAGCAGCGCGGGGTGTATGCGCAATTACATAAAATGCAATTTGGTCAATGATCGCACGTATCTGGTCTGGTGAATCGCCGCTGTGGCGATTGTTACTTCCACTCTCCTGGCTGTATGGCCTGGTGAGTGGCGCGATCCGCTTATGCTACAAGTTGGGGCTTAAACGCGCATGGCGCGCGCCAGTCCCGGTTGTGGTGGTCGGAAACCTTACCGCGGGCGGAAACGGTAAAACGCCGGTGGTGATTTGGTTGGTTGAACAACTGCGACAACGCGGGATTCGCGTGGGTGTGGTGTCGCGTGGTTATGGCGGGAAAGCGACTGCTTACCCGCTGTTGCTAACCGCTGATACTACTACCGCAGAAGCGGGCGATGAACCTGTGCTGATCGCCCAACGTACCGGCGTGCCGGTAGCGGTATCCCCGGTAAGATCGGATGCGGTAAAGGCCATTTTGGCCCAACACGACGTGCAGATTATTGTGACGGACGATGGACTACAGCACTATCGTCTGGCGCGAGATGTTGAAATCGTAGTCATTGACGGCGAACGTCGGTTTGGCAACGGCTGGTGGCTTCCCGCTGGTCCAATGCGGGAACGCGCAGGTCGCCTTAAATCGGTGGATGCGACTATTGTTAACGGTGGCGTTGCGCAACCAGGGGAAATCCCTATGCGACTTGAACCGGGGCTGGCCGTTAATTTACGTACAGGTGAACGCCGTGATGTGGCGCAATTGTCCAATATTGTCGCCATGGCGGGCATTGGTCATCCACCGCGTTTTTTTGCCACGCTGAAAGCATGTGGTGCCAGCGTGCAAAAAAGCATTGCGCTGGCAGACCATCAGTCTCTGACCTACAGTGACGTCAGTGCGTTTGTAGGGGCCGGGCAAACGCTGGTCATGACGGAAAAAGATGCGGTTAAGTGCCGGGCATTTGCCGATGAAAACTGGTGGTATTTACCTGTTGATGCACATTTGTCAGGCGATCGGCCTGATGTATTGCTGAATAGCTTAATCTCGCTGACTCGCTAACTGATTCACGCTGCGGCAGCGAATCATTTATGAGGCCATAAATGTCGTTGCCGCGCCTTTCTCTGACGGATGCCCGTCATCTTCACCTTGCTGCTCAAGGTCTGCTGAAAAAAACACGCCGCCGGGCGACCCCGGCAGATATTCTCGCGACCATTTCGCGCATGTCGTTACTGCAAATCGACACCATCAATATTGTGGCGCGCAGTCCTTACCTGGTGCTGTTTAGTCGTTTAGGCGATTATTCCCCCCAATGGCTGGACGACTCGTTACAGCAGGGCGAACTGATGGAATACTGGGCGCACGAGGCCTGTTTTTTGCCGCGCAGCGATTTTATGCTGATACGTCACCGCATGCTGGCCCCGGAGAATATGGGCTGGAAATATAAAGCGGCGTGGATGAAAGAACATGCGCATGAGATTGAGCAACTGCTCCAGCACATCCAGCATAACGGGCCGGTACGCTCAGCTGATTTTGAGCATCCACGCAAAGGGACCAGCGGCTGGTGGGAATGGAAACCGCAGAAGCGTCATCTTGAAGGGTTGTTCACCGCCGGGAAAGTGATGGTCGTGGAACGGCGTAATTTCCAGCGAGTGTATGATTTAACCCATCGCGTCATGCCGCACTGGGACGATGAACGCGACCCACTTTCGCAGGAAGATGCGGAAAGTGTCATGCTGGATAACAGCGCCCGCAGTCTGGGGATTTTCCGCGAACAATGGCTGGCAGACTACTACCGCCTGAAGCGCCCGGCGCTAAAAAACTGGTGCAACGAACGGGCGGAACAGCGGCAGATTATTCCTGTCGACGTTGAGGGGCTAGGAGCCTTGTGGCTGCATAGCCACCTTCAGCCGCTGCTTGAACAGGCGTTGGCGGGCAAATTAACGGCGACTCACAGTGCAGTATTATCACCTTTTGATCCGGTGGTCTGGGATCGTAAACGGGCAGAGCAGCTATTCGATTTTAGCTACCGGCTGGAGTGTTATACACCAGCACCGAAACGTCAGTACGGTTATTTCGTCTTACCGCTGCTGCATCGTGGACAGTTGGTTGGGCGGATGGATGCCAAAATGCACCGCAAAACAGGTGTGCTGGACGTTATTTCGCTGTGGTTACAGGATGGGGTTAAGCCTGGAGTGACGTTGCAAAAAGGATTGTTTCAGGCGATTGACGATTTTGCCCGCTGGCAGCAGGCAGCACGCGTGACGCTGGGACGTTATCCTGAAGGTTTATTTGCTGATGCACGCCATGGTTGGGAAATAGACCCAGCCCTTTAAGCGATTATGTTAATATTTACGGATTCACAATCCGGTCCATCTGGAGGAACTATGGATCATCGTCTGCTTGAAATCATTGCCTGCCCGGTATGCAATGGCAAACTCTGGTTTAACCAGGAAAAACAGGAACTGATTTGTAAACTGGATAACCTTGCTTTCCCACTGCGTGATGGCATTCCCGTGTTACTGGAAACCGAAGCCCGCGTTCTGACTGCTGATGAGAGTAAATCATGAGTTTTGTGGTCATTATTCCTGCGCGCTATGCGTCCACACGTCTGCCTGGTAAGCCGTTGCTGGATATCAACGGTAAACCGATGATCGTGCATGTACTGGAGCGTGCGCGTGAATCTGGCGCTGAACGTATCATCGTTGCTACCGATCACGAGGATGTCGCTCGCGCGGTAGAAGCGGTGGGTGGCGAAGTGTGCATGACTCGCGCCGATCACCAGTCTGGTACGGAGCGCCTGGCGGAAGTCGTCGAGAAATGTGGTTTTAGCGATGATACCGTTATTGTGAACGTACAGGGTGATGAGCCGATGATTCCTGCGGTCATTATTCGCCAGGTGGCTGAGAATCTGGCGCAACGTCAGGTCGGTATGGCGACTCTTGCGGCTCCGATTCACAGTGCGGAAGAGGCATTTAATCCGAATGCGGTAAAAGTCGTGTTGGACGCTGAAGGATATGCTCTCTATTTTTCACGCGCGACCATCCCATGGGATCGCGATCGTTTCGCCAAAAGTCTGGAAACGGTGGGGGACACCTTCCTGCGCCATCTGGGCATTTACGGCTATCGCGCCGGTTTTATTCGCCGCTATGTTAACTGGCAGCCTAGCCCGCTTGAGCATATCGAAATGCTGGAGCAGCTGCGAGTGCTGTGGTACGGCGAAAAAATTCACGTTGCCGTCGCAAAAGAAGTCCCGGGTACCGGCGTAGACACTGCCGAAGATCTTGAGCGCGTTCGCGCCGAAATGCATTAGTTTTTCTCACGGCACTCCCCCCATATTGAGGCGTATTTTTGGGAGGAGTGTCTTATCGTTGCGCTTTCCCTCCACTTTTCTTTTCATCAATTGATCTCATCCGGGTGACATCTGTCTGCACGACGCTCATTATGAAAGCAGTAGCATTTATGAGGGCAATCTGAAATGGAACAGTTGCGTGCCGAACTCAGCCACCTGCTGGGCGAAAAACTCAGTCGCATAGAATGCGTGAATGAAAAAGTGGATACGGCCCTGTGGTCACTGTACGACAGCCAGGGAAATCCGATGCCGCTGATGGCGAGAAGCTTCACCACGCCAGGTATGGCGCAGCAGCTGGCATGGAAAACCTCCATGTTGGCGCGCAGTGGTACGGTGCGAATGCCCGTCATTTACGGGGTCTTAACCCACGAAGAGCATCCCGGTCCCGATGTGCTACTGCTTGAGCGTTTACGTGGCGTGCCGGTGGAAGCGCCAGCCCGAACGCCCGAACGCTGGGAACATTTAAAAGATCAGATCGTAGAAGGTCTGCTGTCATGGCATCGGCAGGATAGCCGTGGCTGCGTGGGAATGGTGGATAACACGCAAGAGAATATCTGGCCATCCTGGTATCGTCAGCGTGTTGAAGTGTTGTGGACCACGTTAAATCAGTTCAACAATACCGGGCTGACGATGCAGGATAAGCGGATCCTGTTTCGCACCCGTGAGTGTTTGCCCGCTTTATTTGAAGGATTCAATGATAACTGCGTGCTGATCCACGGTAATTTTAGTTTACGTAGCATGCTCAAAGACGCCCGTAGCGATCAGCTTCTGGCGATGGTCGGACCGGGATTGATGCTGTGGGCACCCAGAGAGTATGAATTGTTCCGTTTAATGGATAACGCGCTGGCGGAAAGTCTGCTTTGGCAATACCTGCAACGCGCGCCCGTGGCGGAGTCCTTCATCTGGCGGCGCTGGCTGTATGTGTTATGGGATGAGGTGGCGCAACTGGTCAACACCGGACGTTTTAATCGATCTAACTTTGACCTGGCCACGAAATCACTGCTGCCGTGGCTCGCCCGATGAACATGTGAACGCCTTATCCAGCCTACAATTCTGCGCTGAACACGTAGGCCTGATAAGACGCGTTAGTGTCGCCATCAGGCAACATTCCTGTCAATGCTCCGATCCTTTTAGCCACTGCCAGATACGCCCCAACGTTTCGTAACCAGCACGATCGCTATGCATCAACCAGACGGGAGAGGGGATCGCGCGCTCCCACGGATTAAGCGGTGAATCAATCGCTAACTGGTTGGCTGGCGCGGGCAACGGATGTAGTCCGGCTTGTTGGAAGAAAATCATTGCTCGCGGTAAGTGCGATGCGGAGGTCACCAGCAGGAACGGCGCGCTGCCGATGGCCTGCTTAACCGCTGTGGCTTCTTCTTCGGTGTCTTTAGGTTTATCCAGCGTGATGATATCACCGGGCGGCACACCCAGTGACTGCGCTACGCGGGCTCCCGCTTCTGCAGTACTGACGTTATTGCTCTTTGCCGCAGCGCCGGTAAAGATAAGCTTCGATCCCGGGTTAGCACGCCAAAGGCGAATACCTTCATTCAGACGCGGAAGACTGTTGCTGATCAGGTTTGAACTCGGCGCCCACTGTGGATTCCAGGTATACCCTCCGCCCAGCACCACAATGTATTCCACTTTTTGTGTATCCTGCCAGGTTGGATAGCTATCCTCAATCGGTTTCAGCAGACTGTCGGCGACGGGCTGCAAGCTTAGAAGTAACAGTGCCAGCCAACTCAGGCTAATGCACACTTTCCCTGTTTTTTGAAAGCGGCTAAACCAGAGCAGCGCCAGGCCTATGCCCATGATAATGAGCATTAGCGGAAGTGGCAGCATCATACCGCCAATCACTTTCTTCAGCGTAAAAAGCATCCTTTTTGGTTCCTTTTTTAACCATACAGCAGGGGATCAGCAGGGATATTACACCAGGAAGGTTCATTCTCGGCGTGGGTGTGACAAAATAGCGGTTTTACTTAGTCACCCTAAAGCCAGCATGTGGAGAGCCCGATGCGGGATCGCAATTTTGATGACATTGCAGAGAAGTTTTCCCGTAACATTTACGGCACCACCAAAGGTCAGCTTCGTCAGACGATCCTCTGGCAGGATCTGGACAAACTTCTTGCCGACTACGCGGGCCAAACGTTGCGTGTGCTTGATGCGGGTGGCGGAGAAGGACAGACAGCCATTCTGATGGCGCAGCGGGGCCATCACGTCACCTTGTGCGATCTTTCTGCTGAGATGGTGGCGCGAGCGCAACGGGCGGCAGAAGAGCAAGGTGTGAGCGACAACATGCATTTTATACATTGTGCCGCTCAGGACATCCCACAGCATTTGGATTCTCAGGTTGATCTGATATTGTTTCATGCTGTGCTGGAATGGGTGGCCGATCCGCAAGCCGTCTTAAAAACATTGTGGTCGATGTTACGCCCGGGCGGTGCTTTATCGCTGATGTTCTACAATGCAAACGGTCTGTTGATGCGTAATGTGTTGGTCGGTAATTTCGGCTATGTACAGCAGGGAATGTATAAAAAGAAACGGCGCACGTTGTCTCCCGATTTTCCGCGCGACCCTCAGCAGGTCTATGGCTGGCTGGAGGAGATTGGCTGGGAGATAACCGGTAAAACGGGCGTGAGGGTGTTTCATGATTATCTGCGTGATAAACAAAAACAGCATGACTGTTTTGATGCTTTAACAGAAATAGAAACACGTTATTGCCGCCAGGAACCGTATATCAGCCTTGGGCGCTATATTCATGTCACCGCGATTAAACGTCCGGCCCGAGCCGCAGATGCAAGGATAACCTATGAGTGAATTTTCCCAGACAGTCCCCGAACTGGTTGCCTGGGCCAGAAAAAATGACTTCTCCATCTCTCTGCCGGTAGACAGACTTTCGTTCCTGCTGGCTGTTGCCACACTAAACGGTGAGCGACTTGACGGTGAGATGAGTGAAGGTGAACTGGTGGATGCGTTCCGCCATGTGAGTGATGCGTTTGAGCAAACCAGCGAAACCATCGGCGTCCGCGCCAACAACGCGATCAACGATATGGTGCGTCAACGTCTGCTGAACCGCTTTACCAGCGAGCAGGCTGAAGGCAACGCCATTTACCGTTTAACGCCGCTCGGGATTGGCATCACAGATTACTATATTCGTCAGCGCGAATTCTCTACGCTGCGTCTTTCTATGCAGCTGTCAATTGTGGCAGGCGAACTGAAGCGCGCGGCTGATGCGGCAGCGGAAGGTGGTGATGAGTTCCACTGGCATCGCAACGTCTATGCGCCATTGAAATACTCGGTGGCGGAGATTTTCGACAGTATCGATCTGACCCAGCGCATCATGGATGAACAGCAGCAGCAGGTAAAAGACGACATCGCACAGTTGCTAAACAAAGACTGGCGGGCGGCGATTTCCAGCTGTGAAATGCTGCTGTCTGAAACATCTGGTACGCTGCGTGAGCTGCAAGATACGCTGGAAGCGGCAGGGGATAAGCTGCAGGCTAACCTGTTACGCATCCAGGACGCCACGATGACGCATGACGATTTGCATTTTGTCGATCGGCTGGTGTTTGATTTACAAAGCAAGCTCGACCGCATTATTAGCTGGGGCCAGCAGTCAATTGACTTGTGGATTGGCTACGATCGTCACGTGCATAAATTTATCCGTACCGCGATCGACATGGATAAAAACCGCGTCTTCGCCCAGCGTCTGCGCCAGTCCGTGCAGACCTACTTTGACGACCCATGGGCGCTGACCTATGCCAACGCCGATCGTCTGCTGGATATGCGTGACGAGGAGATGGTGCTGCGTGACGAAGAGGTCACCGGTGAACTTCCGGAAGACCTGGAATATGAAGAATTTAACGAGATCCGTGAGCAGCTGGCGGCGATCATCGAAGAACAGCTGGCTATCTACAAATCCAGACAAACACCACTGGATCTCGGCTTGGTAGTGCGCGAGTATCTGGCGCAATACCCACGTGCGCGTCATTTCGACGTCGCGCGTATTGTTATCGATCAGGCGGTACGCCTTGGCGTAGCGCAAGCAGACTTCACCGGACTGCCAGCCAAATGGCAGCCGATTAATGATTACGGAGCCAAGGTACAGGCGCATGTCATTGACAAATATTGAACAAGTGATGCCGGTAAAGCTGGCGCAGGCGCTGGCGAATCCGTTATTTCCGGCACTGGATAGTGCCTTACGTTCGGGCCGCCATATCGGTCTGGATGAACTGGATAATCATGCCTTCCTGATGGATTTTCAGGAATATTTTGAAGAGTTTTACAGCCGCTATAACGTGGAATTGATCCGTGCGCCGGAAGGGTTCTTCTACCTTCGTCCGCGTTCAACGACGCTCATTCCGCGTTCGGTCCTGTCTGAACTGGACATGATGGTGGGTAAAATTCTTTGCTATCTCTATCTCAGCCCGGAACGCCTGGCGAACGAAGGGATTTTTACCCAGCAAGAGCTGTACGACGAGCTGCTAACGCTGGCAGATGAAGCGAAGTTACTGAAGCTGGTGAACAACCGTTCAACCGGTTCTGACGTTGACCGCCAGAAGCTACAGGAAAAAGTGCGTTCTTCGCTCAACCGCTTGCGCCGCTTAGGCATGGTGTGGTTTCTGGGCCACGACAGCAGCAAATTCCGTATTACGGAATCTGTCTTCCGCTTTGGTGCGGATGTGCGTAGCGGTGACGATCCGCGTGAAGCACAGCGTCGCTTAATTCGTGATGGTGAAGCGATGGCGGTCGAGAACCGTCTGCAGCTCAACGATGAGCCCGAAGAGAATCAGCCGGACAGTGGAGAAGAAGAATAATGATTGAACGCGGTAAATTTCGCTCACTTACGCTGATTAACTGGAATGGTTTTTTTGCCCGTACGTTTGATCTCGATGAGCTGGTCACCACGCTGTCCGGTGGTAACGGTGCGGGTAAATCCACCACCATGGCGGCATTTGTTACGGCGCTTATTCCGGACTTAACCCTGCTGCATTTCCGTAACACCACCGAAGCCGGTGCAACCAGCGGTTCACGTGATAAAGGCCTGCACGGTAAGCTGAAAGCAGGGGTTTGTTATTCAATGCTCGACGTCCTTAATTCGCGTCATCAGCGCGTGGTCGTGGGTGTGCGTCTGCAACAGGTTGCTGGTCGCGATCGCAAAGTGGATATCAAACCGTTTGCCATTCAGGGGCTGC
Organism: Citrobacter sp. Cpo069; assembly: GCF_030332785.1. NCBI lineage: Bacteria > Pseudomonadati > Pseudomonadota > Gammaproteobacteria > Enterobacterales > Enterobacteriaceae > Citrobacter > Citrobacter sp. Cpo069. The sequence continues at coordinate 496,448 of NZ_JAOWHD010000063.1, forward strand.
CGATGTCGGTACAGCCAACCCAACTGGTGACGGAAACGCTGAACGAACGCCAGGCGCGCGTACTGTCTCTACCTGAGCTGAAAGAGAAGCTTGATGAGATGGAAGGCGTGCAGTTTAAGCAGTTCAACTCGATAACCGATTATCACTCATTGATGTTCGATCTGGGCATCATTGCCCGTCGTCTGCGCTCTGCGTCCGATCGTAGTAAATTCTACCGTCTGATTGAAGCCTCGCTGTACGGCGGGATCTCCAGCGCCATTACGCGTTCACTGCGTGACTACCTGCTGCCGGAAAACAGCGGCGTACGTAAAGCGTTTCAGGATATGGAAGCCGCGCTGCGTGAAAACCGTATGACGCTGGAAGCGATTCGCGTAACCCAGTCTGACCGCGACCTGTTTAAGCATTTAATCAGTGAAGCGACCAACTATGTGGCCGCAGATTATATGCGCCATGCCAATGAACGTCGTATCCATCTGGATAAAGCACTGGAATATCGTCGTGAACTGTATACCTCGCGCAAGCAGCTGGCGGCAGAGCAGTACAAACACGTGGATATGGCGCGTGAACTGGGTGAGCACAACGGTGCGGAAGGCGATCTGGAAGCTGATTACCAGGCCGCGAGCGATCACCTGAATCTGGTGCAAACCGCGCTGCGTCAGCAGGAAAAAATTGAACGCTACGAGGCGGATCTCGAAGAATTGCAGGTCCGTCTTGAAGAACAAAACGAGGTGGTCGCGGAAGCCGTTGACCGCCAGGATGAAAACGAAGCCCGCGCAGAAGCCGCTGAGCTGGAAGTGGATGAGCTGAAAAGCCAGCTTGCCGATTACCAGCAAGCGCTGGACGTCCAGCAAACGCGAGCCATTCAGTATACCCAGGCGATCCAGGCCCTAAACCGGGCGAAAGAGCTCTGTCACTTACCGGACCTGACAGCCGACAGCGCCGCCGAATGGCTGGAGACTTTCCAGGCCAAAGAGCAGGAAGCCACTGAAAAACTGCTGACGCTTGAACAAAAAATGAGCGTGGCGCAAACCGCGCATAGCCAGTTCGAACAGGCTTATCAGTTGGTGGCGGCTATCAACGGCCCGCTGGCGCGCGGTGAAGCCTGGAGCGTGGCGCGTGAACTGCTGCGCGAAGGCGTGGAACAGCGCCACCTGGCAGAACAGGTTCAGCCGTTGCGTATGCGACTCAGCGAGCTGGAGCAGCGTCTGCGCGAACAACAAGACGCCGAGCGTCTACTGGCTGAATTCTGCAAACGTCAGGGCAAACAGTTCGATATCGATGAGCTGGAAGCCCTGCATCAGGAGCTGGAAGCGCGTATCGCCGCCTTGTCGGACAGCGTTTCTTCTGCCAGCGAACAGCGTATGACGTTGCGCCAGGAGCAGGAGCAACTTCAGTCTCGTATCCAGCATCTGATGAAACGCGCGCCTGTCTGGCTGGCCGCGCAAAATAGCCTGAACCAGCTTAGCGAGCAGTGCGGCGAAGAGTTTACCTCAAGCCAGGACGTAACCGAGTATCTGCAACAACTGCTGGAGCGCGAGCGTGAAGCCATTGTTGAGCGTGATGAAGTCGGCGCGCGCAAAACTGCGGTTGATGAAGAGATTGAACGTTTAAGTCAGCCCGGTGGGGCGGAAGATCAGCGCCTGAACGCGCTCGCGGAACGCTTCGGCGGCGTGCTGCTGTCAGAAATCTATGACGACGTTAGCCTTGAAGATGCGCCGTACTTCTCAGCGCTGTACGGACCTTCGCGTCATGCTATCGTGGTGCCGGATCTGTCTCTGATTACCGAACAGCTTGAAGGGCTGACGGATTGCCCGGAAGATCTCTATTTCATTGAAGGGGATCCGCAGTCGTTTGATGACAGCGTGTTCAGCGTCGATGAGCTGGAAAAAGCGGTAGTGGTGAAAACCGCCGAGCGTCAGTGGCGTTATTCCCGCTTCCCGACGGTGCCGATTTTTGGTCGTGCAGCGCGCGAAAGCCGTATCGAAACCCTGCATGCCGAGCGTGAAGGGCTGTCTGAACGTTTCGCCACGCTCTCCTTTGACGTCCAGAAAACCCAACGTCTGCATCAGGCGTTCAGTCGCTTTATCGGCAGCCATCTGTCGGTGGCGTTTGAAGACGATCCAGAAGCGGAAATTCGCCAACTGAATAGCCGTCGCGTTGAACTGGAACGTGCGCTGACCAATCATGAAAATGATAACCAGCAAAGCCGTATGCAGTTTGAACAGGCGAAAGAGGGCGTCTCTGCGCTGAACCGCCTGCTGCCGCGCTTGAATCTGCTGGCAGATGATACGCTAGCCGATCGCGTAGACGAAATTCGCGAGCGTCTGGATGAAGCTCAGGAAGCCGCGCGTTTTGTACAGCAACATGGCAATCAGTTGGCGAAACTGGAACCTATCGTTTCGGTTCTGCAAAATGACCCTGAGCAGTTTGAACAGCTGAAGGAAGACTATGCGTATTCCCAGCAGATGCAGCGCGATGCGCGTCAGCAGGCTTTTGCGCTGACCGAAGTCGTACAGCGTCGGGCGCACTTTAGTTATTCCGACTCAGCCGAAATGCTGAGCGGCAATAGCGATCTGAACGAAAAATTGCGTGAACGCCTGGAACAGGCGGAAGCCGAACGTACCCGCGCTCGTGAAGCGCTGCGCAGCCACGCCGCACAGTTAAGCCAGTACAACCAGGTCATGGCATCGCTGAAAAGCTCCTATGACACCAAAAAAGAGCTGCTTAACGATTTACAACGTGAACTGCAGGATATCGGTGTTCGTGCGGACAGTGGTGCCGAAGAGCGTGCGCGTATTCGCCGTGACGAACTGCATGCGCAGCTCAGCAACAACCGTGCACGTCGCAACCAACTTGAGAAAGCACTGACCTTCTGCGAAGCGGAGATGGAAAACCTGACCCGCAGACTGCGCAAGCTGGAACGTGATTATCATGAAATGCGCGAGCAGGTAGTCACCGCCAAAGCCGGCTGGTGTGCAGTCATGCGGATGGTGAAAGATAACGGTGTGGAACGTCGTCTTCACCGCCGCGAGTTGGCCTATCTTTCCGGTGACGAACTGCGTTCGATGTCGGATAAGGCGCTCGGTGCGCTACGTCTGGCGGTTGCGGATAACGAGCACCTGCGCGATGTGTTGCGTCTGTCTGAAGATCCAAAACGTCCAGAGCGCAAAATTCAGTTCTTCGTCGCGGTTTACCAGCATCTGCGTGAACGTATTCGCCAGGATATTATTCGTACCGATGATCCGGTGGAAGCCATTGAACAGATGGAGATTGAGCTGAGCCGTCTGACGGAAGAGTTAACCTCACGTGAACAGAAGCTGGCGATCAGCTCACGCAGCGTGGCGAATATTATTCGTAAGACCATTCAGCGTGAACAGAACCGTATTCGCATGCTGAACCAGGGGCTGCAAAGCGTGTCGTTTGGCCAGGTCAACAGCGTTCGCCTGAACGTCAATGTGCGTGAAACACATGCTACCTTGCTGGACGTACTTTCAGAGCAGCATGAACAGCATCAGGATCTGTTTAACAGCAATCGCCTGACCTTCTCAGAAGCGCTGGCGAAGCTGTATCAGCGTCTGAATCCGCAGATAGACATGGGGCAACGTACGCCACAAACCATTGGTGAAGAGCTGCTGGATTATCGTAACTATCTGGAAATGGAAGTTGAGGTTAACCGTGGCTCTGACGGCTGGCTGCGTGCTGAGTCTGGTGCGTTGTCAACGGGTGAAGCGATCGGGACCGGGATGTCTATTCTGGTGATGGTGGTGCAAAGCTGGGAAGATGAAGGCCGCAGATTGCGCGGGAAAGATATCTCTCCTTGCCGCCTGCTGTTCCTTGATGAAGCTGCACGACTCGATGCGCGTTCTATTGCGACCTTGTTTGAGCTGTGTGAGCGTTTGCAGATGCAGCTGATTATCGCTGCGCCGGAAAACATCAGCCCAGAGAAAGGCACCACCTACAAACTGGTGCGTAAAGTCTTCCAGAACACCGAACACGTTCACGTGGTGGGGTTGCGCGGATTTGCGCCTCAGTTACCGGAACCACTGCCGGGGACTGAAGATGCCTCCTCGCAGGCAAGCTAAGCAAAAAGGCGGCTACATGGCTAATGCTCATCAGTTAAGCATGTATGATGAACATGTGATTCTTGCTCAGGGTTCCGTTCACCTCAGTGGTGTCATTTCTCTGAAGCGCAGATACCTGTGAACGTGCAAGGGAGGCTCACCGCCACCTCCCTTGCAACCTAGGCTCCCGGCGGGAAAATCGTCGCTGCGCGAGTTATTCGTCTTATGCCGTCTGCCTGTCGGGTCGGGGCCGAGCCTGCATCCATGCAGGCCCTCCCCTCTGCCCGCATCCCTGCGGGCAGTCCCGGGCAGACGTCAACGCCTCATCGATTTTCAGCCGGACAGGGGTCATCGCTTCAATGCCCTGACTTTCAGTAAAAGCTGTTTTGCTGTTTAAACAAAAACGCAGATGGTCAGGTGTGGGCTGGTCCGGCTGAAAATTGCCGACGTGTTTCCGTAAGGCCGGGAGAGCCAGCATGGATGCTGGCTCAGGGCGCGCTTTGCAGGGACGCTTCCTCGCGCCCGGCCCGGTAGCCAGGAGGAATAAGCGGAGGGTATTGCGTAGCAACAATTTTCCCGCCGGGAGCCGGGATTGTAAAGGGCGTGGCGGAGAACGCCCTTTACACGTTCACGGGAATCCGTGTTTCAGAGAAACAATGAGCATGAGGTGAACGGAACTCTATTTCCGAGATAGCATGTTCTTTACCTCCGCCAGTTTACTGAAACTGAGGCGCTAACTGACTGGCATTACGGCTACATGGCCGCCTTATCTTTTTCCGAAAAGACTTCATGCCTGGTGTAATTTCTTTAGACTTCTTTACATTAGGTTAGGCAAAAAGTTTTTGATGTTTATATACTAAAGGTGAGCCTAACGCGTCACGGGCTTGCTCGTCATACTTCAGTTTGTATTGGCGTTTTACAGGTCCGACCCTCGTCAGAATAAAGAGGAATACAGACGACCTGGCTATTCAGAGTATGATAAAGAAAACAGGGGGCAAGGGATGTTGCTTAATAAAATGTGTGGTCGTCGGCTGTCGGCAATCAGTTTGTGCCTGGCCGTAACATTCGCTCCACTGTTCAATGCTCAGGCCGATGAGCCTGAAATGATCCCTGGCGATAGCTCTGCGACCGTCAGTGAACAGCCAACAGCGTTATCGCAGCCGCAGGTTCAATCTTCTGCGACGGCTATCATGGCGGGTATTCAACCGCTGCCAGAAGGCGTGTCTGTCGATAAAGCCCGCGCCGAAATACACTCTCAGCTGCCAGCAGGTTATACGCCGGTTTACATGAGCCAGCTGGAACTGCTGTATGCCGCACGCGAAATGAAGCCGATGTGGGAAAATCGTGATGCGGTAAAGGCATTTCAGCAACAGTTAGCCGAGGTCGCAATTGCCGGCTTTCAGCCGCAGTTCACTACCTGGGTTGCACTTCTGACTGACCCGGCAGTAACCGGTCAGGCGAGAGACATCGTGCTCTCTGATGCGATGATGGGGTATCTGCACTTTATCGCTAACATCCCTGTCAAAGGTAATCGCTGGCTTTACAGCGATAAGCCCTATGCGCTAACGACGCCGCCGATTTCCGTCATCAACCAGTGGCAGGTCGCACTGGATAACGGTCAACTGACTTCATTTGTGGCCAGCCTTGCGCCTCAACATCCGCAGTATGCAGCCATGCATGAATCACTGCTCAAGCTGGTGGGCGATACACGTCCCTGGCCACAGCTCACCAGTACAGCAACGCTGCGTCCGGGGGAGTGGAGTAATGACATCCCCGCGCTACGTGAAATTTTGCGTCGAACCGGGATGCTGGAGCCTGCCGTCAGTACGTCTGGCAAAGAAGGGCGTGGTACCTACGATCGTGAATTGGTTGATGCGGTAAAGCGTTTTCAGACGTGGCAGGGACTTGGCGCAGATGGCGCGATTGGCCCTGCGACGCGTGACTGGCTGAACGTGACGCCTGCTCAGCGTGCGGGCGTGCTGGCGTTAAATATTCAGCGCTTGCGCCTGCTGCCGAGTGAGCTGTCTACCGGTATCATGGTGAACATTCCTGCCTATTCGCTGGTTTATTATCAGAATGGCAATCAGGTGCTGGCCTCGCGCGTTATTGTAGGGCGTCCCGATCGTAAAACGCCGATGATGAGCAGTGCGCTAAATAACGTGGTCGTTAACCCACCGTGGAACGTTCCGCCGACGCTGGCACGTAAAGATATTCTGCCTAAGTTATGGAATGATCCGGGATATCTTGAACGTCACGGCTATACCGTAATGCGCGGCTGGAACAGTAAAGAGACGATAGATCCGTGGCAGGTTGACTGGGCGACCATCACTGCGTCCAATCTGCCGTTCCGCTTTCAGCAGGCTCCGGGTGCACGTAACTCGCTCGGCCGCTATAAATTCAACATGCCGAGTTCGGACGCTATTTATCTGCACGACACGCCGAACCACAATCTGTTCCAGAAGGATACGCGGGCATTAAGCTCCGGCTGCGTGCGGGTGAATAAGGCCTCTGAGCTGGCAAATATGCTGCTACAGGATGCGGGCTGGAATGATACGCGCATCTCGGATGCCCTGAAGCAAGGGGATACGCGGTACGTGAATATTCGCCAGAATATCCCGGTCAACCTCTACTATCTGACCGCATTTGTCGGCCCTGATGGGCGCACGCAGTATCGTACAGATATTTACAATTACGATCTGACAGCGCGATCCAGCGCACAAATTGTGTCAAAAGCCGAGCAATTAATCAGATAAATGAAGCAGTTCGAGGAAAATGATTGTCGTAAGTTATGCTGGAAACGGGGAAAAATGGCTGTGAGCCCCGTATTTCCTGGGGTTGGGAGCCTTGACGTGGACTACTTAGCCAGATAAGGTTTCCCGCGTGCGCTAGAGCATACATACGATAACATTGACCTTGTAGACCTTAATACCATGGACAAATTTGACGCTAATCGCCGCAAACTGCTGGCGCTTGGTGGTATTGCCCTCGGCGCTGCCATCTTGCCTACGCCTGCGTTTGCAACACTCTCTACCCCACGTCCGCGTATATTGACTCTGAATAACCTGCATACCGGTGAGTCAATAAAAGCAGAGTTTTTTGATGGCAGGGGCTATATTCAGGACGAATTAGCAAAACTTAACCACTTTTTCCGTGATTTTCGGGCCAATAAAGTGAAATCCATTGACCCGGGACTGTTTGATCAACTCTTCCGTCTGCAGGGCCTGCTGGGCACGCGTAAACCCGTACAGCTGATTTCAGGCTATCGCTCTATCGATACCAATAATGAACTCCGTGCACGTAGCCGTGGTGTGGCCAAGAAAAGCTACCACACTAAAGGTCAGGCCATGGATTTCCATATTGAAGGCATCGCATTAAGTAATATTCGCAAAGCTGCGTTATCTATGCGCGCAGGTGGTGTAGGATACTACCCCAGCAGTAACTTTGTGCATATTGACACCGGCCCTGCACGGCACTGGTGATCCATAAGCTTAATGAAACAGGAGCTGTATGAACTATCGTATTATTCCGGTCACTGCATTCGCCCAGAACTGCTCGCTAATCTGGTGTGAGCAGACTCGTCTGGCCGCGCTGGTCGATCCCGGCGGCGATGCCGAGAAAATCAAACAGGAAGTGGATGCCAGCGGTCTGACGCTTATGCAGATCCTGCTTACCCATGGTCATCTTGATCACGTAGGCGCGGCGGCTGAACTGGCACAGCATTATGGTGTACCGGTTATTGGCCCGGAAAAAGAAGATGAGTTCTGGTTACAGGGACTCCCTGCTCAGAGCCGCATGTTTGGCCTGGGAGATTGTGAGCCGCTGACGCCCGATCGCTGGTTGAATGAAGGTGACAGGATAAGCGTTGGTAACGTGACGTTACAGGTTCTGCATTGTCCGGGTCATACACCGGGACATGTGGTCTTCTTTGATGAGCAATCAAAGTTACTGATTTCTGGTGACGTGATTTTCAAAGGTGGCGTAGGGCGCAGCGATTTCCCGCGCGGTGATCACAGCCAACTGATCGATTCGATTAAACGTAAACTATTGCCGTTAGGCGATGACGTAACGTTTATTCCGGGGCACGGCCCACTTTCTACGCTGGGTAACGAACGGCTACATAACCCGTTCCTGCAAGATGAAATGCCTGTCTGGTAATTCGTTTAATAAATAAAAAGGCCGCATTTGCGGCCTTTTTTGTGCGCGATAGATTACAGTACTGCAACAATCGCTTCGCACAGCGGCGCCATGTTGTCTGGCGTCATTCCTGCCACGTTTACGCGTCCGGAAGCGACAGCGTAGACACCAAACTCTTCACGCAGACGCAGAACCTGCTCTTTGGTCAGGCCGCTAAACGAGAACATGCCGTTCTGTTTGATGATAAAGCTGAAGTCGCGGTTTGCACCTTTCTCTTGCAACGTATTCACAAACAGTAAACGCATGCGCTGAATGCGCTGGCGCATATCAGTCAGTTCCTGTTCCCAGATGGCACGCAGCGCGTCGTTGCTCAGAATCGTGGCCACTACGGATGCACCGTGTGCTGGTGGGTTGGAATAGTTAGCGCGAATGGCTGATTTCATTTGGCTGAACGCACGGTCAACGGTTTCAGCATCGGCAGCAACCAGCGTACAGGCGCCTACACGCTCATTGTACAGTCCAAAGTTCTTGGAGTAGGAGCTGGCAACGATCAGCTCTTTGTGCAGAGCCGCAAATGCGCGCAGACCTTCTGCATCTTCTTCCAGACCACGGGCAAAGCCCTGGTATGCGAAGTCAAACAGCGGTAACCAACCTTTTTCGACAGACATCTGAGCCAGTGTTTGCCACTGTTCCAGCGTAGGATCGATGCCGGTAGGGTTATGGCAGCAGCCGTGGAATAGCACTACGTCGCCAGCCTGCGCTTCGCTGAGGCTTGCCAGCAGCGCATCAAAATCTAACGAGTGGTTTGCTGCATCGTAATAGTTGTATTCACAAACTTCCAGGCCTGCAGAGTTAAAGACGCTCTTATGGTTCGGCCAGCTTGGATTGCTCACCCATACGCGTTTAGCCGACGTATTTTTTGCCAGGAAATCAGCTGCCACACGCAGTGCACCAGTGCCGCCAGGGGTCTGTGCGGTACGTGCACGCTTATCGTTGATCAGCGAACTTTCTTTACCAAACAGTAATTCCTGAGTGCAGCGACCAAACTCTGGAATACCGTCAATGCCAAGGTAATTTTTGGTGGTTTCATTTTCCAGTATATATTGCTCGGCTTTTTTAACGCTGGTCAGCACCGGCGTTTTGCCTGTCTCATCTTTATATACACCGATCCCGAGGTTTATTTTTCCAGGGCGGTCATCGGCACGAAACAAATCAGCCAGACCCAAAATGGGGTCGGCAGGAGCGGCGGTAATGTTCTCAAACATGACGAGGTTCCATAGTGATTACAGAAGGGAAGTCCGCTATCAGGTTAACGGTAGATTTACAAAATGCCAACCGTTACTGACGAAAAGCTGAGGTGTTTTTTTAAGACGCAAGAATTCGCTAGCAGATATAAAAAAACAGGACCGAAGTCCTGTTTTATAGGCATTTAACAAAGAGGTCTGCTATTAGAACTGGTAAACGATACCGACTGCTACGGTGTCGTCAGAGCCTACGCCCAGTTTGTTGTCAGAATCGATCTGGTTGATGATGTAATCAACATAGGTGGACATGTTTTTGTTGAAGTAGTAAGTCGCACCCACTTCGAAGTAGTTCACCAGATCTACGTCACCGATACCTTCAATGTCCTTACCTTTAGATTTGGTATAGGCGAGGGACGGACGCAGGCCGAAGTCGAACTGGTACTGAGCAACCAACAGTACGTCTTCAGTTTTGTTAGCATAACCGTTAGAGATACGGGTAGCGTTACGGGTTTCGCTGTAGTTCGCCGCCAGGTAGATGTTGTTCGCATCGTACTTAACGCCAGTCGCCCACTGCTCAGCTTTGTCGCCATGGCCGCGCAGAGCCGGGTTCTGCTGGGCATCGGTACGGTCAGCCGCACCATAAGCACCTACGATACCGAAGCCGTCGAATTCGTAGCTGATAGAACCGCCAACGCCATCGCCGTTAGAGCGACGAACGTCATCACGCTCGTTTTTGCCCAGGTACTGAACGGCGAAGTTCAGGCCTTCAACCAGACCGAAGAAGTTGGCGTTACGGTAGGTTGCGAGACCGCCGTTACGCTGGGAGAAGAACTGGTCAGAAGCAGCGGTATCACCACCGAATTCTGGCAGCATATCGGTGTAACCCAGTGCATCGTATACGACGCCGTAGTTACGACCGTAGTCGAAGGAGCCCGCGTCGCCGAATTTCAGACCGGCAAATGCCAGACGAGTTTTGTTACCGTTCTGAGCGTCACTACCACCTTCGGAGTTATTGCCGCTGAACTGGTATTCCCACTGGCCGTAACCGGTCAGTTGGTCGTTAATCTGAGTTTCCCCTTTGAAACCAAGACGGGCGTATGTCTGATCGCCGTTAGCAGCGTAGGCATTTTCACCGTTGTGCTTGGAAAAATAGTGCAGACCAACGGCTTTACCGTATACGTCTACTTTGTTGCCATCTTTGTTATAAACTTCTGCAGCGTTAGCTGCCCCGGCTACCAGCAGAGCAGGGATAACCACTGCCAGAATATTGCGCTTCATCATTATTTATTACCCTCATCGGTTTTTATATGACACCTGCCACTGCCGCCAATAAATTCCGTCAATCAAAATTTACGGAACTATTGATGAGAGTTTGGTGTCTTTATGTGTCTGACAGGCATCTTTCCATTCAAACTACCGTTTCGCTACCGTCAAAGTGCTACAAATATAAAGATTTAGTTTCAAAAAGAAAAAATGTGTAACAGGATGTTATTTTTGTGCAACTTTGTGAACAGCGTCAAACTTCGAATGCCCCTGCGCTTAAAATTCTCGTTTTTATTTCTATTTATATGATTTTCTTATGTTTAATTTTGCTAAGGTCATTTTTTATCCGTTATGCCGGAAAGTTCGGATTTTACAGGTAACGATTTTTGGACGTCTGGAATGCCGTGCGAGAGGTTAAAAAGTGTACTATTTAATCAGAAAATGCTAATCCACAATAAAATTGCTGATTCTTTTTTGTGCAAATGTGTTGCGATGAAATATTACGTAACAGGTGGAGGGGATTGAAAGGTTGTGTTTAACGTGAGATGGGTATCCAGATAGCACTAAAAGGGTATAAAAAAGGCCAGCAATGCTGGCCTTTGAAACAATAACGCACGTTTAGAAGGTGGCGTTACGTGGAGTACGCGGGAACGGAATAACATCACGGACGTTCTGTACGCCGGTGACGTAAGCGATCAGACGCTCGAAGCCCAATCCGAAGCCGGAATGCGGAACGGTACCGTAGCGACGCAGGTCGCGATACCACCAGTAATCCTCTTTGTTCAGACCCATTTCCAGCATACGGGCATCCAGCACGTCCAGGCGCTCTTCACGCTGAGAACCACCGATGATTTCACCGATTCCCGGGGCCAGTACGTCCATTGCAGCAACGGTTTTACCGTCTTCGTTAAGGCGCATATAAAACGCTTTGATATCTTTCGGGTAGTTTTTCACTACCACCGGCGCTTTAAAGTGCTCTTCAGCAAGGTAACGTTCATGCTCAGAAGACAGATCCACACCCCAGTAAACAGGGTTTTCGAACTGTTTACCGCATTTTTCCAGAATGCTTACCGCGTCGGTGTAATCCACCTGCGCGAAGTCAGCGTCAATGAAACGTTCCAGGCGTGAAATCGCGTCCTTGTCGACACGTTCAGCGAAGAATTTCATATCATCCGCACGCTCTGCCAGTACGGCTTTAAACGCGTACTTCAGCATCGCTTCAGCCAGGCCTGCAACATCATTCAGGTCAGCAAAAGCCACTTCTGGTTCCAGCATCCAGAACTCTGCCAGGTGACGACTGGTGTTAGAGTTTTCTGCACGGAATGTCGGGCCAAAAGTATAAATTTTAGACAGTGCGCAGGCGTAGGTTTCACCGTTCAGCTGACCGGAAACGGTCAGGAAGGCTTCTTTACCAAAGAAGTCTTTGTCGAAATCGACTTTGCCCTGATCGTTACGCGGCAGGTTTTCCAGATCCAGCGTAGAAACACGGAACATTTCACCGGCACCTTCCGTATCGGAAGCGGTGATCAACGGAGTCGATACCCAAAAGAAACCCTGCTCGTGGAAGAAACGATGCAGAGCTTGCGCCAGCGTATGACGTACACGCGCTACCGCACCAATCATGTTGGTACGCGGACGCATGTGCGCCACTTCACGCAGATACTCAATGCTGTGACGCTTGGCTGCCATTGGGTAAGTGTCAGGATCTTCAACCCAGCCCGTTACTTCAACCTCAGTGGCCTGAATTTCAAAGCTCTGTCCTTGTCCAGGAGATGCAACGACTTTACCCGTTACGATAACTGAACAACCCGTCGTCAGGCGCAGTACGTCCTGATTGTAATTGGGCAGAGAATTATTGATGACGGCCTGTACAGGATCAAAGCAGGAACCGTCATAAACGGCGAGGAAGGAGATGCCAGCTTTTGAATCTCGGCGGGTACGCACCCATCCGCGCACGGTGACTTCGCTGTCAACGGCTACGCGGCCCTGGAGTACGTCGGCTACAGGCACAACGCTCATAATATTCTCTCTGTTAATAGTCGGATATATAAACACATGTCCACCCGTAATGGGGGGATACCTATGTTACCTGGCATCTGCAATCAGACAAGCAGAATTCGTAGCTGGAGTGAAAGATTTCGGAAATAAACGCGAAAAAGGGAGCCAAAATGGCTCCCTGGAAGGCTTAACTGGCTTTTTTGATATGCGGGAGATCGAAGGCTTTGCGCAGTGCACGAACAAATGCTTTATCGTGGCAGATGGTTTTACCCGGGCTGTCAGATAACTTCGCCACCGGTTTGCCGTTACATTCCACCAGCTTGATCACAATATTGAGTGGCTTAACCTGCGGAATGTCGCATGTTAGCCGTGTCCCAATACCAAAACTCAACTGTACACGGGAAGAGAAGTGGCGGTAGAGTTCAATCGCTTTTTTCAGATCGAGATTATCTGAGAAGACCAGCGTTTTGCTTAGCGGATCAATACCCAGTTTTTCATAATGAGCGATGGCTTTTTCACCCCATTCCACCGGATCGCCTGAGTCATGGCGTAACCCTTGGTAGCGGGTAGCGAACTCAACGCCAAAGTCGCGTAAAAATGCGTCCATGGTGATGCAATCGGTCAATGCAATGCCGAGTTGATCAGGGTATTCATTTAACCAGGCTGCCAGGGCTACGCGCTGGCTGGTGGCAAGTTCTGGACTGATTTGCTGATGAGCCTGGAACCACTCATGCGCCTGCGTACCCATTGGGGTTAATGACAGGCGGCGGGCCAGATCGTAGTTACTGGTGCCGACAAACCAGGGCTCTTGCTGCAGGCGTTTAACGATAGCCTGCTGTACTTCGCGCGAAAAACGACGACGCGTACCGAAATCCATCAAATGGAAGCGGGACATATCGACATCTTTCGTTAAAGCAGAGAATTCTACTAGTTTGCTTTCCAGCTCATCGAGTGCCTGCGGGACGCCTGATTCAGGTGAACGGTAACGGTGTACCAGTTCGCTAATCACCGCTAACAGCGGGACTTCCCACATGATCACTTCACGCCACGGACCGGTTAAGCGGATGTTTAGCTTGCCGTTATCATTGGTGACGCAAACCTGTTCCGGGTTATAGCGGAAATCACGTAACCAGGTGAGGTAATCAGCTTTAAAGAAAGGCAGGCCGGAGAGCCACTGGTACTCATCCTCCTGCAGTCGCAGGTGCTGCATAGCATTCACCTGCTCACGAATAGAATCGGCATAAATACCGAGCAGGTCATCGCCACGGCAACGAAATTCAGCCGCTACTTGTACATCATAGTAGTGGTGAAAAACGGCTTGCTGCATATGCAACTTATAAGCGTCTGTATCCAGCAGCGAGTGCAGAACAGGAGAAGCGAATTGTGTCATAGGTGCGCAGTAGCATCCTCTCACGGGAGCGTTTAGTACAATAAACAACTAAGAAAACCGCTGGAGTATACCCTGTTTAGCGATTTATTGAACCCCGATCACACCATAAGCTCTCTTTCTGGTCGAGGGCAATTCGTGCCACGTGTTATGAAAATGTAGCAAAAAGGGTGTTTGTGCCTGAAAAGATGAACATTCTGCGTAGCGCGATTTACGCAACAGGAATAGACTGAAGCCGAGACTCTATTAAAGATGCTAAAGGTTTTTTTATGACACAACAGCCACAAGCCAAATACCGTCACGACTATCGTGCGCCGGATTACCAGATTACTGATATTGACTTGACCTTTGACCTGGATGCTGAAAAAACCGTGGTCACCGCAGTGAGCCAGGCTGTCCGTCATGGCGCGTCCGATGTGCCCCTGCGCCTGAATGGCGAAGATCTGACCCTGGTGTCGATCCACGTGAACGACGAGCCGTGGACAGAGTATAAAGAAGAAGAGGGCGCTCTGGTCATTAGTCAGTTGCCGGAGCGTTTTACGCTGCGTATCGTGAATGAAATTAGCCCGGCGGCCAATACCGCGCTGGAAGGGCTGTACAAGTCTGGCGAAGCGCTGTGCACCCAGTGTGAAGCGGAAGGGTTCCGCCATATTACCTGGTATCTGGACAGACCCGATGTTCTGGCGCGTTTTACCACCAAAATTATCGCCGATAAAACCCAATATCCGTTCCTGCTCTCTAACGGCAACCGTGTGGCGCAGGGCGAACTGGAAAATGGTCGTCACTGGGTACAGTGGCAAGATCCGTTCCCGAAACCGTGCTATCTGTTTGCGTTGGTAGCCGGTGATTTCGACGTTCTGCGCGATACTTTTATCACCCGTTCCGGGCGTGAAGTGGCGCTGGAACTGTACGTCGATCGCGGCAACCTTGACCGCGCGCCGTGGGCGATGACCTCGCTGAAAAACTCCATGAAATGGGATGAAGAGCGCTTTGGCCTCGAGTATGACCTCGACATCTATATGATTGTCGCTGTGGATTTCTTCAACATGGGCGCGATGGAGAATAAAGGTCTGAACATCTTTAACTCCAAATATGTGCTGGCACGTACCGATACCGCCACCGACAAAGACTACCTCGATATTGAGCGCGTTATCGGTCATGAGTATTTTCACAACTGGACCGGCAACCGTGTGACCTGCCGTGACTGGTTCCAGTTGAGCCTGAAAGAAGGCTTAACCGTGTTCCGCGATCAAGAGTTCAGTTCCGATCTTGGCTCACGCGCGGTAAACCGCATCAGCAATGTGCGCACCATGCGTGGTCTGCAGTTTGCTGAAGATGCCAGCCCGATGGCGCATCCTATCCGTCCGGATATGGTCATTGAAATGAACAACTTCTATACCCTGACCGTGTACGAAAAGGGCGCTGAAGTCATTCGTATGATCCACACCCTGCTCGGTGAGGCTAACTTCCAGAAAGGGATGCAACTTTACTTTGAGCGTCATGACGGCAGTGCTGCAACCTGTGATGATTTCGTGCAGGCGATGGAAGATGCTTCTAACGTTGATCTCTCCCATTTCCGCCGCTGGTACAGTCAGTCCGGTACGCCGATTCTGACCGTGCGTGATGACTACAATCCGTCAACTGAGCAGTACACGCTGACGATCAGCCAGCGCACGCCGGCCACGCCGGATCAGGCCGAAAAACAGCCGCTGCATATTCCTTTCGCCCTCGAGTTGTATGACAACGAAGGGAAAGTGATCCCGTTACAAAAAGGCGGGCACCCGGTGAATTCTGTACTCAACGTCACCCAGGCAGAGCAGACCTTTGTCTTTGATAACGTCTACTTCCAGCCGGTTCCGGCGCTGCTGTGCGAATTCTCCGCGCCGGTAAAACTGGAATACAAATGGAGCGATCAGCAGCTGACCTTCCTGATGCGTCATGCGCGTAACGATTTCTCTCGTTGGGACGCGGCGCAAAGCCTGCTGGCGACCTATATTAAGCTTAACGTTGCCCGTCATCAGCAGGGACAACCGCTGTCGCTGCCGGTACACGTGGCTGATGCATTCCGCGCAATTTTACTGGATGAGAAAATCGATCCGGCGCTGGCGGCAGAGATCCTGACGCTGCCTTCAGTAAATGAAATAGCTGAACTGTTCGATATCATCGATCCGGTGGCGATAACCGAAGTACGCGAAGCGTTAACCCGCACGCTGGCGGCCGAGCTGGCAGATGAATTCCTCGCCATCTATAACGCTAATCATCTTGATGAGTACCGCGTTGAGCATGCCGATATTGGCAAGCGTACGCTGCGTAACGCCTGCCTGCGTTTCCTGGCCTTTGGCGAAACCCATCTGGCTGACACGTTGGTAAGCAAGCAGTATCGTGAAGCGAACAATATGACCGATGCGCTGGCGGCGCTATCCGCGGCAGTGGCGGCGCAGCTGCCTTGTCGCGACGCGCTAATGCAGGAGTATGACGATAAGTGGCACCATGACGGTCTGGTGATGGACAAATGGTTTATCCTGCAATCCACCAGCCCGGCGAAAAACGTGCTGGAAACGGTACGCGGCCTGCTGAAGCATCGCTCTTTCAGTATGAGTAACCCGAACCGAATTCGTTCGCTGATCGGTGCCTTTGCGGGTAGCAACCCGGCGGCATTCCATGCGGAAGATGGTAGTGGATATCAGTTCCTGGTCGACATGTTGACTGAGCTTAATAGTCGTAACCCGCAGGTGGCGTCACGTCTGATTGAGCCGCTAATTCGCTTAAAACGTTATGATGCAAAACGTCAGGCGAAAATGCGTGCGGCGCTGGAACAGCTGAAAGGTCTGGAGAATCTCTCCGGCGATCTGTTCGAGAAGATTGACAAAGCGTTAGCCTGAAACGTTGACCTGTAGTTTAGTAGGCCGGATAAGGCGGTAACGCCGCCATCCGGCAAAAGGCCCGGTAAGCGCTGCCGGGCCTGGTTTTCTGAGCGGTTATCCATGTCGAAGGATTGGTTGTTCCGTCTCGCCGCGTTTCATAACCCGGTTCAACACTTCCGCTTCCAGATCGGCTAACCGTACCGATCCCAAACGGCGGGGGCGCTGAATATCCACCGTAAGATCCAGTCCGATTTTTCCGTCCTCAATCAGCAACACGCGATCGGCCATTGCCACCGCTTCACTGACGTCATGAGTGACCAGCAGTACGGTAAAGCCGTGCTCTTGCCATAAAGAGAC
Source organism: Citrobacter sp. Cpo069 (assembly GCF_030332785.1). Classification (NCBI taxonomy): domain Bacteria; kingdom Pseudomonadati; phylum Pseudomonadota; class Gammaproteobacteria; order Enterobacterales; family Enterobacteriaceae; genus Citrobacter; species Citrobacter sp. Cpo069. Next base: position 513,756 of record NZ_JAOWHD010000063.1, read on the forward strand.
GATCAGATCCTGCATTTCAAGGCGGGTTAGGGCATCCAGAGCGCCGAGGGGTTCATCCAGCAGCAGCAAACCAGGGCGATGAATTAATGCCCGTGCCAGGGCGACACGCTGTTTTTGTCCACCGGACAGCGCAGCCGGCCATTCGTGAGCACGACTCTCCAGCCCAACGGCGGCCAGCGCATCTCGGGCCGCATCGCGCCACTGACCTTTCAGACCCAGGCCCACATTATCGATAACCGTCTTCCATGGCAGCAGACGCGCATCCTGGAACATCATACGCGTATCATCCTGAATTTCCGCCAGTGGGGTGGTTCCGGCAAGTAATGCGCCTGAGGTTGGCGATTCCAGTCCTGCCAGCAGACGCAGCAATGTACTTTTACCACCGCCGCTGCGGCCAACCACAGCAACAAACTGTCCGGCCGGAATATGCAAATCTAATTGATTGAGCACTGTATTGGCGGCGTATTGTTTTGTCACGGCGCTCAGCAACAGCGGTGTACCCTGGTTCAGGCGAGCGGTATTCATACGGTAGCCTCCTTTACATGGTAAGCCGGATGCCAGCGTAGCCAGACTCGCTCCAGCAATTGGGCGCTGACGTCGGCAAGTTTGCCGAGCAGGGCGTAGAGAATAATGGCCACCACGACCACATCGGTTTGCAGAAATTCGCGGGCGTTCATCGCCAGGTAACCAATACCTGCATTGGCAGAAATAGTTTCCGCCACAATCAGCGTCAGCCACATCAGCCCGAGAGCAAAACGCACGCCGACCATAATCGAGGGCAGGGCGCCGGGGAGGATCACATGAACAAACAGTGAAAAGCCGGATAATCCATAGCTGCGCGCCATTTCTACCAGCCCACGATCGATACTACGGATCCCATGCCAGGTGTTGATGTAAATTGGGAACAGCGTGCCCAACGCCACGAGAAAGATCTTGGCGGATTCATCAATGCCGAACCACAAAATCACCAGCGGGATCAGCGCCAGATGCGGTACGTTACGCAGCATCTGCACCGAGGTATCCAGCAGGCGTTCTCCCCAACGCGAAAGACCGCTGATAAGTCCCAGTGTCAGGCCAATCGATCCACCAATGGAGAATCCGATCAGCGCGCGCCAGGAACTGATGGCCAGATGCTGCCAAAGCTCGCCGCTGGCGGAAAGCGTCCAGAAAGCTTCGATAACACCTTCCGGAGAGGGCAGAATGCGAGTGGACAGCCAGCCCATTGAAGATGCGAGCTGCCAGAGCGCCACCAAACCTACCGGTAAAAACCAGGGCGCGAGGCGTAATAACCACCTGTTTTTCGGCGTTGCCATTAGCCGCTCCTTAGCTTTGCGCGACTTTGCGCGGGATAAATTCGTTTGCCACCGCTTCACCTTGTTGTTGCAGGTATTGCGGCTGCGGAATTTCCGGTATAGCAACATCCAGATGCGGGAACAGCAGCTCGCCAACCTTGTATGCCTCTTCCAGATGTGGGTATCCGGACAACACAAAGCTGTCGATTCCCAGCGCGGCATACTCGTTGATACGCGCCGCGACAGTCGGACCATCTCCGACCAGCGCGGTACCCGCACCACCGCGTACCAGTCCAACGCCTGCCCACAGGTTCGGACTAATTTCCAGTTTGTCGCGTTTACCATTGTGCAGTGCAGCCATTCGCTGCTGACCAACCGAATCCGTTCTTGAGAAGGCGGCCTGGGCTTTGGCAATGGTGTCGTCATCAAGGTGGGCTATCAGACGATCCGCTGCCTGCCACGCCTCGTGGGTTGTCTCCCGTACGATCACATGCAGACGAATACCAAAGCGGACCTTGCGCCCGAGCGCCGCTGCTTTGGCCCGCACCTGTTCAATCTTCGCTTTCACCTGTTCCGGCGGCTCGCCCCAGGTCAGATAAAGATCAACCTGCTCGGCAGCAAGGTCTTGTGCGACATCAGACGAGCCGCCGAAATAAAGCGGTGGCCGGGGTTGTTGTACGGGAGGGAAAAACAGCTTCGCGCCGCGAACATGAATATGTTTGCCGTTGAAATCCACCGTTTCACCTTGCAGCAGTCGCCGCCAGACCTGAGTAAATTCAGCAGAGGCTTCATATCGTTCTGTGTGATCGAGGAACACGCCGTCGCCTGCCAGCTCCTGCGGATCGCTGCCGGTCACCAGATTAAATAACGCCCGGCCATTTGAGAGTCTGTCGAGCGTCGCAGCCTGACGTGCGGCAACCGTTGGCGAGGTGACGCTTGGGCGCAGCGCGACCAGAAACTTTAATCTCTGGGTAACCGGGATCATCGAAGCGGCGACCAGCCAGGCATCTTCGCAAGAGCGACCGGTTGGGATCAGGACGCCGGTAAATCCAAGACGATCGGCCGTTTGCGCGATTTGTTGCAGATAACTGTGATCGACCGGGCGCGAACCTTCCTCCGTTCCAAGATAATGACCGTCACCGTGGGTGGGTAAAAACCAGAACATATTCAGACTCATAATTTTTCTCCTGCCTGCTGAGTGGGTTGCCAGATACGCTGGCGAATATCGATTTTTTTCGGTACCAAACGGTTGTCATAAAACAGATCGGCGGTTTGTTGTTGCAGGGCAGCAACAGAGGCGTTGACTGGCACAATGGTGGTTGGCGGACGGTGATCCAGATAAGACGCAATCACCGGTTCGGGCAGCCCCATGGTTTTGGCCAGCAGGGTAATGCTTTGCTGGCGCTGACTGAGCGTTAACGCATCGGCCTGGCTAAAGGTATCCAGTACGCCAAGTACAAAAGCGCCATTTTTCTCGGCATAAGGACGGGCGGCGAGATAAAACGAACCGGTTTGCTTGAGGTCTGAGCCGTCCTTCAGTACGCGTACATCACCTTGCAGTAACGCGGCGGAATAATAGGGATCCCAGATAGCCCACGCATCCACGTTTCCTTGCTGAAAGGCCGCTCGCGCATCGGCGGGAGTCAGATACGTTGGTTGAATATCGGTAAATTTCAGTCCGGCCTGTTGCAGCGCCCGGAGCAGTAAATTGTGGGCGCTGGAGCCTTTCTGGAAGGCGACTTTATGTCCTTTAAGCTGCGCGACGCTCTGGATCGGGCTATTTTTTGGCACCAGAATCACTTCGGCTTTTGGTTTAGGCGGTTCAACGCCCACGTAAACCAGATCGGCTCCGGCGGCCTGGGCGAAAATCGGCGGAATGTCACCGGTACTGCCGAGATCGATACTGCCGATATTGAGTGCTTCCAGCATTTGCGGCCCAGCCGGGAATTCAACCCACGAGATTTTGGTCTGCGGGTAGCGTTTCTCCAGTAGCTGATGGCTTTTAGCCAGCACCATACTGACGCTTCCTTTTTGATAACCAATGCGCAGGGCATCGGGGGCCGATTCTGCGGCATGCCCCAGGGTTGACAGTGACAACAGCCCGGTCAGTGCCAGCCAGGACGTGTGACGCTTGAGAAGATCAAGCATGGGCGGCACCTCGCAGGGTGTTCAGTTGAGGGAGTTGGATATCGCGACGATGCAACGCCAGCCAGAAGGTGTCGAGCGCACTGTCCAGACGCTGCTGCAGGTTGGGCGTAAACTGCGGTTTATGTTGATAATCGATGACCTGTGAATCATCAGCAAACACACCGTGCAGGATCTCCTGAGCTTTTAACGCGCTCAGGACCGGTTTCAGGGCGTAATCGACGGCCAGTAAATGCGCTACGCTGCCGCCGGTCGCCAGCGGCAAAACCACTTTTCCTTCCAGCGCCCGCTCGGGGAGCAAATCGAGCAGCGTTTTCAGTGCGCCAGAGTAAGCGGCTTTATAGACCGGGGTTGCGACAATCAGCCCGTCAGCATCCTGCAGTTGTTCGATAAATGTGTTCAGCGCCGGACTGTCGAAACGGGCATAGATCAGGTCTTCCGGGGTAAAGTTGTGCAGATTCCAGTGAAAGATTTCGACATCCTGATCGTTTAGTTTTTCTCGGGCATATTCCAGTAACGCACTGGAGCGAGAAGGAAAGCGAGGGCTCCCCGCCAGAGTGATGACGCGCATAATTTCATTCTCCCCTTATAACTAATTGTTTGCTTTTGGTTAACATTGATAACAATTTGAGCAGTCTGGCAGAGAGATTTTGTTTATCGAAATGATTTATACGGCATAGAAAAGTTGGAAATTGAATAAAAAGGCAGAGGCGAGGAAAACGATTGCTATTTATTGCCGCAGGTCAATTCCCTTTTTGCTCGCGATCGCACATAATACGCCCCCGGTTTGCACACCGGGAATCCAGGAGAGTTCATGTACTACCCCTTCGTTCGTAAAGCCCTTTTTCAGCTCGATCCAGAGCGCGCTCATGAATTGACATTCCAGCAATTACGTCGCATTACCGGCACACCGCTTGAAGCGCTTGTGCGCCAGAAAGTACCGGCAAAACCGGTTACCTGTATGGGGTTGACGTTTAAAAATCCGCTCGGGCTTGCTGCCGGACTGGATAAAGACGGGGAGTGCATTGATGCGCTCGGCGCGATGGGATTTGGTTCCATTGAGATTGGTACCGTGACGCCACGCCCTCAGCCGGGTAACGATAAACCGCGTCTGTTCCGTCTGGTCGATGCAGAAGGTTTGATCAACCGCATGGGGTTTAATAACCACGGGGTTGATAACCTGGTTGAGAACGTTAAAAAATCGCATTTCGACGGTATTCTGGGTATTAATATTGGTAAGAACAAAGATACCCCAGTAGAGAACGGCAAAGATGACTATCTGATTTGTATGGAAAAAGTCTATGCTTATGCTGGTTATATCGCGATTAATATCTCTTCGCCTAATACGCCGGGATTACGTACGCTGCAATACGGCGAGGCGCTGGACGATCTCCTGACGGCAATTAAAAATAAGCAAAACGATCTGCAAGCGATCCACCATAAATATGTTCCGGTGGCGGTAAAGATCGCGCCGGATCTTTCTGTGGAAGAACTGATCCAGGTCGCCGATAGTTTAGTTCGTCATAATATTGATGGCGTAATTGCGACTAACACCACCCTCGATCGTTCTCTTGTTCAGGGAATGAAAAATTGCGATCAAATGGGTGGTCTGAGCGGTCGACCGTTGCAATTAAAAAGTACAGAAATTATTCGCCAGTTGTCTCAGGAATTAAAAGGTCAGCTGCCGATTATTGGTGTTGGTGGTATCGACTCGGTGATTGCTGCACGTGAGAAAATAGCTGCTGGTGCAACCCTCGTACAGATTTATTCGGGCTTTATTTTTAAAGGTCCGCCGTTGATAAAAGAAATCGTCAGCAATATCTGAATGCTACCTTAATCACAAACCAGGGCTTTATTTCTAGCCCTGGTTGTTTTATATTCCTTTACTGTTGCTTATTTAAACATTCTGAGCTTTTATTATTAGGGCAATAAACGAAGCGGCAAAAGGATACTGTCGTAACGGTGATGATTAAGGAAAGGAGAGAAACTGATGCGAATTAAACCCGACGATAACTGGCGCTGGTATTATGATGAAGAGCACGATCGTATGATGCTCGATTTAGCCAATGGCATGTTATTCCGTTCGCGTTTTGCTCGTAAAATGCTCACTCCTGATGCATTTTCTCCGTCAGGTTTTTGTGTTGATGACGCCGCGCTTTATTTTTCCTTTGAAGAAAAATGTCGCTACCTGGATTTAGCCAAAGAACAAAAAGCGGAACTGGTGCTTAATGCGCTGGTGGCGATTCGTTATCTCAAACCGCAAATGCCAAAAAGCTGGCACTTTGTCGCACACGGTATTAACTGGTCGCCGGTCGTGGGTGACGCAGCCTGTGTTGATTTAAGCGATACCGATGAACAGGTAAACCTGTTAGTGGTTGAGCCGGGTGAAAACGCCGCGCTTTGCCTGCTTGCGCAACCTGGCGTGGTTATCGCCGGGCGTACGATGCAGCTTGGCGATGCAATTAAAATAATGAATGACAGACTGAAACCGCAGGCCGTTGTTGACAGTTTCAGCCTTGAGCAGGCGGTTTAGCTCTCCAGCCTGATTGCCGTTTTGGGAACACAGCTACAGCACAGAATCGTTCCGTCGTCCCCCATCGCTGATTTCTTCAACGGGCTAACTTCGCCTTCTACCAGTCGAATTCGACAGCATCCGCAAATGCCTGCCCGGCATGAATAGGGAACCCGGATACCCTGGTTTTCCAACTGCTCAAGCAATACCTGCTGATTATTTCCGCGAAAGGTCTGTCCCTGCCAGTCAATAAGCACCGTGGCATCAGGTTGTTGTTCGGGTGTAGTTTCGTCTGATTCAGCCGCGCCGTACGCTCTGGCGGGGCCGGTTGCCAAAATTTCTACCTCATCGCCGACGCGAATAACGCCACTGTTACGCGCGATAAGATTCTGACCGAAATCGACATCGCCGTTATCTACCGCAGTACGGAAGGTTTGCAATGTGGCAAGCGGTTCACCGGATGGATGTTTCTGGCCTTTTTCCGGGCTAACTGTCGTGAAAATACAGCGGCTACAGGGTTTTGCTACATCAAAAATGACGTCGCCAATACGAATCACTTTCCAGGTATCTTCTTCCCAGGCACCAGCTCCCGAAACTACTATATTGGGGCGAAACTGTTCCATTTTGACGCTTGCCGGACAGCGCTGTTGCAGATCGCGCAGGGATGCTTCGTTGGCCAGCAGATAGGGATAACCATCAGCGAAGGATAAAGGAACATCAACATGGCGTTTTACACGGCGCGTCAGCTGCGGGCCGACCCAGCGTAATTGCACGTTACGGGAGAAAAAGCCGCTAAGCCACTGGTTGATAGCCGCTGGCGCAATACGCGCGGTAAAATGGTTTCCCCATACTTCCGTCGGCGCATCCTGGCTAGCGAAATCGGCAAATCGCACGAGCGCGCTGCTGCCATCTGGAGCTGTAAGATGCAGCCCATCGTGGAATGGGGAAGGCGTAAAACGGACCATTTGTGGGAACTGGCGGGCAGTTATGAACGTTCCGTCAGGTTCAGTGATCATAAATATGCGATCAAAGGCGAGACCGCTAATATCTGCCAGGGCATGCGTAAGCCCAATGCCGCGCATTGATTTAACCGGATGAATAAAAAGTCGGGTTAACGTGACCACTGTACAGCCCCTCGAATGAAAATAAGCCTTCAACTTTATGACATACAGCCCATATTAGCTATAATGCGCAGCAATTTTCTCGGAGTAAAAGTGACATTATGAATTCTCTGTTTGCCAGTACGGCCCGCGGGCTGGAAGAGCTGTTAAAAACTGAACTGGAAAACCTCGGCGCGCTGGAGTGTCAGGTCGTTCAGGGTGGGGTCCATTTTAAGGGCGACACACGGCTTGTTTACCAGAGCCTGATGTGGAGCCGCCTGGCCTCGCGCATTATCCTGCCGATGGGAGAGTGCAAGGTCTACAGCGATCTTGATCTGTACCTCGGCGTTCAGGCAATCGACTGGACAGAGATATTTAACCCTGGTGCTACGTTTGCCGTCCATTTTAGCGGACTGAACGAGACCATTCGTAACAGCCAGTACGGCGCGCTGAAGGTCAAGGATGCGATTGTCGATGCCTTTACCCGCAAAAATATGCCGCGTCCGAATGTGGATCGTGAATCTCCGGATCTGCGCATCAACGTCTGGTTGAACAAAGATACTGCCAGCATTGCGCTCGATCTGAGCGGTGACGGTTTGCATCAGCGTGGCTATCGCGATCGCGCGGGTCAGGCACCGATTAAAGAGACGCTGGCCGCCGCTATTGTTATGCGTTCTGGCTGGCAGCCGGGAACCCCGTTACTCGATCCGATGTGTGGTTCCGGCACACTGCTGATTGAAGCGGCAATGTGGGCGACCGATCGCGCGCCGGGTCTGCACCGTGGATACTGGGGCTTCAGCGGTTGGGCGCAACACGACGAAGCTGTCTGGCAAGAAGTTAAAGCCGAAGCGCAGGTGCGTGCGCGTAAGGGACTGGCTGACTATACCTCGCATTTTTATGGATCCGATAGCGATGCGCGCGTGATTGAAAAAGCGCGTAGTAATGCTCGCCGCGCCGGTATCGCCGATCTGATGACGTTTGATGTGAAAGATGTCGCCAAACTGAGCAATCCGCTGCCGAAAGGACCGTATGGGACGGTTATCAGTAACCCGCCTTACGGCGAACGTCTGGATAGCGAACCGGCGCTGATTGCTCTGCACAGCCTGCTGGGCCGTACGATGAAAAACCAGTTTGGCGGCTGGAATTTGTCGTTGTTCAGCGCCTCGCCGGATCTGCTCAGCAGCCTGCAATTACGTGCCGACAAGCAGTTCAAAGCGAAAAACGGCCCGCTGGATTGTGTGCAGAAGAATTATCACGTTGCAGAGACCACTGCGGACAGCAAGCCTGCCACGGTCGCGGAAGATTATGCCAACCGCCTGCGCAAGAATATTAAGAAGCTGGAAAAATGGGCACGTCAGGAAGGCATTGAATGCTATCGCCTGTATGACGCTGACCTGCCGGAATACAACGTTGCAGTAGATCGTTACGGTGATTGGGTCGTGGTTCAGGAATACGCACCGCCGAAGACGGTCGATGCGCAAAAAGCACGTCAACGCTTGTTCGACATCATTGCCGCCACGCTGTCAGTACTGGAAATCGCGCCAAACAAACTGGTGCTGAAAACCCGTGAGCGTCAGAAAGGCAAGAATCAGTATCAGAAGATGAATGAGAAGGGTGAATTCATTGAGGTAAGCGAGTACAACGCGCGCCTGTGGGTGAACCTGACTGACTACCTTGATACGGGTTTATTCCTCGATCACCGTATTGCGCGCCGCATGTTGGGGCAGATGAGTAAAGGTAAGGACTTCCTCAACCTGTTTTCCTACACCGGTAGCGCCAGCGTACATGCAGGATTGGGCGGTGCGCGTAGCACCACGACGGTCGATATGTCGCGTACCTATCTGGAATGGGCGGAACGTAACCTGCGCCTGAACGGATTGAGCGGTCGCGCTCATCGTTTAATTCAGGCCGATTGCCTGGGCTGGCTGCGTGATGCGAATGAACAGTTTGATCTGATTTTCATCGATCCGCCGACGTTCTCTAACTCAAAACGTATGGAAGATTCGTTTGATGTGCAGCGCGATCATCTGGCGCTGATGAAAGATCTGAAACGTCTACTGCGTAAAGACGGCACGATCATGTTCTCCAACAACAAACGTGGGTTCCGTATGGATCTCGACGGTTTGGCTGAACTGGGATTGAAAGCACAAGAAATTACCCAAAAAACGCTTTCCCAGGATTTTGCCCGTAACCGTCAGATCCACAATTGCTGGCTGATTACCGCAGCCTGAAAGGATAAATAAATGTCATTGATCAGTATGCATGGTGCATGGCTGTCGTTCAGCGATGCGCCGCTTCTTGATAATGCAGAACTGCATATCGAGGATAACGAACGCGTCTGTCTGGTTGGCCGTAACGGCGCAGGTAAATCGACGCTGATGAAGATCCTGAACCGTGAGCAGGGGCTTGACGACGGGCGTATCATTTATGAGCAGGATCTGGTTGTGGCGCGTCTGCAACAGGATCCACCGCGAAATGTTGAAGGCAGCGTGTATGATTTCGTTGCCGAGGGTATCGAAGAACAGGCCGAGTATCTCAAACGTTATCACGATATTTCGCGTCTGGTGATGACTGATCCGAGCGACAGAAATCTGAATGAGATGGCGCGGGTTCAGGAAATGCTCGATCATCACAATCTGTGGCAGCTCGAAAGCCGTATTAATGAAGTGCTGGAGCAGTTGGGGCTGGATCCAAACGCCGCACTTTCTTCGCTTTCAGGCGGTTGGCTGCGTAAAGCGGCGCTGGGCCGCGCGTTAGTGAGCAATCCGCGTGTACTGCTGCTGGATGAACCAACAAACCACCTGGATATTGAAACCATCGACTGGCTGGAAGGATTCCTGAAATCCTTCAATGGGACAATCATCTTCATTTCCCATGACCGTTCATTTATACGCAATATGGCGACGCGTATCGTCGACCTCGATCGTGGCAAGCTGGTGACTTATCCGGGGAATTACGATCAGTATCTGCTGGAAAAAGAAGAAGCGCTGCGCGTAGAAGAGTTACAAAATGCAGAGTTTGACCGCAAGCTGGCGCAGGAAGAGGTCTGGATCCGTCAGGGGATCAAAGCGCGCCGTACCCGTAATGAAGGCCGCGTGCGCGCACTGAAAGCCATGCGTCGCGAGCGTGGCGAACGTCGCGAAGTGATGGGCACGGCGAAGATGCAGGTCGAAGAGGCGAGCCGTTCAGGCAAGATTGTTTTCGAAATGGAGAACGTGGATTACCAGGTTGATGGAAAGCAGCTGGTAAAAGATTTCTCCGCACAGGTACAACGTAGCGACAAAATTGCGCTAATCGGACCGAACGGCTGCGGCAAAACAACGCTGCTGAAGCTGATGTTAGGCCAGCTTCAGGCTGACAGTGGACGCATTCACGTCGGCACCAAGCTGGAAGTGGCCTATTTCGATCAGCACCGCGCCGAACTGGATCCCGATAAAACCGTGATGGACAACCTGGCTGAAGGTAAGCAAGAGGTGATGGTTAACGGTAAACCTCGCCATGTGCTGGGTTATTTGCAGGACTTCCTGTTCCATCCGAAACGCGCGATGACGCCAGTGCGAGCGCTCTCTGGTGGGGAACGAAATCGCCTGCTGTTGGCGCGTCTTTTTCTGAAACCCAGCAATCTTTTGATTCTCGATGAACCAACGAACGATCTTGACGTCGAAACGCTGGAACTGCTTGAAGAACTAATTGATAGCTATCAGGGGACTGTACTGCTGGTAAGCCACGACCGTCAGTTTGTGGATAATACTGTAACTGAATGCTGGATCTTCGAAGGCGGCGGTAAAATTGGTCGTTATGTCGGTGGTTATCATGACGCGCGCAGCCAGCAATCTCAGTATGTGGCGTTTAAACAACCGGTCGCGAAAAAAACAGAGGAAGCTGTTGCTCCTAAAGCAGAAATTGTCAAACGTGGCACGAGCAAACTAAGCTATAAACTGCAGCGCGAACTGGAGCAGCTCCCCGCTCAGCTTGAAGAACTGGAAGCTAAACTGGAAAGGCTACAAGCGCAGGTTGCTGACGCCGCTTTTTTCAGTCAGCCACATGAGCAAACACAGCAGGTATTAGCTAATCTGAACGAAGCGGAACAAGAACTTGAGCAAGCCTTTGAGCGCTGGGAGTATCTTGAGTCTTTGAAGAACGGCGCATAATTTAAAGGAGCACATATGTGCGAACATCACCATGCCGCGAAGCATATTTTGTGCTCGCAGTGTGACATGCTGGTGGCGTTACCTCGCCTTGAGCATGGTCAAAAAGCGGCATGTCCACGATGTGGCACTACGTTAACGGTTGAGTGGGACGCGCCGCGGCAGCGTCCTACCGCCTATGTATTAGCAGCATTATTCATGCTGCTTCTGTCAAACCTCTTCCCCTTTGTGAATATGAACGTCGCAGGGGTGAGCAGCGAAGTGACGTTGCTGGAGATCCCCAGCGTTCTCTTTTCTGAAGACTACGCCAGTCTCGGCACCTTCTTTTTATTATTCGTGCAGTTGGTCCCCGCGTTTTGCCTGCTGACTATCTTGCTGCTGGTGAATCGGGTGCAGATGCCCGCCAGACTTAAGGCGGGTCTTGCACGCGTCCTGTTCCAGTTAAAAAGCTGGGGGATGGCGGAAATCTTCCTCGCTGGCGTGCTGGTCAGCTTTGTTAAGCTTATGGCTTACGGCGATATTGGCGTGGGCAGCAGCTTTATTCCGTGGTGCTTCTTTTGCGTTTTGCAACTGCGCGCATTCCAGTGCGTTGACCGTCGCTGGCTGTGGGATGATATTGCGCCAATGCCAGTGATTAAGCAGGAGTTAAAACCAGGCGTGCCCGGCATTCGACAGGGACTGCGTTCCTGCTCTTGCTGCACCGCGATTCTTCCCGCTGATGAACGGGTGTGTCCGCGCTGCCAGACGAAAGGCTATGTGCGGCGTAAAAACAGTCTGCAATGGACGTTGGCATTACTGTTCACGTCGATCATGCTTTATCTTCCTGCCAATATTTTGCCGATTATGATTACCGATCTGCTCGGGTCAAAGCTGCCATCAACGATACTTGAGGGGGTGGTTTTAATCTGGAGCGAAGGCTCTTATCCGGTGGCTGCGGTTATTTTTATCGCCAGTATTATGGTGCCGACGTTGAAAATGATCGCCATTGCCTGGCTATGTTGGGATGCCAAAGGGCACGGCAAACGCGACAGCGAACGTATGCACCTGATTTATGAAGTTGTGGAATTTGTCGGTCGCTGGTCAATGATCGACGTCTTTGTGATTGCGGTACTCTCTGCGCTGGTACGCATGGGAGGGTTAATGAACATTTATCCTGCAATGGGTGCTTTGATGTTTGCTTTAGTCGTCATTATGACAATGTTTTCTGCGATGACATTTGATCCGCGTCTGTCGTGGGACCGTGAACCAGAACCAGGCCATGAGGAGTCCTGACAGCATGGAATCTAAAAGTGGGGAAGCCAAAGTGCAAAAGGTAAAAAACTGGTCGCCCGTGTGGATATTCCCTATCGTCACTGCACTCATTGGCGCGTGGGTACTGTTTTATCACTACAGTCATCAGGGGCCACAGGTCACGCTGATTACCACCAATGCTGAAGGTATTGAAGGGGGCAAAACGACGATTAAGAGCCGCAGCGTGGATGTCGGTATCGTCGAGAGCGCAACCCTGACTGATGATTTGACCCATGTGGAGATTAAAGCGCGTCTTAACTCCGGAATGGAAAAGCTGCTGCATAAAGATTCTGTCTTTTGGGTGGTGAAGCCGCAGGTTGGACGTGAAGGTATCAGTGGGCTCGGCACGTTATTGTCCGGGGCTTATATTGAACTGCAGCCCGGCAATAAAGGCAGTAAGCTGGAAAATTACCAACTGCTGGATTCACCGCCGCTGGCTCCGCCAGATGCAAAAGGGATCCGTGTGATTCTGGACAGTAAAAAAGCCGGTCAGTTGAGCCCAGGCGATCCGGTGCTTTTCCGCGGCTATCGTGTGGGCTCGGTTGAAACCAGCACGTTTGATGCGCAAAAGCGTACGATCAGCTATCAGCTTTTCATCAATGCGCCTAACGATCGTCTGGTGACCAGCAATGTACGTTTCTGGAAAGACAGCGGGATCGCCGTAGATCTTACCTCAGCAGGTATGCGCGTAGAAATGGGATCGCTCTCCACGCTGTTTGGCGGTGGTGTAAGTTTTGATGTGCCCGAAGGACTGGAACAAGGTCAACCGGTTGAGCAGCAGGCCTCATTTAACCTCTATGACGATCAAAAAAGTATTCAGGATTCCCTGTATACCGATCATATTGATTACCTGATGTTCTTTAAAGATTCGATTCGTGGCCTACAGCCTGGTGCACCGCTGGAATTCCGTGGCATCCGCTTGGGTACGGTGAGTAAAGTACCTTTCTTCTCACCGAATATGCGTCAGGTATTTAACAATGATTACCGTATTCCGGTGCTGGTGCGTATTGAACCAGAACGTCTGAAGGCACAGCTGGGAGAAGATACCGATGTTGGCGCTCATTTGGAGCAACTGCTTAAACGCGGATTACGAGGATCGCTCAAAACCGGGAACCTGGTGACCGGCGCGCTGTATGTCGATCTCGACTTCTACCCGAAAGAGCCGCCGATTACCGGTGTACGCGAATTCAATGGTTATCAAATTATTCCGACCGTGAGCGGTGGTCTGGCGCAGATCCAACAGCGTCTGATGGAAGCGTTGGATAAGATTAACAATCTGCCGCTGAACCCGATGATTGAGCAGGCAACCAATACGCTGTCGGAAAGCCAGCGCACAATGAAACATCTGCAAACCACGCTGGATAACATGAACAAGATCACGTCCAGCCAGTCGATGCAGGATCTGCCGGCGGATATGCAGAACACGCTACGTGAACTGAATCGTAGTATGCAGGGCTTCCAGCCTGGTTCCGCGGCCTACAACAAGATGGTGGCGGATATGCAGCGTCTTGATCAGGTACTGCGTGAACTGCAACCGGTACTGAAAACGTTGAACGATAAGAGTAATGCGCTGGTATTTGAAGCGAAGGACAAAAAAGATCCAGAGCCGAAGAGGGCGAAACAATGAAAAAATGGCTAGTGGTGATGATGGCGGTCTGGCTGACGTCATGTAGCTCCAGCGGAGAAAATAAAAGCTATTACCAGCTCCCTATCGCACAAGGCGGTGTGCAGAGCTCCGCCAATCAGGGAAACCGTCTGCTGTGGGTTGAACAGATTGCGGTACCTGATTATCTGGCCGGTAATGGGGTGGTTTACCAGACCAGCGATGTGCAATATGTGATAGCCAATAATAATCTCTGGGCCAGCCCATTAGATCAGCAATTGCGCAATACACTGGTTGCGAACCTCAGTATGCAGTTGCCTGGCTGGGTTGTCGCTTCACAACCGCTGGGAAGCACTCAGGATACGCTGAACGTGACCGTAACTGGCTTCCACGGTCGGTACGATGGTAAGGTTATTGTGAGCGGTGAATGGTTGCTGAATCATCAGGGACAACTGATCAAACGCCCGTTCCACGTCGAAGCTGTACAGACGAAAGACGGCTACGATGAGATGGTGAAGGTTCTAGCCAATACCTGGAGTCAGGAAGCGACGGCTATTGCTCAAGAGCTGAAACGCATCCCTTAAGCTTAAATAATTGTAAATTATGCCGCCCCTGGTTCATTGCCCGGGGCGGTTTTTTTTATTTTTTTAGCCGTGAAGATAGCTGTTCTGACTGACTATTTTTGTACAAATGATTTAGAGGCTAGCTCACAAATATGACACTGGCGTGAATTTTGCGCATTGACGAGCCTGATGTTTAGGGGTATTCGTTTAGTGTGATTGCACACTTAGTAATCACTGTTTTCTTTTCCACCAGACCCAAAAATGAGGGAAACGAGGCATGAAGAGACAAAAACGAGATCGCCTGGAACGGGCACATCAACGTGGATATCAGGCCGGCATTGCCGGACGCTCAAAAGAAATGTGTCCCTATCAGACGCTGAATCAGAGGTCATACTGGCTGGGAGGCTGGCGAGAAGCCATGGGGGATAGGGTTTTAATGGCCTGATTCTGTCTCTTTAGATAAAAGAAACCTCCGCAGAGCGGAGGTTTCGCCTTTTTGCACACCAGATAAAACGGGGAAACGTTAATGTCTGGCTGCTTCGCAGTTCTGGATTAGAACGCGGAAGTGTCCTGGAACAGACCCACTTTCAGATCGTTTGCAGTGTAGATCAGACGACCATCAACCAGCACTTCACCATCTGCCAGGCCCATGATCAGGCGACGGTTAACGATGCGTTTGAAGTGAATGCGGTAAGTGACTTTCTTCGCGGTCGGCAGAACCTGGCCGGTGAATTTAACTTCGCCTACGCCCAGCGCACGGCCTTTACCTTCGCCGCCCAGCCAGCCGAGATAGAATCCAACCAGTTGCCACATGGCGTCGAGACCCAGGCAGCCCGGCATCACCGGATCGCCGATAAAGTGACAACCGAAGAACCACAGGTCCGGGTTGATATCCAGTTCAGCTTCAACATAACCTTTGTCAAAGTTGCCACCGGTTTCGGTCATCTTGATGACACGGTCCATCATCAGCATGCTTGGTGCTGGCAGTTGTGGCCCTTTAGCGCCAAACAGCTCACCGCGACCAGAGGCAAGAAGGTCTTCTTTCGTATAGGATTCGCGTTTATCTACCATGTTCTCTGTAAGCCTTATTTTATTGAAGCACGCAGGATAGCTAACACGTGTACGCTGAACAAGTCCGATCAGTTCGGAATAATCCAGTTCAGCCAACGTAGCGGCCATGGAAAACGGTGACGACCTTCCTGTTGCGTTGCCGTGGCAATACGCTCCTGAATGGTTTGCATCAGCGTTGTCTGGCCTTCGCCATCCCACACCAGATTTAACAACAGTGGCAGCGCATCAGTCACGTCGTCCACCGCCCAGATAGTGAATTTTTCTTCTTCTATGGCCTGTAGCAGCGCAGGCTGCAGGCTGAGGTGTCTGACGTTAGCCGAAGGAATGATAACGCCCTGTGTGCCTGTCAGCTCGCGCTGCTGGCAGATGGCGAAGAAACCTTCAATTTTCTCATTCAGACCACCGACAGGTTGCGCCCGACCAAACTGATCGACAGAACCGGTAATAGCGATACTTTGATTAACAGGTACGTCGGCGAGGGCGCTAATCAATGCGCACAGTTCTGCCATGGACGCGCTGTCACCGTCCACCTCACTGTAAGATTGCTCAAAGGTCAGCGAGGCAGAGAAGGGGATCTGTTGCTCCAGCTGGAGTTCCGACATCAGGAACGCCTGCATAATCATCATACCCTTGGCATGAATATTTCCGCCAAGCTCGGCTTTGCGCTCAATATCCGTAAACTCGCCGTCGCCAATATGCACGACGCAACTGATACGAGAAGGCTCGCCAAATGCGCGTGGGTGGCCTGGAAACTCAATCACCGACAAGGCGTTGATCTGGCCAATACGCTCGCCTTCTGTCTCGATAAGGATTTGCTCTTGCAGAATTTCATCCTGCATGCGTTCAGCCAGGAATCCCTCACGCCATTCGCGCTGAGCCAGCATCAGGCTGAACTGCTCAGCGTTGCAGGTTTCGCCCTCGCATAACGGTGCCACCTCTTTGAACTGTCGGGTGATCCACAGCGGGTTAAGCGGCAATGTATCCTGTTCACCGGTATAGCGAACGGCTTCACGGATCAGAACCTGCCAGGCATCGGGAGCGGGGTAAGGCAAATTATTGCGCATGGCAGTATGCGTGACCCATTGACACCACTGCGTCATGGTTTCGGCATCCACAATCTGCAGATTATCTTCAAACTCGCTGTAAATGGCCTGCTCAGCCAATTCTGGTTCCATGTCCTGGAAATCCGCCAGCGATTCACGCTCACCCACCAAAATCACTTTCAGTTTAAGCGGCATAGGCGGAACGGAGACAGGCAGCGGGCGAGACTCATCAAAAGCCACCCAATCAAAACGCTCGTGGCTGACAATGGCTTTCAGGCGCATCCATAACAGCGGTTGGGCCAACAGCGTGCGCAATGAGATAACCAGCACACCTCCATTGGCCTGATGTACCAGACCTGGCTGTAGCGTGATTTCACCATTGAACTGACGTAGACAGCCGAACAGTTGTTCGGCTTCGGCCCAGTCAGCGCTGACCACCTGCGTTAACGTCGCAAAATTGTCTTCCGTTTTCTCAGCTGTACGATAACGAATAGTGTGACCGGAGATGTCGTAATGACCGCCAGTCAGGCTTCCTGCATCCGTGTGCAAGGGACGTGCAGCCTTTGCAATAAGGTTGAGATACTCAAGCTCTTCCGGTGCTTTTACCAACATGAACGAGGATGTTGTCCAGTGCTGAAGAAGCTGCTCTAGCGCGAATTGTAAACGTGGCTGAGTATCACTAAGTAAGGTGTCGGTGTCGTCAGTGACGTGCGGCTGTGCAAATACTTCCTGATAACTGTCGGTATCAGGAACCAGATCACGCCATGCAAGTTTCGTAATGGTCAAAGTTGATGTTTTTTAGTCTGTTGTAAAAAACGAGATTATACCGTAACCCTCACCACTAAACACCTGGAAAGCACCGCGAAACGGTTGTGATGACGCGCGACAGTTCACAGGCTGGATATTCTTTTCTTCAGATGCCGAAAAAGCTGATATTCTGATAAGAGTTACACGGTAACATTGAGATCGCAATGAAATATCAACAACTTGAAAACCTTGAAAGCGGCTGGAAATGGAAGTATCTGGTGAAGAAGCATCGTGAGGGGGAATTAATCACCCGTTACGTCGAGGCCAGCGCTGCCAAAGAAGCCGTTGATTTATTGCTAACCCTCGAAAATGAACCGGTTCGGGTCAATAGCTGGATTGAAGAACACATGAATCCTGCGCTGCTTAATCGTATGAAACAAACCATACGTGCCAGGCGCAAGCGGCACTTTAATGCTGAGCATCAGCATACCCGGAAGAAATCCATCGATCTGGAATTTATGGTCTGGCAGCGTCTGGCAGGTCTTGCGCAGCGGCGCGGAAAAACGCTTTCTGAAACTATTGTGCAGCTGATTGAAGACGCAGAGCATAAAGAGAAGTACGCGAACAAAATGTCGACATTGAAACAGGATTTACAGGCGTTGCTGGGGAAAGAGTAGCGGTCGGCTGGTTGAATGCGTGGCTTACTTTGGATGAAAACAGATGAAAAAAAACCCCGCTATGCGGGGTTTTTTATAAGACGATAACTTAAGCCTGAGGCTGAGTTACAACGTCTTTGATGCCTTTAACTTCGATCTCAACACGACGATCCGGAGCCAGGCAGTCGATCAGTGCAGCGCGAGCTTTCACGTTGTCACAGGTGTTGCCAGTAACTGGGTTGGATTCACCCATACCACGTGCAGAGATTTTGTCAGAAGGAATACCTTTAGAGATCAGGTAATCAACAACGGACTGAGCACGTTTCTCGGACAGACCCTGGTTGTAAGCGTCAGAACCGATGCGGTCAGTGAAGCCCAGAACCACTACGGAACCGTCTTTCGGATCCAGGTTGCTCAGCTGGCTGTACATCTGGTCCAGAGCCTGCTGGCCTTCTGGTTTCAGAGTTGCTTTGTTGAAGTTGAACAGAACGTCAGACTTCAGAGTGAAGTGCTTGGTCTGTACTTCTGGAGCCGGAGCCGGAGCAACAACTACTGGAGCTGCTTCTTCCTGCTGACCGAAACGGTAAGAAACACCAACGCTCAACAGGCCGTTATCCGGACGACCGCCAACGGTGTTCGCGTCACCGATGTTGTTGGTCCACTGGTATTCCAGACGGGTAGCGATTTCAGGAGTAATTGCATACTCTACGCCACCAGCGAATACTGGGGATACACCAGTGTCGTGGTCTTTGAAGCCATCGTTGTTTTTAGCGTCTGCACGCCAAACCATACCACCCAGACGGGTATAAACGTCCAGATCGTCAGTGATTGGGTAACCCAGTTTAGCGGTCAGTTGAACGCCCTGAGCTTTGAAAGCGCCATTCTGCTCGCTGCCTTTGTATGGCATACGGCCTAACCAGTCGTAACCCATTTCGAAACCAACGTACGGGTTAACCTGATAACCACCGAACGCACCGGCACCCAGTTGGCTTTCGTGGGTCGGACCGTTGTTGTCGATACGGTTGTTGCCAATATCATGGAACTGAGACCAGCCCAGTTTAGCACCAGTATACCAGGTGTTATCTTTCGGAGCGGCCTGCGCCACGGTAGCGAAACCAGCCAGTGCCACTGCAATTGCGATAGCTGTCTTTTTCATTTTTTGCGCCTCGTTATCATCCAAAATTCGCCATGAATATCTCCGAAGAGAGATAACACGGTTAAATCCTTCACCCGGGGACCAGTTCAATAGTTACTCTACCGATATCTGCGGCTTACGCCGAGCACCCCTGGCGATGTAAAGTCTACAACGTAGTTGAAAACTTACAAGTGTGAAGTCCGTCAGGCATATGAAAAAAAAAGGCTTGTATACACAATATTTAACATTTATAGCTGAATAAATGTACTGAGGATATCCTGAAAACCGCTTCAGACAAGCGTTCAGACGAAAAACACATTACAGCTCAAAGACAAATTGAGAGATGAAAAAAAATTCCAGGATAAATCCTAATTTTACTCAATGATACAAATTCGAGTGAATTTTTAGCCCGGAATGCTGTCTGCCCGCAAGTGTCTGGGCGCGAACCGGACGCATGATAAAACCCATCGCATTACCTTCATCAGCCGCTTTGACCAGTTCGGCATGTTCATCTTCCGTTAATTCTTCCGCCAGCCAGCCAATGACAACACTGTAATTACCCGTGCGTAGCGCACGAATCATCGATTCCAGCGTATTGCAGGGGGATAGCTGACTAATTTGCATGACTTTCGTCAATGGAAGTCCAGCTGACTGCACCCACTCCCGACTTAATTTTTGCTGAGGCGTCAGCCACAGCTGCCAGCGTGATTGTTGCCCTAACTGTTGCAGCAGGGGAAGCAGCAGCAGTTGTGTCATCATGGGCTGGTCCTCGCGATAGACAACTTCACTGATAAGCCCAGCGGTTGCGTTCTCTGATGAAACGCGCGCAATGTTGCTTGATGTGGAAGAGAACGACGATGAACGATTTGCATAGCCTGAAGTGTACATAATCAATCCAGCCCTGTGAGTTACTGTATGGATATACAGTAACCCTGCAATCAACAAAGATCAACCTTATTTTCGGAAACAGGTTCGCAATTTTTAGTCGTTGTCACGGGAAAAATAAAATTCATCTTGCCCCATACGCATAAGTTGCCTATTTTCGTCATTAACGGATCCGCTACTGAAAATCATTTGCTTACGTTATGATTTAAAAAGGATTTTTATGAAAGAGCTTTCTTATGCAAGGATCTATAAATCGCAGGAATATCTGGCTTCTCTGGGGACAATTCACTATCGCTCACTGTTTGGTGGCTACAGTCTGACGGTTGGCGATACGGTCTTTGCCATGGTCGCTAATGGTGAGCTGTATCTTCGCGCCTGTGAGCAGAGCGCCCAGTATTGTGTACAAAATTCTCCTGTCTGGCTGACATTTATTAAGCGCGGACGTCCTCTTGTACTTAATTATTACCAGGTGAACGATGCCCTGTGGCAAAACCAGCAGCAGTTGGTGTCGCTATCGCGATATTCGTTGGATGCAGCGGTTAAGGAAAAACAGAGTCGCTTTGCCCAGCATCGTCTGCGGGAATTGCCGAATATGACGTTTCATCTGGAGACTCTGTTGAATGAAGCTGGAATTAAAGATGAGGGGACCATGCGATCGTTGGGAGCACAAATGTGCTGGCTGAAACTTCGGCAAAATAACCCGGCTCTGACGGTAAAAGTACTCTATGCCCTTGAAGGCGCGGTAGGGGGGATACATGAAGCCGCGCTCCCGGCGACGCGTCGCCAGGAGCTGGTTGAGTGGGTAAGTTCTCTTACGCCGGAGCCGGGGTATTAGACGGCAGCACGTCAATTTGCTGCTGTAATCGCCGGATCTCTGGGAGCAGGGCGATCAATAGCCCAACTTGCTGAACGACCAGCGGCTCTTTACTGTCCGGGCGTGGTTCCAGGTGCTGAATTCGCTGCTTCAGCCCTTCTAACGCCTGATATACACGCTGCTCGTCAGCGGGTTGATGGTGAAGGGCATCATCAACATAGCAAACAGCGTCATCCAGCAATGCCAAAACGTCTGGATTGGTCAGCTGTTCGCGATGTGCGCCCAGCGCAGAAATATAGCTGGTAAACGTATGGTTGAGACACAGTAAACGGAACGCCGTTTCGCGGGTTTGGGCCGTGACATCCGGCTCGCTTGACATGTTTGATACCACGGAGGCGAGTTCAGCATCACGATTATGCGCATCACGGCGAGCGATACGGTAGGCCAGACGATTATCACGGCCCTGATGATATTGCTCGAGAATAGCATCAAGGTAGCGGCAGTTAGCGTCAGTCGCCCGTTCAATTACCCGTGGTAGGTTACGAAAACGCCAGTCTGGCCAGATGAAACTGACAGCAGCCCAGGCGATAGCACAGCCAATTAGCGTATCGATGACACGCGGCAGTGCAACCTCAAAGCCTTCGCCGAGCAGGTTAAAGCACAGTAACACCAGCAGCGTGATAAACATGGTGGCGTGTGCATACTGGACGTTGCGAAAGGCAAAAAACAGTACACCAGTGATCACCAGGAGTATCAGCTGCCCTTCGAGAGAGGGTACAAACCACAGGATCGGTAAACCAATGGCAATCCCAACCAACGTGCCGATAATCCTGAGCGCCAGGCGATGTCGGGTGGCGTTGTAGTTTGGCTGACAGACAAACAGGCTGGTCAGCAAGATCCAGTATCCGTGATTCATGCCGGTTATCTGGATAATGGCGTAACCAACACAGAGCACTAACGACATGCGAACGGCATGGCGAAACAGAGCAGACTCAGGGGTGAAATTACGGCTCAGACGTAACCAGATATCACTGAATCCATGGGGACTGTCATCGGCAAGCTGATTTTCAGTCTCATTGCGCGAGAGTACCTGAGCCTGTTCAGACTCTATGGTAGCAAGCTGCGCGTCGATTGCCCGTAGGTTTGACAGTAAAAAACCCAGCGTATTGAGCAGGTCGGCAGGTTCACCACTGGCACGCATGCGCTCAAGTGCGGCATCTATATGGGTGAAGGCGCGCTCAAAGTGCGGATCGTGCTGGTAAGGCGTGCGCAATAAAATACAGCGAGATAATTGTGAACAGGCTTGCCCTTGCATCGACATCAACCGCTGGAAACGGAACATCACATCGCTGTGACGGAAATGATCGCGTAGCGTTTGATACTGAATATGTGAAGAGCTTGCGCGTTCATGAATATCCTGCGCCACAAAATAGTAATGTAGCGTGCGACGTGTTCCCCGTTGTCCACGGTCACCGCGCAGGCGGGTCAGCAGCGACACTTTAGTCTGATTCAGCGTTGCCATCAGTTGGCCATTCGCGAGAGCTAAATCATACAACGGTGCCTGGCTTTCATCTTCTATGTCGGGGTCAAAAAGACGCGATTTCAGTTCCAGGTAGTGCGCTAACTGTTCGTAGCTGCGTGCCAGATTGTCCTGTAAGGGGCGGATGGGGAACAGAAGATGTCCGGTGAGCGTCAGCAGGTTATACCAGATAGCGCCAGCGAGCAGCAGGATGGGTTGTTGATACCACTGATCGTAAAGCGAGGTGCCCAGCATCGTGTAAATGGCGATCAGCAATGCACCAAAAGCAATAGTTGCATAGCGCTGGCCTAATCCCCCCAGCAGAATAAAGCCGCTGGTGGAAAGCGTTAAACCAATAGCAAACAGCCATGGCCATGGGAAGAGCAGTTCAACGGAGGCTGAGGCAATAAAAAAGCACACCAGTGTGATGATTAAATTGCGCAATCGGCCCGCGAGACGATCGTCCAGATCGGTAAGTGCGGCAGCGACCATACCCAGCGTGAGTGGGATAGTCAGCTTGACGTCATCCAGCCACCAGGGTAGCGCCGTTGTGCCGCATAGCGCGATAAAAATCCGCACGTAGTACAGCCATGTGCTGTTCCAGGTATAGCGTTTGAGCAGAGGACTTAACATAAAGGCCATCGGTCCTGATTATTCAAAACGACGACGTGCATTGGCTTCACGCGCTGCACGGGCAACTTCTACTGAAACCACCCGGCGACCCACCGGCCAGAGCGCAATGGCAGCGATTTTAAAGTTTGCAATGCCAACCGGAATACCAATAATCGTAATGCACTGAGCAATACCAGAGATAATGTGCATCAGGCACAACCACCAGCCGAAGAAAATCAGCCAGAAAATATTGAGCACGGTGCCGCCGGTATTTAACAGGACGCTTTTACCGGCCGGATTCAGTTCATCGACATGAATCGCTTCGTTACCATAGGGAAACAGCGAAAGTCGGGTTATCTCCCAGCATGAACGGGTCAAGGGTAAAGTAAAAATAAGCACGACACTGACCAGCGTTGCCAGCAACCAGGCCAGGGTGGTGGCGAACCCCCCAAGCACAAAATTTAAAATATTCAGAACAGTACGCATAAACCCTCGGTTAACTCTGGTTTTCTGTGAATTCGGCAATTGTAACGTTTTTTTGGGCTGGAGCACGTTTTCTCTGGCGGTTACACTGATAAGCAAACCTCTTCGTGTGGATCCGCTTGAGTCTTATGGAACTGAAAGCAACTTCTCTTGGAAAACGTCTGGCACAACACCCTTACGATCGGGCCGTTATTCTCAATGCCGGGATTAAAGTTTCCGGCGATCGTCACGAGTATCTTATTCCCTTCAATCAGTTACTAGCTATTCATTGCAAACGCGGCCTGGTATGGGGCGAGCTGGAGTTTGTACTCCCGGATGAGAAGGTGGTTCGTCTTCACGGTACAGAGTGGGCGGAAACCCAGCGCTTCCATCATCATTTGAATGCGCTCTGGCAACAGTGGAGCCAGGAAATGAGTGACGTTGCTGCGGGGGTTTTACAGCAGCAGTTGGATGCGATAGCGGCGCGTACTAGTGAAAGTAAATGGCTGACGCGCGAACAAACGTCAGGGCTGCAGCAGCAGATTCGCCGTGCCTATGCCGCGTTACCGCTCCCGGTTAATCGGCTGGAGGAATTTGAAAATTGCAGGGAGGCGTTACGTCAATGCCAGGCATGGTTGAAAGACATTGAAGCCTGTCGCTTACAGCACAATCAGGCGTACACCGATGCAATGCTGGAAGAGTATGCCGAGTTTTTCCAGCATATTGAATCTTTGCCGTTGAACCCTGCTCAGGCGCGCGCGGTGGTGAACGGTGAGCAATCATTGTTGGTACTTGCAGGTGCTGGAAGCGGTAAAACATCTGTGTTGGTTGCCCGGGCTGGTTGGTTGCTTGCACGAGGAGAAGCCGCACCAGAACAGATCCTGTTGCTGGCGTTTGGACGCAAAGCCGCCCAGGAGATGGATGACCGCATCCGTGAGCGTCTGCATACGGATGAGGTCACCGCACGGACGTTCCATTCACTCGCGTTGCACATTATTTCGCAAGGCAGCAAAAAAGTCCCAACGGTAAGCAAGCTTGAAAATGATGCTATCGCGCGCAACAAACTCTTTATAACAACCTGGCGTCAGCAGTGCAGTGAGAAAAAGGCTCAGGCTAAAGGCTGGCGACAATGGTTAGAAGAAGAAATGCAGTGGTCTGTACCCGAAGGTAACTTCTGGGATGACGAAAAATTACAGCGCCGTCTGGCCTCCCGGTTGGATCGCTGGGTTAGTTTGATGCGAATGCATGGCGGAGCACAGGCGGAGATGATTGCTAATGCTCCGGAGGAGATCCGTGATCTGTTCAGTAAACGCATAAAGCTAATGGCGCCGCTGCTCAAGGCCTGGAAGAGTGCCCTGAAGGATGAGAATGCCGTCGATTTCTCCGGGTTGATCCATCAGGCTATTGTCATTCTGGAGAAGGGGCGGTTTATCAGTCCGTGGAAACATATTCTGGTCGATGAATTTCAGGATATTTCCCCTCAGCGCGCCGCCCTGTTAGCCGCCTTGCGTAAGCAAAACTCGCAGACCACGCTGTTTGCCGTGGGAGATGACTGGCAGGCAATTTACCGGTTCAGCGGAGCACAGCTTTCTCTGACAACCGCATTCCAGCAAAACTTCGGCGAGGGCGATCGCTGTAATCTGGATATGACTTACCGTTTTAATAGCCGTATTGGTGAGGTAGCAAACCAGTTTATCCAGCAAAATCCCCATCAGCTCACGAAACCGCTGAACAGTCTGACGACCGGTGATAAAAAAGCCGTCACGTTGCTCGACGAAAGCCAGTTAGATCTGTTGCTGGATAAGCTGTCGGGTTTTGTGAAAGCCGAAGAGAGAATTCTGGTGCTGGCGCGATACCATCATCTCAAACCTGCCAGCCTGGACAAAGCGGCCACCCGCTGGCCCAAGCTGCAGCTGGATTTTATGACTATTCATGCCAGCAAAGGGCAGCAGGCGGATTACGTCATTGTTATGGGGCTTCATGAAGGGAATGACGGTTTCCCGGCTCCGGCTCGCGAGTCGATTATGGAGGAGGCGTTACTTCCGGCTGTTGAAGATTTTCCTGATGCAGAAGAGAGACGGTTGCTGTATGTGGCGCTAACGCGTGCTCGGCATCGGGTATGGCTACTGTTTAGCAAAGACGCGCCATCATGCTTTGTTGATGAGCTTAAGCAATTAGACGTTCCGGTGACCAGGAAACCCTGAAAAGCAGGCGGCAATTACCGCCTGCTTAGCGTTTATTTGAGGCGTTCTGCCAGATAACGGGCGTAATCCGGGATCAAGATATCCGTTGCGTCGTTGAAGTTTGGCGACTGGATAATAAAATCAGCCGTTGACACGTTGGTGGCGACGGGAATGTTCCAGACCGTGGCCAGGCGTAGCAGGGCTTTGACATCAGGATCGTGGGGAACGGCGTTGAGCGGATCCCAGAAGAAAATCAGCACATCAATTTTCCCTTCTGAAATCAGCGCACCCACCTGCTGGTCACCCCCCATTGGGCCGCTCAGCATGGCGTTGACGTCCATTCCTGTCGCGCGTTGAATTAAGTTTCCTGTTGTTCCTGTTGCATACAGAACGTGTTTTTCCAGTAATGGCTGGTGGCGTTCAACCCAGCTCATCAACATCTTTTTGCAGTGATCGTGTGCGACCAATGCAATATGTTTCTGCGCTGGCAATGTGCGAGTCGTTAATTCCATAGTACAGCTCCCAAGTTAACCTTGTTACAGAGTACTGGAAGCACTTGACGCTGCAAGAGAAAGACAAAAAAAATGCGTATACGAACATAAATGTCACGATGGGGGTTGTTTCTCCGCCCATTGTAAGAAGTTACTTCGCGTTTGTGCGTCAGCCTGTTGAAACCAATATTTTAAGCGCTGCTCGGTCAGTGTTTGCGACTGAGGCGGCACGCGATCCAGTTCAGACACCTCGGAAAGCAGCGAACTGTCATCGGCCATCATCGTGGCAAATTGCGGTAAAGACGCATGCTTAGCCGCTTTGTTATAGCGCTCTGTTTCCATTTCATAATCTACGATTTTTGCGGTGGACGTGATTGACAGAATATCCAGCTTAACCGGTATAGGCATGGAGTCCCCATCCAGCAGTTCTACGCGCGGGGCATCATCAAAATGCGTTGCATCCCGCTCGTTGTTCAGACGTGGGAGGTGGAAATTAACCTGACTGACGAGTTGGGTATCAAAGCTGATGACCAACGGAGGTGAAATATACAGACGTTCTTCGTGGCTGGACAGGCGAATGGTTTTTTCTACGCGAAACACGAGCTGGTGCCGACCATTTTCCAGCTCAATACTGTCGGCACCACGCAGTAATGAGCTGGAGACTTTTTTTCCGTCCAGTACCAGAAGGTCAATATCATTAGACAGACGTAAAGAGGTAGCAAAAACGGTTACCGGCAAACATAGGGCAATCAAGGCTGTCACAATGCCGGCTTTCATAGGTTTCTCCGTAAGCGTGCAGTGAGAACCGTATTGACGAAGTGAAGCTGGTCAGGCAGGCAGAGTAACCCGCCACGGGAGCAGAGCACCCACCCGGTTCACAGGCCAGTCGGCGATGACATCAAGTACATAATGCAGATAGCGTTCCGGATCCACGCCGTTTAATTTGCACGTCCCGATAAGACTGTACAGTGACGCACCGCGCTCACCACCATGATCCGAGCCGAAGAACAGCCAGTTTTTTCTCCCCAGACTGACCCGTCGTAGGGCGTTTTCGGCAATGTTATTATCCACCTCCACCCAGCCATCTTCTGCATAGCGGATCAGCGCCGGCCACTGGTTCAGCGCATACCCGAACGCCTTCGCCAGTTCTGAGTGCCTTGAGAGGGTTTTCTGTTTCTCCCGCAGCCACCCCTCCAGTGACGCCAGCAGCGGCAGCACTTTTTGGTGCCGGACTGCCTGCCGTTCCTCTGCTCTTTTACCTCTGATCTCCGACTCGATGGCATACAGCTCGCCGATCCGTTTCAGCGCCTCCTCCGTCAGGACTGACGGGGTACGGACGTGAACATCGTGGATTTTTCGGCGGGCATGGGCCCAGCACGCGGCTTCCTTTATATGGCCGTCGCGGTAGAGCTCGTTGAACCCGGCGTAGGCATCAGCCTGCAGTACGCCACTGAAGCCTGCAAGATGGGTCTGAGGGTGGATACCTTTTCTGTCCGGGCTGTAAGCGAACCACACTGCGGGGGCCAGCGCTGATCCGGCGTTGCGGTCGTCTCGAACGTACGTCCATAAGCGCCCGGTCTTCGTCTTCTTATTGCCCGGCAACAGCACCGGGACAGGCGTATCGTCAGCATGGAGTTTGCCGTCGGTCAGGACATAGTGCTGAAGGGCTTCATCCAGCGGTGCCAGCAGACGACAACACGCATCCACCCAGCCCGACAGTACAGAACGACTCAACACTACACCCTGGCGGGCATAGATCTCCGACTGGCGATACAGCGGTGTGTGCTCTGCATACTTTGAGGTCAGCACTCGGGCCAGCAGCCCCGGTCCGGCGATCCCCCGTTCGATGGGGCGCGAAGGAGCCGGGGCCTGAACGATGCGATCGCACCGACGGCAGGCATGCTTTTCACGGACTGTCCGGATAACCCGGAAGGCGCTGCGCATCAGCTCCAGCTGTTCGGCGGCATCCTCACCCAGGTAACTCAGCGAACCACCGCACTCCGGGCAACGCGGCTCAGTCGGCAGCAGCCGCTTCTCATCCCGTGGGAGTGACTCAGGGAACGGTTTGCGGGTGCGGGTCTGACGCAGCGGGCGCTGCACTGCCGGGTCATCCACCCGGCCGGTCAGCGTATCGCTTTCCTGCTGCAGCAGGTTCAGGTCAGCTTCCATTTGCGCGATACGGCGGGATACCTTTTCGGAACGACTGCCGAAGTTCATCCGGCGCAGCTTATCCAGTTGCGCCTGCAGATGGTCTATTTCGCGTTCCCGGTTGCTCAGCTTTTCCTGCAGGGCGTGGATCAACGCTTCCTGTTCGGCCAGGCGCTGTTTCAGCAGAAGGATGTCGTCAGAAGAGGTATCGTTCATAAGCCTGTATTTTACCAGGCTTATTCTGCGACAACCAGGATAAAGAGCGCTACAACATGGTCAGGGATGTCAGTAACCGCTTTGGCTGTCGCCAGTCGATACCTTCCATCAGCATCGCCAGTTGCGCCGGCGTCAGGAACACTTTGCCATCGCGGGCTGAGGGCCAGGCGAAGCGACCACGTTCCAGTCGCTTTGTCAGCAGGCACAGACCATCGCCGGTGGACCAGAGCAGTTTTACCTGACTGCCGCTGCGTCCCCGGAAGATGAAGACGTGGCCGGACATCGGGTCATCTTTCAGCGCGGTCTGCACCTTTGCGGCGAGGCCATTGAAGCCGTTGCGCATATCGGTGATACCGGCAACCAGCCAGATTTTTGTGCCTGCGGGAAGATTTATCATACCGGCCCCCGCATCAGTTCGCGCAGGACAGTGCTCATGAGTTCAGCAGAGGGATGAGTCAGTGTTATTTCTCCTCCCCGACATTTTATGTGGCAGGTAGCGGGAGGAGAGCAGGATGGTAGTTCGAAGGTTGGGAGAGAAGAGCCCGCCTGAAGCTGCACGGGTATCAGGGCAGGAAGCGACGATGAGTTTTTTCGGGGCCGACAGACCCGCCCTTCACGCTGCCAGAGCCTTATCCATTTAAAGAGCAGGTTATCATTGACGTCATGTTTCCGGGCCAGTGCGGCAATACTGCCTTCTTCTTCAAGAGCCAGCCTGACCAGTTCCATTTTGAATTCAGGGGAATAGTGTTTCCGGGGAAGTCTTTCTTTAGCGCGCATGAGGTGTCCACCTGCAAAATAAGTGGGTGCTTAAGTTACAGGATCCTGGATTCGGGACCAGACGGTACTCAGACGACGCTTAC
>NZ_JAOWHD010000004.1:0-268 GCF_030332785.1 Citrobacter sp. Cpo069
CAGTAAGGATGGTGGAGCTATGCGGGATCGAACCGCAGACCTCCTGCGTGCAAGGCAGGCGCTCTCCCAGCTGAGCTATAACCCCATCGTAAATGCTAATCTCTGTACCCTAATTCGTTTCCGGGCAAGGCGCGGTGGTGCGAAGCATACTGAAGTATGCGAGCATCGCCGTAACACAGCACGGAGGCGAATTTGGTAGGCCTGAGTGGACTTGAACCACCGACCTCACCCTTATCAGGGGTGCGCTCTAACCACCTGAGCTACAAGC
>NZ_JAOWHD010000001.1:0-210 GCF_030332785.1 Citrobacter sp. Cpo069
TCTGTGCTACCGTTCGACTTGCATGTGTTAGGCCTGCCGCCAGCGTTCAATCTGAGCCATGATCAAACTCTTCAATTTAAGTTTGATGCTCGTGAATTAAACTTCGTAATGAATTACGTATGTTCACTCAGAGACTTGGTATTCATTTTTCGTCTTGCGACGTTAAGAATCCGTATCTTCGAGTGCCCACACAGATTGTCTGATAAATTG
>NZ_JAOWHD010000005.1:0-368 GCF_030332785.1 Citrobacter sp. Cpo069
TGGGGGAAGGATTCGAACCTTCGAAGTCGATGACGGCAGATTTACAGTCTGCTCCCTTTGGCCGCTCGGGAACCCCACCAGGGGTAATTCAAATTGTAGGCAGTGCTAGAAGATGGTGGTGGGGGAAGGATTATTCGTCGCTTCGCTTCTCACCCTTCGGGTCGTTGCCGTTGGCAACGTTCTCTCGCTTTCGCTCGAGTCGAACCTTAATCGAAGGCTCTCACCCTTCCCCGACAAGTGCAAACTTCTGCATTACTCACCGGGATAACTACATCGCTGTAGTAAATAATGGTGGTGGGGGAAGGATTCGAACCTTCGAAGTCGATGACGGCAGATTTACAGTCTGCTCCCTTTGGCCGCTCGGGAAC